>DATIJX010000181.1:0-19592 GCA_035478175.1 Ignavibacteriaceae bacterium
GATATATAAAGCAACTAATGTTTCTGATTTCGCTTTTGCCTTCAGCGATAATTATTTGTGGGATGGAGTAAGAACCATTGTTGACAGCAGTAATAATCAGTCGGTTTTTGTTCAGGCAGTTTATCCTGTTAGCTCACCAGACTTCTATGATGTTGCAGAAGCATCTAAAGACCTTATTAATTATTTCTCTCACGAGATGCCGGGAATAAAATTTCCTTTTCCTTCAGTAGTAGCTTTTAATAATGGAAGAAGGGGAGGAGGCGGAATGGAATTTCCAATGATGATAAATGATGGTTCTCCGGATGTTTGGGAGAACACGGTAGCTTTAACTGCACATGAACTGGCACATCAATATTTTCCTTTTTATGTCGGTACGAATGAGAAAAAGTATGCTTTTATGGATGAAGGCTGGGCTGTAATGCTGCCATACAAGTATATGGAAAAATTGGCAGAAATTAACTCACGTTTGATCAGCACTGTTGGTAACTATGAATACCTGGCCGGAACGGATGATGATATTCCTATGATGATCCCTTCATTATCTCTCCCATATAATTCTTATCGTAATTCCGCCTATGATAAATCTTCAATCGCTTATGAAATTTTACGTGATTTACTTGGAGATGAAATTTTTCTTAAAGCTTTGCAGGAATACATTAGCAGGTGGAATGGCAAACATCCCACTCCTTTTGATTTCTATTTCACTTTTAATGATGTGACTGGTAAAAATCTTAATTGGTATTGGGTACCCTGGTTTTTTGAAACCGGCTATCCTGATCTGGCAATTGACAGAGTTTTAATTAATGATGATAAAGCTGAAGTTACTATCAGGAAGGTTAGCAATGTGCCGACTCCTGTTAAGTTTAAAGCAATTTATGAAAATGAAACAAGCGAAGAGTATTATTTCTCAGCAGATGTTTGGAAAGATGGTACGGATTTATTCTCAATCGAAATTAAATTGACGGATATACTAAAGGAAATTCAGCTGGGTGATTTCAGAATACCAGATTCAAACCGCGATAATAATCAGTTTTTAGTTCATTAAGTTTTAAAAGAAAAAATTATTCATCTTTTTTCTTTTTAGGTCTTCCGCGTTTTTTTGGAGCTGCCTCTTTTGGAGCCTCAACTTTTTCTTTTTCTTCCTTCACGATTTCTTCTTTTATTGGCTCCGGTTTAATTTCCGGAACAGCCGCTTCTTTAATTTCAGGAAGTTTAACCTCTTCCTTCACTGGTTCTGGAATGATTTCAGGAATTTCGGTCACAGATGTTTCTATTACTTCAGTAGCCTTTACTTCTTCCTTTATCTCAGATATTACAGGTTCTTTAATAGCGATTTCTTCCACTTTCGGTTCAACAACAACAACTGGCTTTACTAATTCTGGTTCTGGTTTAGTTGGCTTCTTGTGTTCGATTGGTTTTGTTTTTACTTCAACTTTTTTTCGTGAACTTGTTGTCTTACCCTTTTTACGCTTTCTCGTCTTGCCAAAAGAATGTTGGAATCTTTTCCCTTTTTTTGATTTTTTATCGCCTTTACCCATTGTCCTCTTTCTTGATTGTTAATTCTAAATAATTTAATACACAATAATACTTCGCTAAATCCTAACTTTCAATTATTGATCGGATTAAGCTAATCATTTTTTTGTTATTGATAAGGTAATGGATAGCCATAATATTGAAAGGGCAGGGAATATAGGTTAAATCGTCAATTATAAGCTATTATTTCTGCCTTCCAGCACGTGGATAAAATACCTTGATCGTAGTTAAGGTCCAGGCTACATAGGCGATTAAAAACAAAAGCCAGTTAAAACTGGTTGGCCGGATTTTGGTCAAATCACCCGTCCCGCTAATTATCACTTTGATGCTGTCTTCAGTAAATGTATATAATAGTACAGCTATGGATAACCCAAACGCTATCCAATCGATTGATGTGACCTTAATTTTGACCTCGCTGATTAATAAATATCCGATTGATATGAGAAGAATAGAAATTAAAATAGGTGCGATTACCGGTCCCCACCACGGAAGAGGTATCAGGAAAAGTATGTCCCATTCGAATAATGATTTTGGCCATTGAATAAAAACATATAGCCAGATGTAATAGAAAATATCCCAGATGCCGAATGATAAAAAGAAATAGCCGAACTTTTTTTGCCAGGTGTTTCCTGCTTTAAGACCAACTATGACAAGCATTACAATCGTTGCTGCTTCGCGTCCTATCTCGATGAAAGTATAAATATCAGTTTCGAAATTAATATCTCTCAAAAGATTTTCGATGCCATACATTGCACGAAGGTAAACCACCACCGCTGATTCCAGGTAGGCCATTGCAATGGCAAATAGGGTTACAAGTATCAGATTCTTTTTATTAAACAAACGACTCAGCAGATTTAATTTATTAGTTGTGTGATATTGAAATTTTTTCCGCTCTTGCAAATTTTTCAATTTGTCTTCTATGCCGTAATATGTGAACAATTGCGTGCTCAAGAAGTTGTTCGAGATCGTATTGCGGACCCCATCGAACGATCATTTTCACTTTCATTATTTCTTCGTTGGAGTATTCCCATTTACCCTCAAGAGTTTCTGCTGTATAGGCAAGCATTTTATCCAGTTCGATAGAGAAATCGTTTTGCGAGATAAGCCTTCGTTCTGGTGAAGATTTGGGAATTGCAAACCAGTCCCGGATATAATTTGCATATCCATAACCTGAATTAATTACATGAGAGATTATAGTTTGCACGGAACGACAGTCGTCATCTTTGGTTTTCAGGTCAACAATTTTTTCAAAATCATTTGATGTTATTTTTGAAACAAGATCTTTAAACTCTTCAGCAGCACGCTCATATTCATCCATAAGTGCGCCGATTGCGCCTTTGCGGTAATTTTTAATCATTCGGATACCCTTCTAAACAATTGAAATTTTGATTTGACCAATTTAAATGAAATTTAAAAAAACAACCAGCCGTGACTTCCCGCCGCAGCTCCAATGATTGTGATTATACTTAGTATGAAAAGATGAAGATGCATTTTATAAATTCTTCTGTAAGTTCCTTCGGGATCAATTTCAGCTTTCTCTCTCATCTTTTTATGAAGAAATAATGGTTCGAGTACAAATAGTAGAAGAGTAAAAATTAACCAGATCAATACCATTAAGTGCATCCACCAAAAAGAAATATCCAGAAACCTTTCCCACATATTTAATCTTGCAACCATATGAAAACCTGTTAAGCCTACTAGTAAAGTTGTCAGCCTTGCTTGTCGGGCAAACCTGTGCTCGGCTTTCTCAAAGAAATCAATCCGCTCTTCTTTAGATTTGAATTGCTTAACTGTTGGAAGTAAAACGGTTGTCACGAATGCTACTCCACCAATCCAAAGAATTACACCAACTATGTGCAGAATTCTGGCGATTGCAATATCATACATTTTGAAAATCCTTAAATAAAATCCAAAAATTTTGTTGTGAAGATAACCAGTTAAGGGCAGTTAGAACAAGCATAAAATAATAAGACCACCGGTGATGGTGGTCTTGAATAAAGTTTATAAGACTAGAAATTATTTCATCAGAACCATTTTTCGGGTTTGAACGAAATTACCTGCTTCAAGTTTGTAGAAATAAACACCACTTGAGAGTGCAGAAGCATTAAAATTAACTTCATATGTACCGGCATTCTTTTCTTCATTCATAAGTGTTGAAACTTCTTTTCCAAGCACGTTATAAATCTTAAGTGATACAAATGAATTTTCAGGAATCCTGAATTGAATTGATGTACTCGGATTGAAAGGGTTAGGATAATTTTGCTCTAGACTATACACCTCAGGTAAATTACCAGAAATCTCATTTACGTCTGAAGGTGTCCAGTTAAAATTATCAAAGTAAACATTTATATAATTGCCACCAACAAAGGCGAATACCGGTGTGCTGCCATCAATATCAGCCACTTCAGGTTTCTGTATTCCGGTTACATCACTAGAAGCATCTGAAACCGTTTCACTTTGAGTCCAAATCGTACCGTCAAAACTTTTATATCGAATAGAACGAGGTGGAGTATTACCTGTTCCCGATCTTTCAAACACACCTCTGAAAGTTTGATTACCACTGACTTTTCTGGAGTACACAGCGGGCCATTTATTTTCTTCAGGAATTACCCAGTTTTCCATTGTGCCCCAACTACCACCACTAGGCCTAAATGCCCAATATAGGTCATAAGAACTACCCGCCTGTCTTTCAAAAATCAGCGCAACACGATTATTAGGAATATCTTCTCTTGAAGCAATTATCTGTCCGCGTCTTGTAGTATCGGTTGAACCGGTAGCGATCGTAAGATGTGCTGCCCATGATGCAGGATCGCCATAGTTCGTATTTTCTCTGGCATATAGGTTTCCGCTGGAAGCACCGTTATAGCTGGCATAGACCGCTCCGTTCCAGCCATAAACAAAATCAAGATCTCTTCCAACAAACCCGAGTGAATGTGCGTCCTGCCAAACAGTTCCATAACTGGCTGGTTCAGAGCGAATGCATTTTACCCAAGGATTGGTAGCAGAAGTACTGTCATATAAACAAATCGCTCGGTAATTAGTTGAAGAATTATTTCTGTCAACAGCAAACTGAGTTACTGGCCCGCCACCAGATGCACCTGCCATTGTGTAATAACTCCAGGAAGGAGAAGTTGTTTCTGTTCTGCCAACTCTAAGCCAGCCATTGTCAAACACAAAGAAAAGCAAAATATAGGATGGCTGACCGACGCCTCCTATCTGACCATCAAAAAGCATAAGCTCCACTTGTTTAAAAGTTTGTGTTGTAGCAAAAACATTTCTACTCCACTCTGTCCAGTTTTCTCCACCATCTGTAGATTTAAAAACATAAACAGAATCTCTTGTTGCTGCGCCAGTATAACTTCCGAGGACTGCAATGTAAATATCTCCATTGACAGCTATATCCATGCTGATATCGGCAGCTCTACCGTTAAAGATAATTTTATCATCACCCCACAATGGATTATCTTGAATAAGGGGCTCTTCCAATAAATTTTGAAAAGCCTCACCATTATCAATCCTTTGAGTGCCAACAGTTGCGCCATCGGCGGTAACATCAGGTGTTCCTCCGCTTACCGATCTGTATAAATTTGCAACTTCCGGATTTACCTGCTGCCATGCTTGAATTAATTGCTCTCTTAACTGGGAGTATGAATTCCAGTCCTCATTATTTTCAGCGAGCTGAATCTGATTTAAAAGTGATTGGATACTTTCGGGTACCACGATCGTCTCGTGGCCTACAACCATATCAGAACTTTGTTCTTGTGCAATATTTGAAGCAGCAAAAAATGAAAAGAAAGTGAAAACAATAATAAATTGTTTCATATATAACCTCCTTAAAGTTAGTGAATGAATTATTAAATTGGGATGTTCATTAAAGAAGCAGACCAATTTCTTGATGTTAAAAAATTTCAATCTCAAATTAACTTCAGACAAAAATTGTAAAAATATTTCTTAATATCAACTAATTTGATGGTTGACAATAATTCGGAACTATAAAGAATAGTAATCATAAAATCTTGTTGATTGAATTTTAAACTCCATAATAGACCTAAAAACAATCACAACTAAATCGAAAAAGAATTACATTTCTTTTTCGGCTTGCAGCAGCTTATTTCTTACAAATTGTCCTTGTTTGATGTGTTCTTCGGTCACATATACTATGCCATCTTCATTATGAGGTTCACCGAAGACTGAATGAATTGATTTTAGCCCACCAAATAACTTTCGGATATCAGTGAGGTAAATTAGGTCGCCGATATTGGCTTTCATTTTTGCCATATCTGCCGTAGAAAAGTTCAAAGCATCATCTTCACCGGGTTTTACTTTCCAGTTTACTTTTACTTTTTCCCCTTCAGCATCATTTATTTTGCTTCCTTTAAAGTTCTCTTTTGTCTTACTCAAAGACCAAACTGTTAGACCATCTGTCTTTTCTTGTGCATTATAATCGATGAAATAATCGGAGGCAATGATTACTAGAAATATCAAAAGTATTATTGCTACAAACAGAACTGGCAATGAAGCAACATTAAAAATAATCATTGCAAATAGTATAGCAGCAATGATCGTTACACCTATCATTATGAATCTATGATTAGGCATTTTTTTGATTTGTTTGATTAGGCTTTGTTGTTGGTTTTGCGTTATTGTAGTTAGTACTGCAACAAGCACACAAGCAACAAGATTGTACAAAGCTCCAATATATATATAAGGGTGATCAGGTACGTACATAGTGCCGTGAGCGAATATTTGTATCAGAGGAACAGGATAATGCATACCAAGAACCATTAAGGCTACACCTCCAATAAAAGTTGAAATTACGGCGGTGTTTGTGAATCGTCTCCAGAATATCCCAAAGAAAATTCCAACAACTAGTGGCGGAGTTAGAGTTGAATGAAAATATCCGTGTGCTTCATAAACTGTCGGAAATGCGCTAAAAGGAATTACTGCAAGTACACCCATTACAGTAAAAAATGCTGTTGCGATTCTAGCAGAAAAAAGTTCCTCTCTGTCTTCCTCTTTCCAGGTTTGAGTTTTTTTGCTTAACCATTTTTTAGCAGGACGATGAACATCATTAATGTAAATTGCAGCAATTGCATTAAGTAAAGTATCTACTGTGGACATCAGAGCTGCAGTCAATGCTGCCATAATAAATCCAAATACCCCTGGAAGAGCAATTACATTTGCAACTACAACAAAAATTGCATCTGGATCTGTGTTAGGACTAACTGCTTCAGGATTAATTAATGAAATAGCTTTACCGATCCATCCTGCATTTCCAACTACGATTGCAGAGATAGGCAGCATGAAAAGAATGTTGAATGAAGCTGCTTTTCTTCCTTCATCAACACTTTTGCAAGACATAAATCGCATCAGTAAACCCATATTCATAAATAAAAATCCCACAGATCCAGCAACGCCATCCTGCCAAAAAATTCCGACAAAGTTAAAACCGGGTGGTTCGTTGAAATGAGCTAGCGGAAGTTTCCATTCAGTCGGTAGAAGATTCCAAAAGATATCAAATCCTCCCAGGTAGGAAATCCCTAATCCAAAAACAAGCATACCAGCAAATATCAATATAAATCCCTGTACAAGGTCAGTGAATATAACTGCAGTCTGACCACCGTAAGTGATATATATTCCTACTATAAAAGCAATTACAACAACAAGACCCATAAGAGTTATCTGAATATTCATTCCGAAAATTTCAAAGCTTGGCGGAAGAAGTGGAATAATTGCTTTTCCCATTGTCAGAAATCCAATACCAACGTATCCAATCATATAAAGAAGCAGAAGAATTGTAGCAAGAAATCTTGTTGCAGGAGAAAATCTTTTCTCAAAATATTCCGGAATGGAGCGGATTTTTGTATAAACAATAATTGGCAGCCAGCCGAAAATGAAAAATGGAAGAAAGAACCAGTCATTCATATAAGTCATGGTAGATGAAAAACCGGCTTCAAATCCTTTTGCGGAGTATTTTATAAAGCTATGACTACCAACACCTGTTGCAACTATACTCATAGCAATTAACCACCAGGCAAACCGCCTTCCACCGAAAAAGAAATCGGTTGTTGTTCTGTTATACTTGCCAAAGTAAGAACCAAATACCATTATACCGATGAAGTAAACGATCATTACTATCCAATCAGTGGATGTACCAATGCTATGATATGTTTCCATGCTTAAGTTATTTTTGTTAGAGGTATAAAGCAGCAAACGTTAAAGCTGCATGAATAATAACGAAGTAGAAGAAACCAAATATTAAAACTTTCCACCAGAAGCGATGACGCTTTTTGGTAAGATCTATCCCACCAGTTTTTTTAATAGTGATCATTCCGATTAAAAAGAAAAGTCCTCCAACTCCATAGAGGTAAAGATAGGGCAACCAGGTCTGTTCAAATGTTGGCATAATAAATTATGAAATGTTTTGATTGGAAATTAATAAACCGGTTAACTATTAAGTGTTCATTTTACGGGAGTAAACTTATGAGTGAGAAAAATTATTTCCTAATGAAATTTATTTTCCATTACTTCTCCCCATTGGGTAGAGGTTAGTCCAGAGGACTCCATTGGAGGAGAGGTACTGTTCCTTACATTTCTTTTTCTGCTTGTAACTTTTTTCCTTCTACAAATTGTCCTTGCTCAAAATTTTCTCTTGTTATATAAACAACACCATCTTCATCATGTGGTTCACCAAAAACTGAGTGAACAGACTTCAATCCACCCATCCATTTGCGTACATCGGTGAGGTAAACCAAATCACCCGGATCAGCTTCCATGCGTTTCATATCATTCTTAGAGAAGTAAATAATATCTTCATCTGTATCTTTTAATTTCCAATTAACGACAATCTTTTCACCTTCGCGGTCGTTAATCTTACTGCCCTTAAACATCTCTTTAGCTTTCTTGAGAGAGTAAACTGTTAATCCCAGCGTATTCATTTCCGGATCGTATTTAACAAAATAAGTAACAAGAATTGTAACAAGTGCACTCATCAACAGAGTAGCAAACAGGAATAAGGAAATCTCAAATATTGAATCCGGATGAAGAACAATTAATGATGAACTGAATACAACACCAACAAAAAGCACAATACAAATTACAAGCAAACTGTAAATAATTTCTTTATCACTCTTTTTACTTTTAATCCACGCTACAAATCTCTGCTGATAACTAGTAGTTAGTGCAGTTATAAAACCCACACCGAAACAAACAAATAAATTATAAAGTGCTCTGATATATGAAAACGGATGGCTTTCATCCATTGGTGTTCCGTGCGCAAATGGTTTGATAAGTATTCCCGGATAGTTTGCTCCAAGAATCATCAACGCAACTCCGCCGATGAATGTTACAATCACCGCTGCGGGAGTAAACTTTCTCCAGAACAAACCCATAAATATTGCAATGACTAAAGGTGGAGTTAATGTTGAATGGAAAAACCCGTGAGCTTCGTAAACAGTTGGAAAATCTCTGAAGGCCAGCACACCTATAACACCAAGTGAAGTTACAACCACCGAAGCAACTCTTGCAGAAAATAATTCTTTCCTATCCGTAATTTTATCATCTTCTTTAAGATGCTTAAGAACTTTCTTGATTGGTCTGTGAACGTCGTTGATGTAAATAGCTGCGGTTGCATTGATTAGCGTATCTACTGTTGACATAAGCGCAGCAGTTAAAGCTGCCATAACAAAACCAAAAACTCCAGGATGAGCAATAACATTAGCGACAACAACAAATATCTGATCAGGATCTGTGTTTGGTGGAATGATATCTGGGAACTCAACGGAAATAGCTTTGCCAACCCATCCAGCATTAGAAACAACAATTGCGGATAGAGGCAGCATAAACAGAATGTTGAATGTAGCAGCCTTTCTTCCTTCATCAACACTTTTAGTTGCCATGAATCTCATTATCAAACCCATATTCATAAACAGGAACCCGATTGAACCTGCAACGCCGTCCTGCCAGAAAATTCCCACAAAGTTAAAGCTGGATGGTTCATTGAAATGTGCGAGCGGTAGTTTCCATTCAGTAGGCAGCATATTCCAGAAAATGTCAAATCCGCCAATGTATGATATTCCAATAAAGAAAATTAAAAATCCAGCAAAAAGAAGAATGAATCCTTGCAGAAGGTCAGTAAAGATTACAGCAGTTTGACCGCCGAAGGTTATATAGATACCGGTTACAACCGCAATTACCATTACAACGCCCATTAAGGTAACTTCGAAGTGAACTCCGAGTAAAGTGAAATCGGTCGGAAGCATCGGCAGAATAGCTTTTCCTAAAGTCAAAAATCCGATGCTGATATACCCAATCATATAAAACAACAAAAGAATTGTTGCAAGAAATCTTGCAGAAGGACTGAAACGTTTTTCAAAGTATTCAGGAATAGAACGTATCTTGGTATAAATTATTATTGGCAGCCATCCGAATAAAAAGAAGGGAACAAAGAACCAGTCGTTTATATAGGTCATGGATGAAGAGAACCCGGCTTCAAATCCTTTGGCAGAATATTTTATAAAACTATGACTGCCGACGCCGGTTGCAACAATTGAAAAAGCGATAAGCCACCAGGCAAAACGTCTTCCACCAAAAAAGAAATCTTTCGTGCTTCTGTTATATCGTCCGAAGTACGTTCCAAATAGCATAATGGCTATGAAGTACACGACCATTACTATCCAGTCTGCTGTTGTGCCTATATTATGAAATTTTTCAAGGTCCATAAATTAACAGTGTAATGCAGCTATGATTAAAATGCCGTGAATTAAAGTGAAGTAAATGAAACCGAAAAGCAAAATTTTAAACCATCGTCGATGAGATTTTTTTGTCGTATCAAGAGCACCGCTTTTTTTAATGATAATCATACCTATCAAAAAAAATATTCCACCAACCCCGTAAAGGTAAATGAATGGAAGCCAGCTGTTAAAAAAAGAAGGCATTTTTCAGAATTTTTTAAAGATAAATTTTGGGAATTCTTAATTGAAAGTTAGTTATCAGGGCTTAAAGTTTCAAATTAAATCAGTATTAATTGTTCCCGAATTTGATTTAATAACATCTCAGGATAAAATCGTTTCAAGACTTTTAAACATCAATTCTTTCATACTTGCTGATTTCCCTTCAGAATTAAATTCTTTGATAATTGTGCTGAACATTAATCCCCAGCTGAGGTGAACAATGTAGAAGGGAAGTGATAAGTTCATGCTCTCAATGCGTCCTGTGTAAATTGAGCTAAGTATCAGTCCGACAACTTCAGTTTCTTTTTGCAACAAGCTCTGGAGAATTTGCTTTTCTTTGTCCAGAGAATCATCTTTAAATAACGACAACATCAAAGCATATAAAAGACTGTAGCGATGATAAACAGATTCCTTAAAAGCAAAGTATTCAAGAAGTCTTGCACCAACAGGCAAGTCCTGGTTATTAAAGATTGCTTTTATATCCTCTATAAATTGAGATGATTGAAATGTGATGGAGCTATAAAACAGTTCGTCTTTTGATTTGAAGTAGTGATAGATAGTTGGCTTGCCAATCCGCACGTCACGGGCAATTTCTTCAAGAGTGGTTTTGTTAAAACCATGCCTGCCGAAGCGCTTTGCCGCAGCACGGATAATTTCTTCCTGTCTTCCTTTTGCCAAAGTATATCTGCTTACTTGGATCTGGAAAATAACTCGTCAATAATACCCTTTTCGGTTTCCTTATCAATCCGGGAGTCGTCGTCGATTTTATTTTCAGCACTCGTATCAAATATATCATCGATACCTTCATAAAACTTATTTTTTCTTTCCCGCTTTCTGCTATTGCTTTTACTAATAAATCTTGAGCTATAATAAACTGCGAGTCCGGCACCGACTAATCCACCAAGGATGAGGCCGTATAATAATAGGCTAGATTGATTTTTCTTCATCATTTACCCCGATTTTTTTTTAGATGTTCAATAAAAATATATGAATTCGATAGAAAGAAGCAATTCTATTCAAATCACATTGCTTTAGTAAAACCTTTAAAAAACTTACTTAACAAAAATGCAACAACAACTACTACCACACAACCGATTACGTTATACCACAGGAAGGGAATGTCTGTAAATAAAAAACAGTATAAAACCAGAAGTTCAGCGATTATGGCTGCTAGGAATGTTGGAGTGCCTGTTACTTTTTTCAGATAGAATGCAGTTAAGAAAATTCCTAAGATAGTTCCATAAACCAGTGAACCGAGAATGTTTACAGCTTCAATCAGTGATCCAAGTTCTTTGGCAAATAGTGCAAAGACGATTGCATAAATACCCCAGAACACAGTTGCAATCTTTGAGACTTTAACATATTGAAGGTCACTTGCATCTTTTTTTATTAACCTTTTATAGAAGTCAATTACAGTTGTTGAAGCAAGCGCATTGAGTTCCGCAGAAGTTGATGACATTGAAGCAGATAGGATCGCGGCAATCAGTAAACCAACGAATCCAATTGGTAAAAAGTTTATAATGAAAGTGAGAAAAATATAATTTGTATCATTTGCATCGGCTTTTGGATCTGACTTTTTGATCACTTCTACTGCACGACTTTTTAATTCATCAGCTTTTTTCTGATGCTCTATAATAATTTCTGTTTGAGATTTTGATTTCTCTTCATCTCCACGATCAATTGATGAAATAAGTGCTTTAAGTTCACTCTGCTTTTGATTTTGAATCTCAACATACTCTTTTTCAATGGACTCATATTCAGAACTATACACACCTGATTTAACTTTTGCTTCTTCAACAGGATTGAAAAACAAGGGTGGGGTAACAAATTGGAAGAACACGAATACCATCGCTCCAATGAACAATATTATAAACTGCATTGGCACTTTAACTAATCCGTTGGTGAGCAGAGCTAATCTGCTTTGAGCAATTGAACTTCCGGCGAGATATCTTTGAACCTGCGATTGATCTGTCCCGAAATATGAAAGCATTAGAAATGTTCCGCCAATTATTCCTGACCAGAAAGTGTAGCGATTGCTCAAATCAAATGTGAAATCGATTGCATTAAGCTTACCCATTTTACCGGCAACGTAAGCTGCATCGATAAAAGAAACATCCTCCGGCAGGAGAGACATCAGCACATAAAATGCTGCAAACATTCCAACAGTGATTATAATCATCTGAAGAAAGTGAGTTTTATTTACAGCAACTGTTCCGCCAACAGTGGTATAAATAATTACCATCGTGCCTACAACTATAATAGTAAAATTCATTTCCCATCCGAGGATTACGGAAAGAATAAGTGAGGGTGCATAAATAGTAAATCCGGCAGCCAATCCTCGCTGAGTTAAAAAAAGTGCGCTTCCCAGCATTCTGTTTTTTAAGTCAAAGCGTTTTTCCAGGTATTCGTAAGCTGTGTAGACATTTAGTTTATTATAAATTGGTACTGCCGTGATGGAAAGTATTATCATTGCAATTGGTAGACCAAGATAAAATTGGATGAAGCGCATCCCATCAACATAAGCCTGACCGGGAGTTGAAAGGAAAGTAATGGCACTGGCTTGTGTTGCCATTATTGATAATGCAACCAGCCACCATCTGGAAGTTCTTCCTGCTCGTAAATATGTATCGACATCCTTTGCGTTCCTTGATTTCCAGGTTCCATAAAGAACTACAAATCCAATGAAGCCGCACATTACAATCCAATCGAGATTGCTCATTCAAATGCCTTCGTGAATAGGTAGAAAAGAAGAATCAACACAATCAGATTGAAGAAAACAAAACCATAGATTTTATTCCAGCTTCCTATAATCGGCGGGGGAGAGTCTTCAGCATTTTTATTTAGATCATTATTGTTATTCACTTATTCCAGCCGATAATAAATTAATAAAAAGTTTGTACGCTCCTTCAACACCAGCAGGAAGCTGTCGGAAGAAAGATAAGCCTGTGTAGATATAATTTCCTTTGCCATACTTTGTAAAAAGCAGTGAACCTGATTTTGGAGTCTCACCATTGTCATTCATTTCAAGAAGAGGAGTAAAATTTTCATCCCATTCATTTGGAAAATACAATCCACGTTCCTGAATCCATCCATCAAAATCTGTCTGAGTGATCTTGAAAGGATAGTTCATTAAAGGATGATTTGGATTTATAATTGAAACAGGCGAATCCTCTTCAGTGACACGGTCTCTTGAAATTTTCAATTTGAAAGGAGAAGGATCTGTAATCAAATCACCGGTAGTATTGTACTGAACAATAAATGTTCCTCCGTTTTCTACATACTTCAAAATATTTTTTTGATCTGTTGATAGCCTTTGATAGGTATTGTAAGCACGGATACCTGCAATCACAACATCATAATTTTGAAGTAGCTCTGTTGTCAATGGTTCTTTGGTAAATACATCTACAGAAAATCCTAAATCTCTGAGAAGTTCAGGTATCTTATCACCTGAACCCATTATGTAAGCAATTTTCTTGACAGTCTTTTTTTGAAAATCTAGTTTAAGAATTTTTGCAGAAGCCTCAGGTAAAACGGTCTGAGGTTGAATGTGCGGATAGCTAGTCGTTACAAGACTTTTAGATAATTTCTTTCCATCAATGTCCAGTTCAGCTTTTAAATTAGCAGATAGATTATTATTAGTTGAGTTTATTTTGAATTTAAATTCTTGTTCCTCACCTTGTTGAGTAAAGTTAAAATCATAATAAAATGGTGAAACGCTCCAGCCATCCTCGTGAAGAATTTTCAGTTTACCATTGACTTCACCTTTTATGCTTTTAACGACAACAGTTATCTCTTTCTCTTCGCCATTTTTCAATAAATATAATTCTTTGTCGAAGTTAATAACTGCTTCAGGAACAATTTCAACTCTTTTATAAACTTCTCCTTCCACAGGATCATTCTTTCTGTAGAATACTGGGATGGTGAAATCAATTTCAACACCATTAAAATCTACTGTAAATGTTGCATGAAGCGGGTAATCAGTTTTTGGCTGACCAATTAGTTTCTGATCATTTACAATGTAAATGTCTTTATGATTTCCTTCTTCGAGCCAATACGGCTGGCTGTATTTTGCATCAGGAGAAATGGAAATTTTTCGTTCAACTGAAATCATTTCTCCTTTAACCATTTTTAAATTTAAAGTTGAATCGCTTTTTTGATAATCTATATGAATAGATTTTAGAGTTACCTGCACATCTGAACGGACAACAAATCCTGCTTTAACGTTAGTCTCACTACCTGGTGATAGAAGATTTTCCTCAGTCACTGCTTCTGCCCAAATTCCAGCACAGGATTTTATTACTTTCAGAAGTTCGCCAGATTTAATATCAACCCAGTATTTATCGTTTAATTTCTGAAGTTCAGAATAAGCCTGAACAAGAAGCGGAACTATTTTCGATGGATTTTCAAAATCAAACTCTGCTTCAGCCTGTTTTAAATGTTTTGAAACTTTTTCGCTTCCCTTAACTCTGTTCCAGTTTAAATCAATTCCATCGAACAAATCATTTTTGGCTGATTGACCTTGCAGTTGAAAAAAGTAATTATATAAATTCTCTCTTCTCCCTGAAGCGCCAAAGCCTTGACTTTTATGCATCGTCCTGCTTTCTGCGGAAATTTCTGTATAAGACCTCCCAAGCAGATTGTTGTATTCTCCCAAATTTATTTTTATTAACGTATCAGGATTAATTCCCATAGAATTCAGTGCTGGAGTCCACGCATTCCAAAAAATTCTTTTCGGCTGCCAGAGTTGAACATATTGCAGCTGTTCGGGAAACGCATTTGGATCGCCAACTAAATTAAAAGCTTCAACAGCAAGAATTGCAGACGCAGTATGATGGCCGTGAGTTCCCTGACCACTGGTTGGAAACCTGTTAACAATTACATCAGGTTTAAATTTTCTGATTACGTAGACAATATCGGAAAGCATTTCTTCTTTTCCCCATTTCTCAATAGTTTCATCGGGAGTCTTTGAATAACCAAAATCAACTGCTCTCGCAAAAAATTGTTCGGCTCCATCAATACTTCTTGCCTGTAAAAGTTCCTGAGTTCGAATAACACTCAGTAAATCGCCTTGCTCATCACCAATAAGATTTTGCCCGCCATCTCCTCTTGTAAAAGAAAAATATCCGCTTCTTAGATGCTGTGCATAATTAAAGTAGGCTAAAAATGCTGTGTTCTCATCATCTGGATGAGCCGCAACATAAAGTACAGTACCAAGTGTATTTAGTCTCTTCAAAGCTATTTTTATCTCTGATGAATTGAGAGATTCTACAGGCTGACCGAAAATAAATGCAGTTGAAATAATTAGAAGGAAGAAAATTCTTTTGAGCATAAAATGTATTATTATTGGTTCGAAATATTGAAAGAATTGGATAAGAATTTAATGATTACTGTTGATAATTCAATGTAAAATTCTGGAAATAAATTTCTATTTTATTGAGTCGATAATCCTGGAAGTAAAACTAATCTTTTGTCAGAATTTAATTCAATGATAAAAAGTTCAATAGGCAAATAATGGTAACTATTTGAAGGCAAAAAAAGCCTATAATTTCTTATATTTACACGTCATTAGAGTAATTAATTAAGAGAATCATGATTGAAATAAAAAATGTTAAGCTGGGATCAAATCTACCATTTGTTCTTATTGCCGGACCCTGCGTTGTGGAAAGTGAGAAAATAACTTTATCTACGGCTGAACAAATTAAAACGATAACTTCAAAACTGGGTATTCCATTCATCTTCAAATCAAGTTATAAAAAAGCAAACCGTACGAGCATCAAATCATTTAAAGGAATTGGCGATTCAGAAGCAATAAAAATCCTGAATAAAGTTAAGAAAGAATTAGAGTTGCCTTTATTAACTGATGTTCATTCAGTTTCGGAAGTTCCTAATGTAGCAGAGTTTGCAGATGTTCTGCAGATACCAGCTTTTCTATGCCGGCAGACTGAGTTATTAGTCGCAGCCGGTGAGAGTGGTATTGCAGTTAATGTTAAGAAAGGGCAGTTCCTTGCTCCTGAAGATATGAAGCATGCAATTGAGAAAATTGAATCAACCGGAAATAAAAAAATATTATTAACTGAACGAGGTTCTACATTTGGTTATAATAATCTTGTTGTTGATATGAGATCGCTGGTGATTATGAAAGACTTCGGCTATCCTATTGTAATGGATGCAACTCATTCTGTTCAGTTGCCCGGCAGTGGCGGCAAAACCGGTGGTCAGCCGAGATTCATTAAGCCACTTGCAAAAGCTGCCGTAGCAATTGGCATTGATGCACTTTTTTTGGAAGTTCATCCAGATCCGGCTAATGCTTTGAGTGATGCCGAAAGCCAACTGCCATTGAGCGATCTTCAAAGCCTTTTGATTGAAATTCAGCAGATAGATTCTCTCGTTAAGAAATTATAAATAAAAAAATCAATTCGGCAAAAACATTTTCAGAGGAATATTTTGACAGATAATGAAATAATAAAAACCGGTAGAAGTGTTGTAAGAATTGAAGCGGAGGCTGTTGCCAGTCTTGAAAAAAGTATAAACAAAGATTTTGTAAAAGCTGTTGATACAATTTATGCCTCAAAAGGCAGAGTAGTTTTAACAGGAATGGGAAAGTCAGGATTAGTTGCAAGAAAAATTGTCGCAACATTAAACTCGACCGGCACTGCTGCAATTTATCTTCATCCGACCGATGCACTGCATGGTGATCTTGGAATGGTGAGGAAAGAAGATGTAGTGATAATTATTTCTAAGAGTGGTTCGACCGACGAAATTTCTAAACTGCTTCCGATGTTTAAGAGACTTGGTGTGAAGTTAATTGCAATGTCTGGAAATCCCGATTCATCTCTTGTGAAGGGTAGCGATATATTTCTTAACATCAGTGTCAAAGAAGAAGCTTGTCCACATGATTTAGCTCCAACATCATCAACTACGGCTACACTTGTTATGGGTGATGCTCTTTCGGTTGCATTACTTGAGAAGAGAGGTTTTACAGCAGAAGATTTTGCTTTGCTGCATCCAGGCGGAAGTCTTGGTAAAAGATTATCATTAAAGATTGATGAGATAATGATAAAGGGAGAAGGAGTTCCCGTCGTTAAAGAAGATTCTTCAATAAAAGATATCATACTTGAGATGACCAGTAAAAGATTAGGAACAACTTGCGTAGTAAATAAAGAAGGAAAGTTAACAGGTGTTATAACTGATGGAGATTTAAGAAGACTTCTTGAAAAAACAATGGATGTAAAAAATCTCGTTGCAACCGATATAATGTCCAAGAATCCGAAAGTTACTGATAAAGATTACCTTGCATCTTTTGCATTACAAATTATGGAGAGCCACAAAATCACTTCGCTGATTGTTGCCGACCGTGAAAAAAGACCAATCGGTATTGTACATCTTCACGATCTTATTAATCTCGGACTTCAGAGAAGATGAAAATTTTACTTGCATTCATTTTACTCCTTTCGTTAATAGGCTGCACTAGTAAGGATGTTAAACCGAAAGTTGATTCTTCATTTATTGTTGAAGAATTACCTGCTCAGGAAAGCTGGAACTCAACAATCTTCTTTACAGATTCAGGAAAAACTGCTGCGATATTATACACGGGACATCTTCAAGTATTTAATACTAGAAAGGAAACCATACTTAAGGATGGAGTGAAAGTAGAGTTCTTCAATTCACTCGAAGTGAAAACTACAACACTTACTTCCAAGCGAGGCCGAGTTGATGAAAAAACAAACGACTTGTTTGCAATTGACAGTGTTGTTGCTGTTAACGATAGTGGAATCGTTGTAAAAACCGATGAGCTAAAGTGGCGTGATAAGGATAAAAAAATTGTTTCAGATAAATTTGTTACCATTGAATCACCGGATGAACATATTGAAGGTTATGGTTTTGAATCTGATCAGCATCTCAGGAATTATGTTATCTACAACATCACATATATTACCAGGGCGAAAAAAGAGTAATGTTTAGATTATCATTTCTGTTTATTTACCTTTTTATTTTTTGTGTTTCGCTTCAATCACAGAGTGAAGATGAAAAAATTACAGTTATTGGAGATAGTCTTGTAGGAAAGTTTGTTGAAGGCGAGTCTGTCCGTGAGGTAATTGGAAATGTAAAATTAATTCAGGGAAACGTGATTGTTAACTGTAACAAGGCAATCCAATATCTCGCCCGCAATGAAGCCGAATTAATTGGAAACGTAATTGCCACACAGGATAGTTTAACGCTCAAAACAGAAAAGGGCTATTACTTTGGAAATCTCAGGAAAACGAAAAGCACTTCCGGAATTATTCTGGATGACACCGAGATAATTCTTTCTGCTGACAGCGGAGAATATTTTTTTGATGAATCACGTGCCTTCTTCCAATCAAATGTTAAGCTCATTGATTCCACAACGACTTTGACATCTGACGAGCTAACTTACTTTAAAAACCTTGATAAATCGATTGCAATTGGAAATGTTAATATCAATGATAGAGATAATATTATCACAGCCGATACACTAACTCATCTTAGAATGACAAAGTACAGCATTGCTGATGGGAATGTAAGTATAAAAAATTTGCGGGATAACCTAACCATTTTTGGTGAACATTTAGAAGATGACGGTCAATTAAAATATACTCTGATAAATAAGAATCCACTGCTGATGCAGGTTGATACTACGTTTAATATAGATGAAGTTGATGAGGAGAGAATTTCTATTGATACTCTCTTGATTAAGAGCAACGTGATGGAAAGCTTTCGCAGTGGTACAAATGTTTTCAAAGCAACTGACTCGGTAAAAATTTTAAGAGGAGGATTTGCTTCAGTTAATGACCTGACAACCTATTATCGTGATGAAGAAAAAATCATTACAGATAAAATAAACGATGATGCCTCAAGACCAGTTTTATGGTATGAAAACTCTCAGCTTATGGGTGACTCAATCACAATTTATTTAGAAGATGGTCAGATTAAGAATCTAGTAGTCAACAATAATTCTTTTATGCTTTCACAGAATAAACTGTTTGATAAAAGATTCGACCAAACATCATCCGATGGAATTGATCTTTACTTTATCGAAAATAGATTAGAGAGAGCAGAGTTTGCAGGCAAAGTTCAGTCAATATATTT
>DATIJX010000182.1:0-8093 GCA_035478175.1 Ignavibacteriaceae bacterium
AAATCTATTGTATTCCTATCAAGAAAGTTATTCTCATTTAAAAAATGGGCGTTTAATTTTGGATTAGTTGAAAATGAGGGATAAATAATTGAATAGTCTTTAGTTTGTTCAGTAAAAGTCGAATTGTTGAAGTACCCCACAGACTTATAAGTAAATAATCTCCAGTCAAACCTTAAATTTTCTTTAGTTAAATAGACAGAAAGAACTTTATTCTTGTGAATCCATTTCCCTGTTATATTATCCTTATTCTCAAAAATACTCTGCGAGAATTCAAAAATTTCCCTATCCCTTGATTCACCATTATTAGTAAATAACTCAATTTGTTCGGCTTCTAATTTTGAACTTTTATTTTCCTTTAAATTTTTAACTGTAAATAAACGACCGACTTTATCATAATAGTAGTAACCTATTATATTGCTGTCTGGATAAAATGTTAATAACATTGTAATGGGTGAATTGTCAATGTTACCTTTATATTTTTCTACTTTAAATGTTATCTGGGTGATATCCGATTGACCATTATTTTGAGATATAAAAATTGAACTGATGAATACAACGTATAATATTATTTTTATTTTCATATTTATTTCTAAAATATTTTTAATGAAACTTAAGATAAAATAGTAATCTGAATACTATAGGCACATAACTATTAATTATACTGCCAAATATCTGCATAACACTCCGGCAGTGAGAATGTTATATTCTTATTAAAACTTTTATTCCCTGATATTTTCCAAACTTTTCGCAGCATATCATTCCTAATATTAAAGAAGGTTATCCAGCGGGCTTTTAACACCCATAACCGTCTTCAACACGTGGGTATAAATCATTGTAGTCTTCACGCTTTTATGCCCTAATAATTCCTGAACTGTTCTGATATCGTGTCCCGAATCAAGCAGGTGCGTTGCAAAGCTATGCCTGAAAGTATGTGTAGAGCCGGGTTTATTTATTCCTGTAAGCTTGATAGCTTTTTTTACTTCTTTCTGAATAACACTTTCGTGAATATGATATCTATACCTCTTTTTAGTTTTTTCATCATAATAATAGCTGCTGGCAGGAAACAAATACTGCCATCCGAATTCCTTAGCCGCATTCGGGTATTTTCTATTCAATGCATAAGGTAATATTGTCTCACCTGTTCCTTTCTTTAAATCTATCTGATGAAGATTATGCACTTTCCGTATTTGATCTTTCAAATCACCTATAAGCTTTTGAGGTAGGACTGTTATTCTATCCTTTTCACCTTTGCCATCTCTTACTATTATCTGGTTCATCTCAAAATCAACATCCTTAATTCGTAATCTTAATCCTTCTGATAAACGCATACCAGTTCCGTAAAGTAAACTCACGAATAATTTATTCACACCCGATAAATACTTTAAGATTGATGCTGCTTCGTTTCTAGAAAAAACTTCGGGAAGATGTTTAATCCTCTTAGCCCTGCTAATTGAATCTATGAATTCAATATCTTTTTTAATTATGTGTTTATATAAAAATAAAATTGACTGAAGTGCTTGGTTCTGAGTGGATGAAGAAACATGGTGATTAGTCGCAAGATTATTTATGAACGCTTTTATTTCATCAGCGCCCATATCTTTTGGATGTTTTTTACTATGAAAAAGTATGAAGCGATAAATCCAGCTTACATAAGTTTTCTCAGTGCGAACACTGTAGTGTTTGGTTCTTAGTTCAGTCCGAACTTTGTCTAATAGCTTCGGCTCAGGCATTTATTCCCCGAAGTAAGTTTTAACTGGTTTAAACTTAATTCAAAAACAAAACAGAATCAATCCCTTTCTCCGTTAAATTCGCTCATCATAAACCTAATTTTTATATTTGCAAAGCAACAAACAATGCGTAAAACATTCATCAACGGAAAAATTTGATACTGTTGTTTTAATTAATCCTTAACGAGAACAACCTGTTGTTTGTCCGCTGTTACAATGTTTGCAAAAAACTTTTGGTATTCAGGGTAATTTTCAGGGGGAACGGAGTAACTTATGACTTCTAACTTTCGAATAAATAATAGTGAGTGATCACCCTCCTTTAATGTTTTTGATGAAAAGCTGCCAAATGAAGATTCTAAATTTATTTCGCCCGGAATAGATTCAACGCTAAACTTCTCTGGCAAGTGGTAGTAAACTGAATCAATATCCAGGTAAGGATATTTGAATCTTACCGGCGAAAGCTTTTCGGTTATTTCTTTTGGTGCGCTGTTTCTTCTTTCCATCAAGTTTGGATGGATGAACATTCTTTTTCCGGTAACCGAGCCGTAGCGCATCAGTTTCAAGCCAAGTTTTAATTCAATTTCAGATTTGTTTTTATTTTCGTTTATAAATTCGAAGTTGCTCAAGCTGATGTCTGGAACTTTCAGCAGTTCTTTTATCCATTTTTCCTTTTCGTGGCCGGTTGTTTTTTCTGCCGCAACAAGAGCATAATCGTGCTGGTTACCAGTCCACTTAATGCGAACACTTACATTGGCTTCACCGGAACCGGATAAATTTACGTTGGCGTTTTTTATCTGAACATTTTTTTGAGATTCGCTATTTGGAGTCCGTACAATGAAACCGCCTTCAGGAGTAACCATTAGTGCGTCCCTGTTTTCATTGCTCCACCCAATTTCACCTGCTGGTATAATCTGACTCGTACATTCAAGCCAGAGTGTATCTTCGGGTGCGGGGACACAAACAATTACGTGATTAAACTGGTTGCTTGGAAATTCCGAAATTAAAGGAGTCCTGACATGACCGTTATTAATTAATATAGGATAAGCCGTTATTCCTGCATATTTAAGAAGTGTAATCATATAGTTTGACAAAGCCTTACAATCTCCATAACCATTCTTATGAACATATGCGGCATCATAAGGTTGCCAGCTGCCAATCCCAAATTGAACACTAACATATCTTGATCTTTTTTGCAGGTAGTTATAAAGAATACGCACCTTTTCTTCAAAACTTGATGATGAGTTTAATTTGTCATCTAATTCACTTAAAAAAGTTTTTTCAAGATTATCTTTTTTCTCAGAAAGTTTGTAATACCATAAACCAAAATCTTTCCAGGATTCCATGTTTCCTTTGTAGCCGTCAATTTCAAATTCAGATGGAGCCATACGTACAATTGTTGCAATATCCTCAAGATCCTCATTTTTCTTTTCATCTGATAGTTTTAATAGATTCCTTTCAGACCAGAAATATTTCTCATCATTCCCTCCCTTTGTTATAAAGGTTTCGATATCTTTCTTATTACACCAATAACGGAACTTGTAATCCTTGGCCACACTTACCTCGAAACTGGAATACTCAACTGCATCTATCGAACTTCTTGAAAACCAGGCAGGCCACCCGATATATCCATCGTAGCTTATCTCGTATTTATATTCAACTGTGTAGGGAAATTGATCATGATATAACTCAGCAAACTTCACCCTGTTATCACTATAAATAGAATATATCTCAAAATCGCTATAGTCTTCTACATCTGAATCATCCAGCTCGCGAACTACTTCGCCATTAGCATCATAAATTGTTCCTTCGAGTTCTTCTACTGTCCTGAATTTATCGTAGTATAATTTAATTCTGCCGTGATGCTGTCCATCTTTTGTAAAGATAGTAACCGAAGTTACAACTTTATATAGCGCAGTGTTATAATCCTCTATGGCAAATTTTACTTCATCTTTCCTGAATATTACGTCAGCATCATTTAATAATTCAAGCGGAATGTTTTTTACATCGTATTCATTATTAGAAAGACTTTTAACACTTGAATTTAGAAGGAAGAAAGCAATTACCGCAGATAATAGTAGAAGCTTCATATTATGTCCAATATTGTTTATTAAAATGTACCGCTTAATTCTTTACTGTTTTAGTCCAATAACAAGCAATTCAGACTGAGCAGCGATTATCTTTGCATAGAACTCTTTAAGCTTAGTGTAAAAATTTTGTTTTATTTCGGATTGTTTTATTTCGATTTTGCTAACTATCTGAACCAGGTTGTCTTCAACCTGAACTGCCCTTTTGAACGCTGCATTATTACTCACGCTTTGTGTTTTGTTTTCATATATATCTTTTAGCTCATAACCAATCGGTAAGTGGATATTAATTATAACCTTATCAGATCTTGGATATGAATAATCTATTGGAAAATTTCTTTCTTTTGATTTAAATGGATTGTCGGTAAATCTATAAATTAAATTAGGATTGAAGTAAATTAAGTCTCCGCCCAATTGTGAGTAATTATCAGAGAAGAATCCAGCCCGAATTCGTAGTGGTAAATGTATACTATCTTTAAACAAAACAACTGCTGAATCAATCTTTAGACCCATAGATTCAGTTTTAAATATTTCTTTAACAAAGTCAATGTCACTCTTTCCAATAATATCATTCCTGTGTGATAAACTGGTATACTGACCAAACAGGGCATCTAAATTTGCTTTAATAGAACCATCTGCATTCAGCGAAATGTTTAAAACAATTACGTCATCATCACCCTTTGCGGCTGAAAGATGCACCCATTCAGGTTTGCCTGGCTTGATTAAAAGACCTCTTACATTTAACACTCTGGTTGGAAGAATATCTATAGAACGAAGCGGATCTGTTGCATCCAGGAAATATGCGGATCCTCCAATTCTTGCTCTAGCCAGAACATAATCGAACTGAGATATGATCGGATAAACATCTTGGATTTTACCATTTGTACGGGTACTGACTATCACCGGTTCACATTCTAAACCAGCAGATTTCAGCATTGAGAGAAGAAGAAAAGTTATATCGGCGCTGTTACCCTTTTTATTTTCAAGTGTCTCTTCAACATCATATTCAGTGAAAAGTCTTTTACTGCCTGACCAGACAATAGATTTATTTACCCAGTTATAGATAGCTTTCATTTTATCTTCCGGCGAAGTCTGCGTTTTAGTAATTTCTTTTGTCAGGCCTTCAACTTCTTCAGGATCAATCTGTTTACCAAAATCACTATGATCAATCAACTCATCTACCACAGTTTGCCAGGTATTTAGGAATTCTTTTTTTCCAGTTCCGGGAAAAGAGTATGCTGCTAACTGAATATCTACTCTGCTCGCATAATCATCTAAGGTTGTTATGTAAGGTTCATCCCGTAAAGCGGGTGCTTTCTCGATTGCCCAGCGGTAAGATTGACATTTAACTAAATTATTACCCAGATACGAAGCGGCTATTCCACCGAAGTGTTGGTTAACTTCATTGTATTCTTTTAAAGCCCATGGTTCATAGCCAATCAATACCGATGCGAAGGCAATATTCCGCGGGTAAGTTACTCTGTACTCGCTCCAGAGAACCGGTTCACTCATCTGGAAAGTCCAGCCCCTGATAAACCACAGGCTTTCAGCAATGATTTTATATCTTATGTCAACAATGCATCCCGGTTTAAGCGCTGGAGATGTAAAAGTGAATTTTACTCTATTGTCTGTTATTTCTTCTTCAAATATGTCATCGTCATCAAGTTCTGCCTGAACAATCTCTCCATTCGCATCAATCGAGTAAGTAATAGCTTCCAGGTCATCCAGTCTTTCACCGTATCTACTTGTCGTTAGATAAATGGAATGTGTACCCCACTTATATCCATTTTCGTTCAATATTTTTATTCGAACATGCCTGGAATATTCAATGCCCAGATCATCATTCAACTTCGATTCTCCAAAATCGCATAGAATTACAGCCGAAGCATTTGAATCACTGGGGAAAGTCGTCTTCTGCAAGTCTTGTATTGGAACTTTTTCCCATTCTATAGGTGATTGTGCAGTAAGATAAGTTGTGGACAGGAGGGAAATAATAAAAAGAATTTTTAGGTAGATAAACATATATGCCCCTCTAATTTGTAATGAATTAGAAAACCGATATGTAATCGTTTAGCACTTACTAAACGATACCCAAAAAATAAAGCTCAATTTTATAAAAATGAAATAAAAAATAGTAATTACATTAATTGATTTACTAATTTTCTTCTAATACCAGTAAAAAATAAATAATTTTTATATTTGCAAAGCAACAAACAGTGAAAATCAATTATGAATCAAACATCAAAGACATTCTATTCAATTCTAATTTTCAATCTTGTAATCTTTCAATTTTGTAATCTTGAAATTTGGTCACAAACAATGAGCAATGCTTTCATCAACGGAAAAATTTATACTGTAAATGAAAAGCAGCCTTATGCAGAAATGGTAATGACAGAAGGAAATAAAATTACTTATGTCGGTAAAACAAATCTGAATATTATTGATGCCCAAACTTCTGTTTATGACCTGGAAGGAAAACTGATGCTGCCCGGTTTTAACGACAGTCATCTTCACTTTACCAGCGGAGGAAGTTATCTGCTAGGTATAAACCTTCGTCCTGCAAATTCTAAAGAAGATTTTGTTGAAATAATTGAGACTTACATTTTAAGAAGAAACCTCCCGGCTGCAAACTGGATTACCGGCGGACGTTGGGACCACGAGCTATGGCCTGAAAAAATACTTCCGACAAAAGAACTGATTGACCCGTTTACAGAAAACACTCCGGTTTTTGTAAGCAGGATTGATGGTCACGTTGGACTTGCAAATTCAAAAGCACTCGAGCTTGCAGGAATTACAAAACACACGCGCGATCCAGACGGCGGATTAATTGAACGTAACTCCGAAACTGGTGAACCAACAGGTATTTTAAAAGACAATGCTATGGATCTTGTGTTCAAAGTAATTCCTACTCCATCATTTGAAGAAAATATTGAAGCAGCTCTCCGCGCACTTGAAGAAGCAAGAAAGCTAGGCATCACAAGCGTGCAGGATTTAACTCAACCTGATGAGTTCGAAGCATATAAAAAAATTCTTGCTGACGGAAACCTTACCTGCAGAATTTATTCCATATGGCCAATTGATAAATATGAAGATATAGTACGTGGTGGAATTACTGTCCATACCGATGAGGGACTTATCAAACGCGGCGGATTAAAAGGATATGCGGATGGTTCTCTCGGCGCAAGTACTGCCTGGTTCTTTGAATCTTATTTCCAGGATCCGTCAACTTCTGGATTAGCAATTGATATCGTTACTAACGGTAATCTTGAAAAGTGGGCAACGGACGCTGACAGAAACCGTCTGCAGATTTGCACTCACGCTATCGGTGATAGAGCAAATGCTTTTATGCTTGATCTCTATGAAAAAATAAAAGCAACTAACTCTCCGTGGGAAAGAAGATTCAGAATTGAGCACGCACAACATTTACGCAAAGAAGATATAAAACGATTTGCTGAAATAGGAGTGATTGCATCCGTGCAGCCGTATCATTGTATTGATGACGGCGTGTGGGCGGAAAAAAGAATTGGTCCGGAGAGAATTAAAACTACTCATCCGTACAGATCGTTATTGAAAAGTGGAGCAGTGGTTGCTTTCGGCACTGACTGGCCAGTTGCACCGCTGAACCCGATGCTGGGAATTTACGCCGCAGTCACTCGTCAAACTGTTGACGGAAAAAATCCAAATGGCTGGATCCCCGAAGAAAAACTTTCTGTTGAAGAGGCGATTAAATGTTACACCTTAAATGCAGCGTATGCTTCTTATGAAGAAAAAATTAAAGGGAGTATTGAGCCAGGCAAGCTTGCTGATTTGGTTGTGTTGAGTGATGATATTTTATCCATCGATCCAGTGAAGATTAAAGATGTTGTTGTTGAGATGACAATTTTTGATGGTGAAATAGTTTATGAGAGATAGCAATAGAACGCAGGTTACGCAGATTTAGCAGATTATCTCAGATAAAAAATCTGCGTAGATCAGCCCAATCAGCGCATGCCCGCCTTTGGTGTGGTAATCAGCGTTCCATTAAAACAACTGCAATCCACTCATCCATTTTCTCGATTTGCTCCACCCTGAACCCGAGTGATTGATATTTTTCTTCAATCGATTCTTTATCTATTTCAAGCAACCCCGATAATATCACAACCCCACCCGTTTTCAGTTTCGATTTAATCTTGTCAGCTATCTCAAGCAAAACATTTTTTTGAATGTTCGCAAGAATAAGATCAAAATTATTTTCTTTAACATCATCAATTTCGCCGGTTATGATTTCAACTAAATCGCTTAC
>DATIJX010000183.1:0-50161 GCA_035478175.1 Ignavibacteriaceae bacterium
AATTGTGAAATAGATTCCGGACAAGACGGAATGACAACGAACTGATTAAATACTAATGTAAACTATTTATATCATAGAACTGTTTTAGTGATTCAGGATTAGCCAGCGAATCTTTGTTATCGATTTCTTCTCCGTTCAAAATTTTTGAAACAGCTATCTCCACTTTCTTTCCACTGATAGTTCTCGGGATTTCTTTCACTTCAAAAATTTCTGATGGCACATGTCTCGGAGTTGCCTTCGTTTTTAATTCCGCTTTTATTTTATCCTTTAAGATTTGGTCAAGCTTTATCCCTTCATTTAAAGAGACAAACAAAATTACTTTTTCATCTCCATTCCATTTTTTTCCAACAGCGAGACTATCGTGAATTTCTTCCATCTCTTCTACGATTCTGTAAATTTCTGCAGTGCCTATTCTAACTCCACCGGGATTTAATGTAGCATCTGATCTGCCGTAAACTTTAATACTGCCATATTCTGTAATTTCAATATAATCTCCGTGAGTCCAGACACCCGGATACTTTTCAAAATATGCTTTTCGATATTTTTCACCATCCTCATCATCCCAGAAATAAACCGGCATTGAAGGAAATGGTGCTGTACAAACAAGTTCTCCCTTCTCTCCAACAACTGATTCTCCTCTTTCATTAAATGCCTCTACTTTCATCCCCAATCCTTTACATTGAATTTCTCCTGAGTAAACTGAAAGAGTCGGATTGCCAAGCATAAAGCAGGAAATTATATCTGTCCCGCCTGAAATGGATGAAAGCTGCAGATCTGCTTTTACATTTTCATAAACCCACTCAAAGGTTTCCTCAGGAAGCGGAGAGCCAGTTGAGAGAATAGCCCGTAATGAAGTCAAGTTATAAAGATTTTTTGGAATGAACCCTTGCTTACCGAAAATTGAAAGATACTTTGGTGAAGTTCCGAATACTGTAATGCCATTTTCCTCGATCTTTTTCCAGAGGATTTCTGAGTCTGGATAGACTGGATTTCCATCATACAAGTACAGTGTTGCTCCCACTTGCAGAGAACTTACCAACCAATTCCACATCATCCATCCACAAGTTGTGTAGTAAGTAATTACATCTTCTCTTTTCAGATCTGTGTGAAATACATGCTCTTTATAATGTTGTAATAAAGTTCCTCCGGCTCCATGAACCATACACTTCGGAAGACCAGTGGTACCTGAAGAATACATAATATAAACCGGGTGATTGAATGGTAACTGTTCAAACTCTATTTCTTTTAATGTATTCTCTAGCAATTGATTAAAAAACATAAACTTAGCTTGATTGAACTCATTGTTATTCTGGAGGAATAACTCTTTCTGCAAATCTTGATATGAAGGTATCCAAATAACTCTTTCTATCTCAGGAATACGTTTTACAATTTCTTCAATCTTTTCCCTGCAGTCAATTACCTTCCCATTGTACTGATACTCTTCTATTGCAAAAATTATCTTAGGTTTTACCTGTCCGAACCTATCAATTACTCCTTGTATACCAAAGTCAGGGGAGCACGAAGTCCAAACTGCACCAAGACTTGTTGCTGCCAGCATTGCAATTATAGTTTCTGGAATATTTGTCACGAATCCGGCAACCCTGTCGCCTTTTTTTACACCAAGTTTTTTCAGTCCAGAACTGCATGCAGCGACAAGATCATAAAGTTCTTTATAGGTAAGTTGAACATCGGGCTTATCTTCCCTGCCGCTGATTATTGCAGTATGATTATCCCGATATTTGAGGAGATTTTCAGCGAAGTTCAATCGGGCACTTTCAAACCATTTAGCACCTGGCATAATTCTTTTATCCAGAATTTTGGTATATGGTTTTGAGTGAACTACTTCACCAAATTTCCACATTGATTCCCAGAAATTTTCGATTTCAGTAACGGACCAATTATGGAGTTCGTTATAATCCGGGAAAAAAAGTCTGAATTCCTTGAAAAGATATTCATAGTATTTCGCAAGGTTTGACCTCTTTATTCTTTCTTCAGATGGAATCCACAGTGGTTTTGTTTTACTCATATAATAAAAAACTCACAGCAAGGTGAGTAATAATAAATTTATTGTTGAAACTAATTCATTTAATTTTTGCAGCATATAATGCAGCCTTCCAGGCAAAATCCATTTCGTTATTCTGCAAAGCACACTTCACAGATAGCTCAATGTTTCTTTTTTGATTTTCAGGCAATTTCAGAGCAGCTTTCAACATCCGCTTGTAATCACTTAATCTTTGATATCTAAGGAAAGCATCGTATCCAGATTCAAATTGCTCCAGCGTTTCCTCTTTTATTTTCTTTATGAACTCCTGAACTTCATTGTCATCAGGAATTGATTCTGAATTACCAAACTTGCCAAGATCATTTGCCGAATAAATCTCTGATTCCCTGATATGCTTTGGAACCTGATCATAACCGATGCACTTCTTTCCAATTGGCTTTTCAACCACGAAGACACCTGAAGCAGCACGAGAATAAAAATCTCCTGACATTCTTGCAACCAAATCAATCTTATTGGGATCAATAATTCCATTTGTGAAAATATCTTCAGCTGCATGAAACTTTAAGACTTCGCAAATTACCAGGTTAGCTGAAGCACCTCCATCACCAAAATTTTTTATCTCTAATACTTTGCACTCCATTTGAAAAGGTGATTCCTTAACTCTTTTTGGTTTGACAAGATCTGATTCAACAGGAGTTAATCCTGACTTAATAAACTCATCATATTCAGGAGGAAATTCAGCGGAAGCAAGACTTACTTGTTCTACCATCGGATGAGTTACTACCTGGATTACACATTCTTTGGTTGCGATAAGATTATTGTAAGTATCCTTCAGAGTAGCATCTTTTCCCCTACGTGATGGTGAGAATGCAACAATTGGAGGGTTGGCACCGAATGCATTGAAGAATGAAAACGGTGAAAGATTGTTTATTCCATCTTTTGATATCGTTGAAACAAGTGCAATTGGTCTTGGTGCTACTCCACCCAGAAGTAATCTGTGAACTTCGGGGACTGATAAATCTTTTGGCTCGTAGTGAAGCATCAGGAAATGTTCTTTTTCATTGCAAGAATTGATCTGCTCTTTTTCGCTTTACGTACTGTATTCTTCAAGACTCCCAAACCAGTTATTTCAAGTTCGATCTCATCACCATCATTAAGCCAAATTGGAGTAAAGTCTTTTCCCGTTTCTTTTGCTTCAAGCGCCCACGTTCCATTCAATTCAAGATAGCAGCCAGTTCCTACTGTTCCTGAACCAATTACATCACCCGGAAGTAGTCGAACTCCATAAGAAGATCTTTCAATAATTTCTGCAAATGTCCAGTTCATATCTTTCATATTTCCATCTGATATTTGCTTACCGTTGTGCTTTGCTGTCATCCGGAGATCATATTTATTTCCGAACTCTGTCGAGATTTTATACTGTTCAAGCTCATCGGGAGTAGCAAGCCAGGGACCAATTGATGTTGCAAAATCTTTTCCTTTGGCGGGACCGAGGTTCAATTTCATTTCTTCCATCTGAAGTACGCGAGCTGATAAATCATTCATAATTAAATAACCAGCAATATATTCATCTGCTTCTGAAGAAGAAATATTTCTTCCTTCTTTGCCGATTACAATCGCAGCTTCCAGTTCAAAATCTAATTGACGAAGATGATCGTCTTCAACCCTGATTTCACCTTCACCAAAAATTGCATTATGATTTGTGAAATAGAAAACCGGATACTGGTCAAATTCAGGAATCATTTCGACTCCCCTATTTCGTCTAGCAGTTTGAACGTGCTGGCGAAATGCATATCCATCTCTGCACGAAGTTGGATTGGGAATTGGGGCAAGTAATCGCAAAGCAGGATCATCAACAAACGAAGTTATTTTTCCTTCCTTTATTGCCTGCTCAACCTGTCGTGCCTTATTCATCATTTCTTCACCGCCTCTTAAGAATCTCCTCATTCGATTTGGTAATTCAATGCCTAATCCGGCGGCACATTCCTGAAGGTTATAGATTTTTCCATCAACGTATAGTCCGAGACGGTCCTTCTTCTTCGTGGTATAAGAAACTAATTTCATAAGTTTAGTAAAGTTAAGTTAAAATTGTAATTGATGTAAACTTTCTGAGTCCGTTTAACTTCGTTGGTATAAGGGTATAAGGTATATTGGTATAGGGGATGTCGATACATATTATTTATTCTTTTTAATCTTTGATATAACATAATTGATATAACCATTCAGAGTTACTTTTGCTGATTCAATTAATTCTTCACCTTCAATTTTCAACCTATCGTCAATATAATTAAAATCATTACAACTAATTAAATGATCTTTTAATTCATACAAAGAACCTCTTGAGATTCTATAAAATTGAATTCCTTCCTGATAGTGATATCTTCCATAACCTTCTGAAATATTCGTTGTTGAACTAACGGAAGCTTTTCTGATCTGAAAATCCAGATTAAATTTTTCTTCTTTGGGTAATCGAGGTAGGATTTTATTGTAGAAAAATAATTTTACTTCCCGACATTTCTTCCAGGCTTCTAATGTTGTGAAATCCCGATTCGTATCATAATATTCATTTGGCTCATTCACTTGAAAATTAGATTCTTCAGACTCATATACCCTATCATTATTCAAAAACTTCTCTTTCACGACATTATACCCATATACCCTATACCTTTATACCTTGCTACCCTTTCCTCACCAGCCACGATTGCGAATATTCCTCAACCATTGTCTCTTTAACATTCTTCGTAACGTGAAGCGGCTGGAATGTATCAATCATAATTGCATACTCTTCAGTCTCTTTTTTACCAATTGATGCTTCAGTTTTACCAGGCTGCGGTCCGTGAGGTATGCCCATTGGATGAAGTGTAATTGATCCTTCCTGAACTCCAGTGCGCGACATAAAATCTCCGTGAACATAATAAAGCACCTCATCACTATCAACATTTGAATGATAGTAAGGAGCAGGAATTGCCTGCGGATGAAAATCATATAAACGAGGCACGAAGTTGCATATAACAAAGTGATCTGTTTTAAATGCGAGATGAATCGGCGGCGGTAAATGAATCTTTCCAACTTTAGGTGCGTATTCTTTTATGTTGAATGCATACGGATAAAGAAATCCATCCCAGCCGACAACATCAAAGGGGTGATGAGGAAGACGATACTCGAACATTTTTCCTCGTACTTTTAACATCAATTTGAAATCAGCAATTTTATCAATTGGTTCCATATATTCAGGAACACGAAAATCACGCTCGTAATATGGAGCTTCTTCTGTCAACTGACCATATTCATTTCTGAAATGTGAAGGAATTTCATAAGGTGTATCTGATTCAATTATAAATACTTTGTTATTCTTATAATCATCAAATTTTAACTGATAAGTTGTGCCTTTTGGAATGATCAGATAATCCCATTCATCAAATCTTATTTTACCATATTCAGAAAGAAGCCATCCTTTACCGTGATGAATAAAAACTATTTCGTGCATCTGGCTGTTGCGATAAAAGAAATCAGCATCTTCACTTATATGCGCAGTCGAAAGAATGCAATGCTCATTCTTTAGAAATTCATTTCTTGCAGTAAGAACGTTTCCCTTGGTCTGCTTTTTATCAGTAACGAAATGATAATATTCAACTGGTGCATCATTCCAATCGTTTGCTGAATTATCAATTGTAACCTCGCTGATCTTCTCAACTTCCGGAGGCATATAGAGATGATATTTATTCGAGTAAATGCCAGAGAATCCTTTCGTGCTGAAAAGTTCTTCCCTGTAAAGAGATTTACCGTCTTCTTTATAAAAAGTGATGTGTCTTTTCGGCGGAACTTTACCGACTTTAACGTAAAATGCCATTCATTATCTCCTGAAAAAAAATAAATTATTATTTGTATAAAATCATTCATCCATTCAGTCATTCTCCAAAGGAGTCCGTTGGACAACCATACAAGCGAAAAACGTTTGATTGTAGGATTGGATGTATGACTGAATGTTAATTAGTTACTTTACTTTATCTAAACTTCCGCGTAATGCCTGGTCTCTCTCAATTGACTCAAAGAGAGCCTGGAAATTTCCTTGTCCAAATCCTTGTGCACCTTTTCTTCTCTGAATAACTTCATAGAAGAATGTTGGCCTGTCGCCTATCGGTTTTGTGAAGAGCTGGAGCAAATAACCTTTTCCTTCTATGTCACAGAGAATACCGTACTTCTTTAGCTCGCCAATATCTTCAGTAACTTCAAAACCTCTTTCTTTTAATGTATCATAATATGAATCGGGAACTGAAAGAAACTCCATTCCGTTTTTTCTCATTGAAGCTATGGTTTTAATAATATCATTTGTAATAACTGCAACGTGCTGAATTCCAGATCCAAGGTACTCATCAATGTATTCTTCAATCTGAGATTTTTTCAGACCATCGTACGGCTCGTTGATTGGATTTTTTATTGCGGGTCCTTCAGTGGATCGGACAACCTTTGAAAGCAAGGCTGAATATTGAGTTGAAATATCACCCGGTCCAAAGTCAATGAATGTTTCGAAGTTCAGACTTTTGTTGAGATAGTTTGCCCACAAATCCATTTCGTTCGTCCTAACATTCCCGACAATGTGATCAATTGCCTGCAAGCCGGTTTCTTCAGCCACGATATCAATTTTTTGAATAGGTTTGCCATAACCTGGTTTGAAAATTCCTTTATAATTATCTCGATTTACAAAAACAATTTCAGCATCGTCGTACAATTTCAGTGCAGCTTCTTCAACAAAACCATTTTCATTTTCAGTTTTGACAGGTTCCCAGGCAGGAATTGCTCCATTTTTGAGAGCGGCATCAAATGCTTTCTTTACATCTTTAACTTTCAGTGACCATCTTTTTACTCCATCACCGTGTCTTTCAACAAAATTGTGGATCTGGTATTGACTTGGATTGATTGCTGATGTTATAACTATTCGGAGATTATTCTGTTCAAGATAATAAGATGCTTTACCTTTCACACCAGTCTCAGGTCCAAGGTAGCCAACGATTTTCATTCCCATCGCTTTGGCGTGCCAGTAAGCCCACATTTTTGCTGAGCCGACATAAAATTCAACGTAATCGTATCCGAGCAATCCTAATTGTTCTGCCATTTATTAACTCCTGATTTAATTTTATAGATGAGGAAATTTCAGTTCTAATTTAAGTGAAATACGCTTCAGAGCAAAACAAAGATAAAAAGAATTATCCTCTATAAAAACACTTTTCTAAATTGAATCTAAAAGCAGAAAATCGTTAGTTCTAACTAGGCTTACACTATCCATATTCTTACTTTTAAAGCCACATTCCTTTAGCAAAGGACAAATGGAACATATGGGTTTAGCCGGCTTACATATTTCTCTACCCAACTTAATTAAGTTAGTATGAAACTGATGAGCAACACCATCAGGTATAATATTTTTTATCTGCTCAAATGTTTTTTCCGGTGCTTTCGTTTTGACTATACCAATTCTGTTCAGTGTTCTGTGAACGTGAGTATCAACAGGGCAAACATTTCTATCTAATGAAAATAGTAAAACACAACTGGCAGTTTTAACTCCCACTCCTTTTATTGAAGTTAATTCTGTCAGAATATCTTCATCACTCATGTTTTTTATGTATTGAAGATTAAGTTTGCCGTTCTTCTTCTTTAGTGTTGAAAGAAAACTTTTTATTGATGCAGATTTTTGTTTACCTAATCCGGCAACTTTTATTGTTTTCTCTATTTCGTGTCGCGGCGCTTCGGCTAATTCATCAACTGATTTATATTTTCTTTTGAGATTCAAATAAGCTTTATAGGAATTGTTGTCGTTAGTATTTTGTGAAAGAATTGTTGCGATCAATGCGTCAACAGGGTTAGGAAGCATTTTTGGTCTGAATGGAATTCCGAAATGGTTAATTAGAAGTTTGTTGATTTTTTTTATTTTCTTTTTCATTTAATACAAATTTTCGAAAATGTTATGAGATAATAAAATTTATATTTGGGCTAAAGCCCTGATTCGTGTTTTTGTTCTTTTTATTCCCCAGGATAAATCCTGGGGCTATTATAATGATTAGAATAATCTAGAATTTAATCTTAAAATAGCCCCGACTTTTAAGTCGGGGTAATCAATTAAGATACCCATCCCCCAAATCTGGGCTTTAGCCCAACTTTCAATTTCAAAATTATATTTTTAATTTTCATTTAAATATTAATCACACAAAGGATTTATTATGCCTTTCATTAACATATACCTCCACGTTATCTGGTCAACAAAAAATAGATCATAAATTATTACCAGCGAACTAAAACCATTATTGATCGAACATATAACATCAAACGCAATTCTTAAGGGAATATTTATTGATAGAATTAACTGCGTTATGGATCATATCCATTTAATAATTTCACTTGGCAGCGATCAGACAGTTGGAAAAGTTGTGCAACTAATAAAAGGAGAATCATCTTTCTGGATCAATAAAAACAAATTAGTCAAAGGTAAATTTGAATGGCAGGATGATTATATCGCTGTATCCATTAGTAAATCAATTTTGGATAAAGTCAGAAAGTATGTTGATAATCAGGAAGAGCATCATCGAAAGAAAAGTTATATGGAAGAGGTTGAGGAGTTTAGAAAGAAATATGGGTTTGAGGATTTGAAATGAACACTGTATTTGGGCTAAAGCCCGATATTTTTTGTGCGTCTTTTTAATCCCCGTGCTGAAGCACGGAGCTATTAATTCCTCTTAAATTATTTTAAGATTTTAATTTTAAAATAGCCCTGACATTTAAGTCAGGGTTAAATGAATAATAAAAATGAATATGGACTTTAGTCCAATTACCAAATAATTGGTTGGGCTAAAGCCCGTAGAGTATAGTTGATTTCTCTTTAACCCCGAACTAAAGTTCGGGGCTATTACTATTTGCCATAAATATTTGTTTTAAAATAGCCCCGACCTTTAGGTCGGGAAATAATTAAATCCACCCCACCCTTTTCTTGGCTTTAGCCAAATACCATTCATTTTCTTAACTTTGAATAAAAAAATAAGGAAATTAAATGCCCACATTAATGTCAAGCATTTCAGGTATTCGCGGAATAGTCGGCGATGGATTGGATCCCGAGACTATAGTTAAATATATAAACTCTTATGCAGATTTTATCGGTCCAGGCAAAGTTGTAATCGGAAGAGATGCAAGAATAACCGGCGAAATGGTTAATCAACTAACCGCTGGAACATTGCTCGCAAAAGGTATTGATGTAATTGATATTGGCATCTGCCCTACTCCAACTGTTCAGTTTAATGTAAAAAAACTTAAAGCCCAGGGAGGTATTGCAATTTCAGCAAGTCATAATCCAAATGAATGGAACGCACTCAAACTATTAAATGGAACCGGACAATTTCTTTCTCCTGAGGAATATGTTCAGATGCAAAAGTACTTGCATAATGATAAACCAAATTATAAATCCTGGGATAAAATTGGCAAGTGGACAGAATACTCAAAAGGAATTCAAAACCATATCGATGCAATTTTTGATCTCGGAATAATTTATGTTGATGAGATAAGAAAAAGAAGATTCAAAGTTTTATTGGACTGTGTAAACGGAGCAGGTGGTTATGTTCTTCCAGAATTCTTAAAAGAATTTGGCTGTGAAGTAATCGAAATGAATTGTGAGCGAACCGGCATCTTTCCGAGATTACCAGAACCCATTCCTGAAAACTTAACTGAAACAATGAAAAGAGTAAAAGAAGTAAAAGCTGATCTTGGAATTGTCGTTGATCCGGATGTTGACAGGTTGGTTCTCATTACTGATAAAGGTGAAGCATTTATTGAGGAAAATACAATCACACAAATTGTTCAATTCGTGCTTTCACGAAAAAAGGGAAATGTGGTAGTCAATCTATCTACAACAAGAGCAGTTGATGACGTTGCGAAGAAATTTGGATGTGAAGTTTATCGTTCACCGGTGGGTGAAGCAAATGTTGTAAAGAAAATGAAAGAAGTTAACGCAGTAATTGGTGGTGAAGGAAGCGGCGGAGTTATTTTTCCTGAATTACATTATGGCAGAGACGCATTAGTTGGTATCGCACTAACACTTCAACATCTATCAGATTATGGAAAATCTTTATCGAAATTAAAAGAAGAATTGCCAAAATATTCTATTGTTAAAAAGAAAATTGAAGTAACCAAAAATCCCGATGAAGTCATCAATAAATTAATTAATCATTTCTCGGGACAAAAAATTAATAAAGAAGACGGTTTGAGAGTTGATTTTGAAGATCACTGGGTGCATTTCAGAAAATCGAATACAGAACCGATTGTGCGGGTTATAGTCGAGGCGAAGGCTGAGGCGGAGGCGAAATCACTTTCAGAAAAGTATCTCAATTTAATTTCTAATTGAATACTCAAGGTATATTACAAGATTACAAGATTACAAGATTTATAAGATTATTTAATAAAATTTATTTATAAACTTTTGGGAGGCAAAAAATGAAAGTTAAAGCATTGGAAGACTTACAGGTTTGGCAGGATTCCAGAGCTTTTGTTAAATCTATTTATGAATTAACTTCTTTGAAAAACTTCAGTAAAGATTTTGGGTTAAAAGATCAGATTCAAAGAGCTTCAGTTTCTATCAGGAACAATATCTCAGAAGGATATGAACATGATAATAACAGAGAATTCCTAAAATTTTTAGGATACTCGAAAGGTTCAGCAGGTGAAGTCAGATCAATGCTTTATGTGGCTTTGGATTTGAATTACATCTCCAATGATCAATTTAAAGTTAGTTACGATAAAGCTGTGGGCATAATAACTCAAATATCTAATTTCAAAAAATACTTAAGGAATTATATTATTAAAGAGAAGATTGAAAAAGTTAAATCATTTTTTCTTATGACTCGGAACTTATAATTCAGAAAAAGGTGAATGAGATAATTTTGCAATCCTGCAATTTTGTAATCTTGTAATCAATAAAGCTTTTCCCGCTTTTGTATATATCGAAAAAGAGCTTTGTCATATGGATCGGAAGTCTCTATTAGGTTATAATCAATATTTGCATTCAGGCATTCAGTTTTTATTCTACTTGTAAATTCAGCCATTGCTTCGCGATATGCTTTTTGGATCTGGTAAGGTTGAGTCGTTAGCTCATCTCCTGTTTCAAGATCTTTGAAGATTGCGTCTTTGCCAAATGAAAAAGTTTTTTCCATCGGGTCTAACACCTGGAATACTATCACTTCATTTTTCTTATAACTAAAATGCTTCAGAGCTTTTAACACTGAATTTATATCATCAAAAAAATCTGAAATAATAATAACCAATCCTTTTCTCTTTATCTTTTCTGCAGCTTCGCTCAAACTCTCAGCAGTGTTTGTTTTCTCAGACGCTTGAACAGTTGCTAGATTTTTTAAAATTTCCTGAAGATAAGCACGTGAGGATTTTGGAGGTAAATATTTATTTATTTTTTCTGAATAAAGAGTCAATCCAACCGCATCCTGCTGGTGAATCATTAAATAGCTAAGTGCCGCTGAAAGTGTTAATGAATAATCAAGCTTGGAAATATTATTACCGGAAGCGTAAGCCATTGAATTGCTCGTATCCAGAAAAATATAACTTCTGAGATTGGTTTCTTCTTCGTACTGCTTGATGAAATATTTTTCTGTCTTCCCGAATACCTTCCAATCAACATCCTTCAAGTTATCACCCTGCATATATGCACGATGCTCTGAAAACTCAACACTGAAACCGTGGTAAGGGCTTTTATGTAAACCAACCATAAAGCCCTCTACAACCAACCTTGCTTTTAGTTCGAGTGAATTTAGCTTAGATATGAAAGATGGATCAAGAAAATTTTTAAAATCCCTGACAGTTTTATCCATTACTTTTCTTTAGCCATATTTTTCATCAGTATTTCTTCCGGAGACAAACCTAAGTTATCCAGCTCTGCCTGTGCTGATGGAGCTAAGTCATCATCAGGGTATTCACTTAGAAATTGCTTATAAAGAGTTTCGGCTTCTTTATAATTTTGAATCTCATTGGCGTAAATAAAGCCTGCCATAAACAAACCTGATGGAGCATAACTGCTTGTGGGGTATTCATCGTGTAGTTTTTTGAATATCGATATTGCCTTTTCAAGATTTTCTCTTTCCGAAAGAGATTTTATGAGCTTGTTTTGATAAAGAGATCCAAGCTGAGAAAGTGCTTCAGGTGTTAATTCACTATCGGAGTGATCATTTACAAGCTCCTCAAAAGCCATAACGGCTTCAGGGATTTTGTCCTCTTTAAGATTTTTTTGTGCTTCATCGAAGAGCTCTTTGTCAGATTTTTTTGATGAGCAGCCTACTATTAAAAGTAAAGAAAGTAATGCGATAATTGATTTCATTTAATTGCCCATTTGTGAATAAAAACGTGGTAAAATTATCATTTTAACCCTCAACAAACAATGAATGAATTTATCATTGAATTCATTTTGTACAAAAAAAAGCCGACCCATATTTCAGAGCCGGCTTGGATGTTATCAAGAGTGATACTATCCCTCTGAGGGATAGTATCACTAACCTATTAACCTACTATTTGGTCAATATCATCTTCTTTACATCTACGAAGTTTGTTCCATCAATTCCGGTAGCTTCAATTCTGTATAGATAAACACCAGAATTAAGTGATGAAGCATCGAAATCAACGCTGTGAGCACCAACTGCCAGATTTGAATTTACAAGACTTGCAACTTCCTGACCAAGAACATCAAATACTTTCAAGCTAACTTTAGAATCAACAGCTAGTCTGAATGCAATCTTTGTGCTTGGGTTGAATGGGTTAGGATAGTTCTGATCTAATGTAAATACTGCCGGAGCTGGAACATCAACTTCAACAAGGTTTGAATATGTAGAAGTACCGTCGAAGTCAATTTGTTTCAGTCTGTAGGTGTAAGAACCAACGTTTACAGATTTGTCAGAATATGTATAAACCTGGGTCTCGGTTGTGGTTCCGTGTCCTTCAACAAATGCGATTGTCTCGAACTCGCTTCCAGCACTTCTCTGAACTTCAAATCCCTGGTTATTGGTTTCTGTTGCTGTTATCCATTGCAATTCAACAACACCAAAATCAGCAATTGCGGTAAATGCTGTTAACTCAACCGGTACAATCCAGTCAAGACACATATTGTCCCAGAAGATATTATCGTTGTTGAATGAGTTCCCATTAAATGAAACTATTAACTGAGCGTTTGCAGCGCCAGATGCTGGTGTTGTAAAGCTACCTGATATAAGCTGCGGACCAACATTGCCTGTTGCATCCACTTGACTATACAATGGTGTAACTGTAGTACCACCATCATAGGTAATACCAACTATTATTGTTCCACTTGGGTCAGCAAACCAGTCAAAGAAGTAGTTGAATGAGTAATTCGTTAAAGTATTATTTAATAAAGGAATGGTAACCGATCTGATTACTGACAAACCATTAAATGAAGGAGTCCAGCTCATTCTTAATTCCGGAGCTGTTCCACCGGCAGAGCTAGAGTTAAATGCAGACCAGTTTGTTAAACCTACAGGACCAACAATAGTCCAGTTACTTAAGTTAGCAAAAGCATCACACCATTCGCCTAAGAAAGGATCTGTAAGTGTTGAGAATGACCATGTTGGACCTTGTGTTCCGCAGGTAGCATCCTTACATACAACATACCACTGATAGGTGGTACCGTATACGAGAGTTGGTAGTGCAAAAGATGTAATTGCAGGACCGTCATAAACTTTAACAACGTTTCCTGCTGGTCCAAACCATAATTCAACATTTACTGTTAGTGCGCCGTTTGTCCAGCTAGCAGTGTTGCCTGTTAGCGGAACGCCTGTTGTTCCACTTGGTGGATTTGGATTAGATGGTGCACCTATCGGGCAAGGAGCTCCGTAAGTTGTATTAACTGCAAATGGAGCTAATTGATTTAAACCCCAGTCAGTAATTAAAGTTGTAGCACCGGTTCCAGGATCCATAGTTCTTAACTGACCGGTGAATGTTCCGTTGTTAAATGCACTCAGATAAAGTGTGCTTGTTTCCATATCGTAGCTCATACCCTGACCAAAGTTAGCATCATAACCTAATGGACCTAACAAAGTTGCAACTCCGGTTGCAGGGTTAATTGTGTAAGCTGCATCAGATACGAGGTCATAAGCGTAGCAAACACCAGCAGCATTGAATGCGAGATCTATAAATAAGCTACCGGCAATTCCCATACTACCAATAAGAGTAGCTACTCTTGTACCTACGTTAAAGGAATAGAAATTCAACCCTGACATTATATAATACTGACCATTTGCAGGATTGAAGGTTATACCATTTGGCTGATCGCCTGACGTGCCGGTTATTGAACCGAGCAAAGTAACTGCACCTGTACCAGTATTAAACTCATACAAAGCTGGTGCAATTTCAAGTAAATAATAAGTACCATTACCGCCTTTTACCATTGAACCTGCAAAACCGGGCGCAGTGAAAGTGCCCAATGTTGTAAATGGAGTTCCTGCTGGTATTGGCATAGAGAGGGTTGCATTGCCCTGTGAATTATGTGCATATGCGATCGAAGCTGGATTATCCAGTGTATTCACAATTGTGTGAATATTTTCGATTTTCATATTTGGCACAGCACCCGTTGAATGCATTTGCTCTTGTGCAATAGCATTCATCCATGCAAATGCCAATACGATGGTGAAAAATATTTGAAATGATTTTCTCATAGAGAGATCCTCCAGAAATTAGTTTAAGATATGTTGATTAGTTGTAGCCAAAAGAAAACACATATTTAGTATTTGTTTATTACCTACAATTGCAAGATGGAAATAATTCAATGAATTATTATGCACACAAAATTTATACATCGAACATTACCAAAATTTAACTTTTTATGCAAGTATTTTTAACAAAATTTTTATGCGGAGAATTAGGATTTATCAACCTTCAATTTCCTTACCAAACATTCATCCAACTTAGATTTTGATGTTATCATTCTTAGCCAGGGATTCTTTCTCCATTTTTTTCTTGAATTCAATCAGTTTTGTTTGAATGTCAGAATTGACGAGAGCTATTATACTCGCTGCCAGTATTGCAGCATTCTTAGCTCCATTTATTGCAACTGTCGCAACTGGTATTCCCGGAGGCATTTGAACTATCGAAAGCAGTGCATCCATTCCTTCAAGTGATTTACCTTTTATCGGGACTCCAATTACCGGCAATGTTGTTTGTGCTGCGGTTACACCCGGAAGATGTGCAGCTCCACCCGCTGCTGCAATGATAACTTTTAATCCTCTTTCAATTGCTGTTCTGGAATATTCAGCATGCTGATTCGGAGTTCGATGTGCTGAAAGAACTTTTACTTCATAGCCGATTCCAAATTCCTTAAGAACTTTAACTGCGTCTTCCATAATCGGGAGATCAGAATCGCTGCCCATTATTATTCCAACTTCAATTTTTGATTTATTCATTTTATTTCTCTTTGTTGTGTTTGAATATTTTGATCTACTATCTCAATTTGACCACGATGTCTTAAGGAGTTAAAACCCCTAATAAAATTATCTGATTTCGTTATCCACGCCCTAAAGAGAGTGTTGCATAACTTGTTAACCAGAACCTTCGAGGTTAAAGTGGCGCAAAACAGACTGCAACCTCGAAGGTTGGAGCTAATTATTCAGTTCTGCAACAGGCCCTAAAGGGCGTGGCTATTAACCCCGACCTTTCCACCTCGGCTCACCGAGGTGAGACGGGTAGGTCGGGGAACATAAAAATTTACCAAAAATGCCGGTGCTTTAGCCCCTTACCATGAAAACGGTAAAGTAAATTTACCAGTTAATTAATTTTATTTCCTGACCATCAGATCTCAGAAGAATAGCTTTTTGCAAATCACTTCTATAAATAGTTGAACCCTCTGCCTCTAATCTCTGAATAACTTCTTCAACCGGATGGCCAAATTTATTTTTAAATCCTGCACTAATCAAGCTGAGTTCCGGTGATACGTATTTCAGGAATTGATGGGATGAACTGGTCTTACTTCCGTGATGCCCGACTTTTAAAACATCAGAATCCAGAAAATACCGATACTTTTTTGCATAAATATTTTCAACATTTTTTTCTACATCACCTGTGAAGAGAAAACTTGTTTGACCATAAACCAGCTTAAATATTCCGCTCCGGTTATTTGTTGATTCCCCTGCTATCAATTTAATTTCATCATCATATAAAAAGTAAAGGGCAGCGTTTGCAACTTCCATCTTTTCTTCTTTGAAGTTGTTCACAGGTATTCCCCGTTCACTGAGAAATTCTTCAAACCTTTTATCCTTGCTGAGTGAAGTATCAATTTCTGGTTTGAAAATCTCTCCAATCATACCTTCCAGTATTAACGCAACGAAGCCACCATAGTGATCGGTATCTATGTGCGTGACTATTCCATAATCTACCTTCTTAATTCCTAAATAATTCAGCAAAGGTATTATTACTCTATCACCGTTATCATAAGTAAATGTAGTATTTCCTGCATCAACCAATGCTGTTTTACCATCAGGAAATTTTATCAGAAATGAATCACCCTGACCCACATCGATCATTAACACACTTAGATAGCCATCAGGTAATAATTTTTTATCATCTATCGAAGAGAAAACAATAGCGTTTGCTGAAATCAAAATAAATAATGCAAGCTTTGCTTTGATATTTACAAACCTTACTAAATAGAAAAGCAGAACTGTGAGCATCAGATAAAATAATATTAAATCTGGCAACGAATAATTCGTAATGTTTATATGTGAAAAAGATAAATCACCTGAAAATTTTATAACACTTAAAATGAATCCTGAAAGAATATCGTTAGCTGCGCCGAAATAAAATGCTATAAACGGTACAATTGCAGAAATGACTAAAGTAACAACAGCAGCACCTATGATGAAACCAATTCCTGGAATTACAAATAGGTTCGTAAGTAAAGCTATTACAGAAAATTTATTAAAGTAAAGTAGTGTAAAAGGCAACGTGCCAATTTGTGCACTCAACGAAACTCCAAAGAAAACCAGAATATATCTGAGAAATTTATTTTGGACATTCCATCCTTCAATTAAATGATTTATATAAGGAAGAATAATTCCGATAGCCAGGACTGCTGCAAATGATAATTGAAATCCAGGGTTATATATTTCATTCGGATTAATTACAAGAATTATCAAAGCTGCTATTGAAATCGAATTAATTAAATTTGTGCTTCGGTTCGATAAGAAAGCAATTATTAAAACAATAGTCATAACGGTAGCTCTGAAAACAGAGGGTGGCACACCGGTTATAAACATAAAACATAAAAGCCCGATGATTGTTAAAATTGATTTAAGGTGTAAATTAAATCTCCCGAAAAGGAAAAGAAAAATCAGAATGATGTATCCAACGTGCAAACCAGATACTGCAAGCACGTGAACAACTCCTGCATTAATAAATTTAGTTTTTGTCTGGTAATTTATTTCTCCTCTGTCGGCAAGCAGCAAGCCACGCAGTAAAGCAGCCGTTTCAGGCGAGTGATATTTCTTTATTTGTCCATCAATCGCTTTTCGTATTTGATGTATAATATTTTTGAAAGTGCTAACATCATTACTGATAATCGTAATTGAGGTTATATCAGTTATGCTGAGCAATCCAAGAATTTCTTTCGATTTTAGATAAGCGTCATAATCATACTCGCCCGGGTTTCTCTTCTGCTTACCTTTGTAATAGTATCCATTTACTTCAACGTAATTACCGGGTTTCAATTCGCTGTATAGTTCGAGAGTTGCTTTGTTATCAAGCTTAGCTTTGCAAAGAAGGTTAATCTCATCTTTAATAAGAAACTCTTCGGAGTACATTGAATCAACAGACAGGTAAAAGATAAGCTCATTATTTCTTATGAGATCAATTTTTGTAATTTCTCCAACAGCAGTTGTGTTCTTAACTTTATCTATTTGAGTGAGGAAAGGATCAATCGAGATCTTGTTCTGATCTGCTAAGAAATTCCCAATTGAAAAAACCAGAAAACCTGAAGCAAGGAAAGTTAAAAGTGAATAGTAAGTATTGCTACCTAACTTCCTGTAGAAAAGCATTAGAGATAATGTAGCGAGAAATAGAAGTGCTACTAAAAGTAAATTAAGCTGGAAAATTTGCGCGGATAAAATTCCAGCAATAAAAAGAATCGCAACTTTAATTACAGGGTAGTTCTTCATTTGCAATATTGAATTATTGCTTGTTTGACTTGAGAAATGTTTTTAACTGACTCAGCAATTTCTTTTGCCGATTTCCCTGCTGTTATTGTTAAAGCAGGATTTCTTGTATGTGTCTTAACCGAAAGATCTTCAAGGTTCCCATGATCCGAACAAATAATTAAAGTCATTTTTTTTGAATCAACTTCATTTAATAAAGTGAAAAGAAATTCATCCAACTCAGAAAATATTTTCTCAAATTCATTAGCAAGCCTTAAATGTCCAATGTGATCACTTAAATAATATTCGTATAAAGTGAATTTATATTTTTCAGTTCGTAAAAGTCGTCTTGCAGCAGTTTTCGGTTTTATCACTTTCAATTTATAACCCAGCCGCTGATTCCATCTCTCGTTGGTTAACTCTGCAGTTAACGCTTTTCCATTTCGAACATCACTCACACGGTTTAATCTGATGCCCGCGAGTCTACAAGTTAGAGTCGTGACGCTTAATCTCGTTCTGCCGGATTTAACATAATCAAAAAAAGCTTTCGGATACGCATTCGCAAAATAACTGCTATTATATTTTTCTCTGAAGTACACAAGAATACTTTCTTTTTGAAGTATTGGAATTGTTGTAGTGTACGGATGCGGACCAAAATGTTTGCCTACAAACTTTGGAGCATTGAACCCGCAAAACAAAGAAGCCTGTCCCGTTCCACTTTGTGGTAATCCTTCAACACCAAGATTTGCATCTGTTGGAAATAAATAATGAGTTCCGTTGCTTAACCTCTGGTCATCAAGTGAAGGAATTTTTGTAAAAATGTTCTCGAAAGCTTTAAATCCATATTTGAAGAATGGGTTGAATTCATAATCCTTCTTCCCTATTCCAACACCATCAAGAAAAACCATTAGTACGTTATTCATCAGTATCAATTTATCTTTTTGATTCAACAAGAACTGTTACAGGTCCATAATTTATAAGCTGAACATCCATCATTGCACCGAATATTCCCACTTTAACTTTATCAGCACCTAAATTTGCTCTGGCTCTTGATACAAATTTCTCATACAGCGGAATCGCCTCATCAGGTTTGGCTGCATCAATGAAACTCGGTCGGTTGCCTTTTGCTGTTTCACCATAAAGAGTGAATTGGGAAATGATTAGCATTTCTCCGTTAACTTCTTTAACGGATCTGTTCATTTTATCTTCGGCGTCTTCGAAGATTCTAAGATTGCAGCATTTATCAGCAGCAAAATTCACGTCTTCTTCTGTGTCTTCGGCTTTTATTCCTAAAAGGACAAGAAGCCCCTTGCTAATTTCCTGGTAATAATTTTGTTCAGAAATAGTAACTGATGCCGATTTAACTCTTTGAACTACTGCCTTCATTTCTTTTCTCCAAAAATAACTCGATCAATATTCTGATAATCCTTAATCACTCCAATATTTTTATAATTATTCTTCGTCATAATTTCGGTTACTTCCTCGCTTTGTCCCTGAGCAACTTCAAAAAAAAGTTTTCCATTTTCGTTTAGTTTGGAGTGAGCCTTTGCTGATATTTGCCTGTAAAAAGTATAGCCATCACTTTCGTCAGTGACTGCAATTCCCGGTTCAAAGTTTTTAATTTCTTTTTGAAGTGTTAAGTAACTTTCTTTCGAAACATAAGGAGGATTAGACACCACAACATCAAACATTGGGAAATTGTTTAAATCATTTTTAAGAATATTGTGTTTAACAAATTTAATCCTTTCCGAGACTTTGTTGAGTTCAGAATTTTCTTTAGCGACGAGCAATGCTTCCTCGCTTACATCAGTAGAAACAATTTTAGATGACGGTAAATTGACAGCAAGTGCAATTGCAATATTACCGCTTCCGCTTCCAATATCAAGGATAATCAATTTTTCATCTTTTGGAAATTGGTTCAGAATATTTTCAACAAGAAGCTCTGTCTCTGGTCTTGGAATGAGTACGGAGGGATTTACTTTAAACTCCAAACCATAAAATTCAACCTTCCCGATTACATATTGCAGCGGTTCAAAGTTTCCTCTGCGTTTGATATGTTCACGATACTTTTGCACCTCGTCTTCACTGAGAGGACGTTCGAAAGAAAGGTACAAATCAAGTCTTTTACAGTTAAGAATTTCCGCGAGCAATAGCTCTGCATTAGTGCGGGGAGATTCTATTCCTTTCTGATTAAGATATTGTGTAGATAGATTAATTGATTCCAGTACTGTAATCATTAAATAATTTCTATATATGCTTTTCTAATTTATGAAAACGGGAGGAATTAATCGGTGAGGAATAAGTATAAAATCACGCCAAAGTCAATTTGCAATGCTACAAATGTAACCGCACTTATTAAATCATATTTGTCGGTTTGTTCAAGTAGTGCAGGATCGCCTGTTATCTGATATTCATCAAAGTTTTTATCAGCTTCGAGTTTATAATACGCTGTTGTTGCTCCAAGTGCTATAGCTGTCCCGACAAGAAATTTAAATAGTGTTGACTCATAAAAGCTTTCACCTTTTACCTGTCCAATGAATTGCAACTCGGGTTTTACTCCTGCTGCAATTTCCTGTTGAGTAATTAGTTTATCTTCATAATCTGGTTTTTGGAGAAGTAGTGTTTGAAAATTGTCTTCGAGCAGCATTGGTGTGAAACCAATAAGAGAATCCGATTCTCTCACATACACATTCTGCGGATATGAATCCAGAAGAAGTTTATTGTTGAGAATGTAATTGAGATTGAAATTACTACAGTCTTTTATTCTCAGCGTATCTTCAAAGCTGCGAGCATTCCACTTCTTAAAATCTTCAACGATATTGATTTTATATGTGCCCGGTTCCAGTTCAAGTTCAAAATAATTTCCTTCACTTTTAAAGTTATCATTTACAAATAGCTTTACTTTTTCAACATCAGTATGAATGAAGATTTTCGCCTTGCAATCCTGCGCGGAAAGGACTATCGGAAATAAAGATAATATCAAAAGTATTTTAATAGACAAACTCATACGCTCTGATTACTCCGTCATCATATCCAATAAATAAAATATTCCGGTGAATAACTGGCGAAAGCTTTGCCCTTCCATCAAGTGGAATTGATTTTATAACTTCCCCGGATTGTTTATTAAGTAAATGAATTTCGAAGAGAACATTTGGCAGAATTATCATATTTTCAGTTATCAGTGGAGTAGTATTCAGGATGCCATGAAAATCCGTTCTCCAGTTTTCATTTCCATTAAGCTTGTTTAGTGAATAGAAATTACTATTTAAATTTCCTATGTAAATGTTTTGGCCATCAACTGCTGGTTCCATCTTTATTCTTGCACCGGTATCGAACTGCCAGATTATTTCGCCATCTTCAACATTCAGAGCATAAATGAAGCCATTATCGTTTCCTGCATAGATAACATTTTCTGAAATCGTTAAGCCGGAAAAAAAATGTCCTCCTATATTCTGAACATACACAGAATCACCAGATGAGGAATTTAGCGCAATGATTTCGCCCTCATCATTTCCAAAAATAAAAAGATCATTCACGAATGCTGGTGAACTTCGGGTTGGCACCCTTGTATGTGTTTCCCAAATCTTTTTTCCCATCGAATTAAATCTGTACGCTATTCCTACTTCTGAAGTGAAAAGAATTTCATCACCGACAGCGATCATTTGTGTTAATACTCTGCCCGGAAGTTCAATGGCTTCCATTTCTTTGCCTTGAGCATAATCGTAAATAATTAATTCTGTTAGATTATCTTTTTCGAGAGCTACAGGAAAAATAATTTTACTCCTGTATGGAATTGGAGTTGAGTAAACACTTCCGCTGCTGTATTTGAGCGAGCCTATCTTCTTTCCTGATTCAATATTAAAACAGAATATTCTGCCTGACAGATCATTAATGAATACGAGATCCTCATAAACAGAAACAGAAGAGTTTGGGAAGCTTCCATTAGCTTCCGACTCCCACTTCAAAACTAATGAATCGGAAATATTGGCAGGCAAATAAAATTCACGTGAAGGAATCTTGCCATACATCTGGTACGGATTTTCATCCAGCTTTGTTGCATACTTGATAACAGATCTGGCACAGCCTGATATTAAAAGTATGACAACCAAAAAAAATATTTTATACTTTAAAAGTCCCATCCGAAAAAGAATTGGTAAAACAAACCGTCCTGAAATCTTGTATAATTTTGTTCTATTTTTTTACCCATATCATATCGAAGTGTAAGCACTCCGAAAAGATTAAACCTGAACCCAAATCCAACTGAACCAATAGTAGAGGTATATTCATCATTCCATGCACCACCCATATCATAAAATATCGCCCCCCTGATTCCTGGAAAGCCTAGATTAAAAAATGGAAATCTAATTCCAAGCTGATCAATCAAAGGAAATCTGAATTCAAGAGAAGTAAGCCAGATTTTTTCACCACGAATTCCGAATCTTGGCCAGCCTCTTAAATCCCAGCTTCCACCCACATAATATAAGCGTGCTTCTTTTCCTTCATTATAAAAAATTGCAGCTCTGAATGCGAGAAGCGTAGTCAGTGCAAATCGTTGGTAATATCTGTAATCTCCGATGACTGAAAAGTAGTTCACGTTACTGTATTTAATATCACTCGTATAGCCGAGATAAACTAAAGCGCGTATTCCATCCACGGGACCTGTTGAACCCCAGACAGCATTATCCATCACCCAGCCGAGTGTGTTCGTAAATAGAATGGCCTTCCTTTCAATAACTTCCGGGATTACTTCCTTGTTAGAATTTCTCAGTGTAGCTGTTGCCTCCAGGCGCTGGAATTTTGAAATAGGATAACTTAAAAGAAACGAACCACCAAAACTTCTTTCGTAATAATACTGGTCCGGGTCGGCATAATCATAAACGGGACCGCTCAAATGAAAAATTCCATAGCCATAATTTACTCTTCCTGCAAAATTTACTTTTTGAAGAATTACATTGAAGCTGTTTAGTATCTCACTTGAAACTGTAGCATTATTGTAAATCATAAAAATGTACCTGTCATCACCAAGAAGATCGCTTAAAGAAAAAATTGCACCTCCTCTTGTTCCAAATATCGGATCAGTAGCAACAACACCTTGCGCAAAATCAAGAGAATATTCTTTTTGGTAGTCAGCTTTTTTTCTATCTGAAGGAAGTTCAAGAATTTCCGCATACCAGACATCAAGGGGTTCGTCAATTTTCATTTCAAATGAATATAGTGAATCCTCTTTTGTATCCTTTCTGCTGAAAACAAACAAATTGAAACTGTACTTTTCAAATCCTGAAAAAGTAATGTAGTTTGAATCAATATAAACCGGATTGAATACGCTCGAAATAAATTCAGATATTTTATTAACAGTATTGCTGAATTTGCCATCAGTGATTGGAATCTCATAAAGATTTCTTACACCATTTAAATCTGATGTAAATAAGAGCAAATCTTTTTCAGGAGAAAGGACCGGAGCCTGATTGTTTGCGTTAATATAACTGATGTATTCTATTTCATAATTATTCAGGTTGATAGAAAATAAATTGTATTTGCCGGAAAATTTTCCACCACTTCTGTCAGAAGAAAAAATCACCTGCTGATCGGTTAAGCCAAAACAAGGATCCGAATCATTGTAATAGTCGTTCGTTATTCTGAAAAGCCTGTCTTGAATTAAATCATAAATGTAAATATCACTATATCCTTTTCTGTCAACAGCATTAAACACAATCCGATTGCCATCAGCAGAAAATTTAGGTGATGCTATGAAAACAAGTTCGTTGTCTTGAAAAGTCTTAACTACTCTTTTCTCAAAAACAGAATAGAAATGTATCGCATCACTTCCACCCCTTTTTGTATTGAAAACCATCAAACCTTCTTTTGATATATCAATAGCTGATTGAAATAAGTGAAAAGATTCAAACTCTTCTGTCTGCTCTCCACGCAGAACTAATTCGGGATCATCAATTGGCAGATACTCATGGGATATTTCAATTCGGTAAAGTGAAGAATATCCATCAGAATTAGCTAAGTAATAAAGGAAATGTCTATTCTGAAATTTGAAATAAACAGGTGTAAAATTAAATCCTTTCTTTGTCACTTTTAATGAACCAAATTCTGTAGGATAGCTTGATTCCATAAGAGGATAATATTTTTTTCTCAGCCAATAATTCCATTCAGCATCAATTTGTTCAAAGGATTGTTTGAACGTTGTTTCAAGCACCTGGTTGAAAGAAGAATACATCCAGAAATTATCGATGAGCATTTCTATTCTTTCTTCGCCATATTTCTCAGCGGCAAACTCCAGAAAACTTTGACCCTCTTTATACATTAAGAAACTGCCATAAATCATATAAATATTATCAAGACTTACGAAGTAGTTGTTAAGAACTGCATCTCTTAAAAGCATTTCAGCCTGCGCATCCCATTCAGTAGAGTAAAATTCTGCTAGACCTTCAACAAACCATAGCGGCGGCATTTTGTTCGTTGGGATACGGTGGTCCTTCAATATTCTGTAAACTTTATTTGTCATAAACACGTGAACAATTTCATGTCTGATTACATGGCGGAAATCTTTCAGAGAACCATTACTCGGCAGTACAACTCTTCCTTTAAGAAACTCGAAAAAACCTCCGACACCTTCGGGAATTAATCCCGGAGTAATATTTGTTTGTTGAAAATCTATTGTCGTATTATAAAAAATAAGCGGGATCCTGCGTGTCACGAGGTGATTCATTCTTACTTTCAGTTCAGCGTAAATTTCTTCAGCATAACCTGCACCAATTTCAGCAACGTGTTCCATTTCTCCGTAATAATAAATATCAAAATGATCGGTGCGGAGAATTTTCCAGTCAAACTCTTCGTACTGAACTTTATTACGACCAAAGTAAAAGAATTGAGCTAATATAAAATCGCTAGCAAGAAATGTTACTAAACAAATAATGAAAACTATTTTTGTAATTCTGGAAGAGTAAACAAGCATAAAACCGGATAAAATTTATTTTTGATGATATTATCATCCGGAGCAAAAATATCAAGTAAGTCGCTGTTTCATCCTATGAATAAAATCAATCTCCGAAGGATCGAATCCACGCAAAACCGATGTATAAAAAGATATCCAATCAGATAAATAAATCAAATCCATAATTCGTACCTTTTTATTTTCTTCGTTGCTGCTGAGAGTCAAAACTTCAATCTTTTGTTCTGCGAGCATTGCTCTTAAGATATCAAAGCGTTTTTTATTTTGGGGATGATATTCTTTATCAGTTAAATAAATGACTTTCGTATGGAATTGCTTTTCTTTGAAGGATTCCCATCCAATGATTTCATTGTGATTCATTTCGGGAAGAGAATTATGGAAAGCGTGCAGCTTTGAATTTTCATTCAACTGACACTTGAGCCTGTAACCAGTTGAGGCAAGAAACTCAGATGAATAAATAACGGGAATAAATCCAATAATTTCCTCTGCAATTTGAACAGCCTGATTGTTATCTATGGAAAATTCTTCTCCCCTTTTCTGCCATAACTCAATTATCTTTTTAACATTGCTTTCTTCGCTTGCGATTCCCAGTTCTTGCATTATTTTAAGTAACGAGAAATAGCTGAGTCCAAGAGCATACCGAGGTTGAAATTCACCTTTAATTTTAACAATAGGAATTTTATTCGATGCAGAAATTTCTCCAATCTTTCCGCCAGATGTGACAACTACAATTTTGGAACTCTTCTTTAATGCCTGTTCAAAACAAGAATTGGATTCTTCAGTATTTCCGGAATATGAGGAGATAATAACCAGTGTATTCTCATCAACAAATGATTGAAGATTATATCCCCTAACGACATTAAAAGGTATTTTCAATTCTCCTGATAAATAATCACAAAGCAAATCACCGCTAATTGCTGAACCACCCAGTCCACAAAAAACTATTGAAGAATATTTTTCTTTTTTTAGTTGTGATAAATCAATTTTATTATTCCACGCATCTGAAGCTTGTTTGTAAGTCTCTCTGAGAACTTTGAATTGATTCTGAGTATCGTACTTTTTTATAAAGTCTTGTATCTGCATAAATGTTAAATGATTTGTCTTGTTCTGGTGATTTTATTCTTTTTAAAGAAGTCTTCAATTGCAGCTTTTACTTCCTCTTCAGATTGCATTTTGAGGCATTGTGCACCAAGCCGCTTTGACTTTCTATAATCACAGCTTCTAATTATTCTTTTTGCATAAGGAATAGTTGAGGGTGACATACTCAGACTGTCTAAACCCAAACCAATAAGCAGTGGCATCGCAAGAGTATCGGCGGCCATTTCACCGCAAAGACTGACTGGCTTTTTAGATTTTTTAGTTTCATCAATGATATGCTTCAAAGTATTAATAACAACGGGACTGAATTCCTGGTAAAGCTCTGAAACAAGATCATTTCCTCTATCAACTGCCATTAGATATTGAACAAGGTCATTTGTTCCTATGCTGACAAAGTCAACTTCCTTTGAAAAATCCCTGGCCATAACTGCAGCAGAAGGAACTTCAATCATAATTCCTAACTCTATATCTTCATCAAATTTTATTTTTTCGGCTTTTAGCTCTTTTTTACACACCGTAATAATTTTTTTAGATTCCCTGATTTCCTTAAGAGTGCTGACCATCGGAAGCATCATTTTTATATTTTTATTGATGCTCGATTTCAAAATTGCTCTAACCTGAGTTTTAAACATTGCAGGATTTTCCAGCAGAAGTCTGATGCCTCTTAATCCAAGGAAAGGATTCGGTTCTTCAAAATCGAGGAATCTGAATTTGTCTCCACCGATATCAAATACACGAATAGTAATTGTGTCGGGATAAATTCTTGATGAAAGCTTGGAATAAATGGTTGTTTGCTCTTCTTCATTTGGAAATTCACCAAGCTCATTCAATATTTGTTCAGACCTGTAAAGACCAATTCCGCTTGCACCACTGGTTATAACCATTTCTATTTCGCCTGAGACATCAACATTGGCAAGAAGTTTAATTTGCCTTCCATCTTTTGTGACAGCTTTTTCATCTTTGAGCTCTTCAAGTTCTTTTTGAAGATCCAGCAGTCGTTTTCTTTTTCCTATGAAAAATTCTTTCTGCTCTTGAGTTGGCTTAATTATTACATATCCATAAAAACCATCGACAATTATTTCATCGCCGTCTTTTATCTGAGTTGTCGAGTTATGTGTTCCAACCACAGCCGGTATGTTCAGTGAACGTGAGATGATAGCTGCATGAGATGTCACACCGCCGTGATCGGTAACAAATGCAAGAACTTTATTTCGGGAGAGAAGAATTGTATCAGCTGGGGTAAGGTTTTCACTAATTACAATTACATTATGTTCAATTTTAGATTCCCATCTTTTCTTTTGCAAATTTCTTATGATGCGCTGTTTAATATCCTCAATATCAAGAGCCCTTTCCTTCATATAAGCTTCGTGAGAAAGAATCATTTTGCTCTGATACTTTGAGATTTCATCGTCAACAATGTACTCAGGGGATTTTCGCTCTCGTTCAACTCTGCTGCTAATCTCATTCAGCAAAATCGGATCGTCAAGTATCATCAATTGAGCTTCAAATATTGCAGCACGAACCTCATCCATTTTTTCACGTGCGACTGCAAAAATCTTATTAAGTTCTTTTTTTGATTTAGCTATAGCTTCCGTTAAATCATTTTTTGCTTTCCCGATATCATCAATATCAGCTTTACTTATCTGCAGCTTTTCCTTGGTATAAAGGTAGGCTTCGCCTATAATTATCCCGGGAGCAGCAGCAATGCCAGCGATTTTATTCTCAGATGTCCTATATATTTCTTTGAATGATTTCAAAGTTCGTCAAAACCTCTTTCAAAATAACTAATAATTTCATTAGCTGCCTGTTCTTCATCTTCACCATTGAATGATAAAACAAGCTCTGCTCCCTCTTCAGCTGCGAGAGTCATAACTCCGATAATACTTTTTCCATTAATGTTCATACCATCTCGTGAGATAAAAAACTCACATTTAAATTTAGCTGCCATCTTAACTATTGTTGCTGCAGGTCGAGTGTGCAATCCTGCTTTATTAACTATTTTAACTGTTCTTTCTATCATCAACTCGTTCTGTAAATTAGCGAATCAGCAAGCCATTTAAATATTTTTTTGTTTTCATCATTCAATGAATTAATAGATCGTAATGCTTTTTGAGTATAGCCCTTTATTTCTCTTCGAGCATCATCCAGTACACCAAGCTTCTCATAAATCATTTTATACCCTGATACCTGGTTTCTCCTTATTCCCTTTTTCTCAATTACTTTAAGGAGTTTTTTTCTGTCTTCTCCTTTTGATTTTTCAAGAGCTTCAAGAAAAAGAAAAGTTTTTTTACCTTCAATCAAATCACCACCAATAGTTTTTCCGAACTCTTTTTCATCCGCAGAAATATCAAGAAGATCATCCTGAATCTGGAAAGCAATTCCAAGGTTTAATCCATAATTACCCATAGCATTAACCTGGGTTTTTGTTCCTCCTCCGAGAAGTGCTCCAATTCTGCAGCACATTTCTGCCATAGCAGCAGTCTTTTTCTTTATCATCACAATGTATTCCGATAAAGAAACATTTTTTCTTAGTTCAAAATCTGTATCCAGACTTTGACCTTCACAAACTTCAATCAAACCATGAGTGAACGAACTTGTCACTTCCTTTGCATTGCCATTGCAATCTTTCAAAAGATATTCATAAGCTATCGAAAGCAAACTATCTCCTGCAAGAATGGCAGTATTGTGGTCATACTTTTTATGAAGTGTTAAGCGTCCTCTTCTTTTGTCTGCGTTATCCATTATGTCATCATGGACCAGAGTAAAATTGTGGAGCATCTCGACGGCGGCAGCGGCGTTATAAGCATCACTAAATTTTCCTCCTACTGCTTTGGCAGAAAGCAAAACCAGCAAAGGACGAAGTCTTTTTCCACCGCTATTCAGAATATATGAGCCGGGTTCATAAAGAGTTCTCGGTTTTCTGTTTCTTAATGCAAGTGAAAGAATTTTATTTATCTTAATTCTTTCTGTCTCATAAAGTTGAATGTATTTATCCATTAATAAAAATTTTCTTTTCTGATAAGTTTATTTTTTCGTAGTTCACTTAATGAATTAGAACCTGTTAGAAACATTATTTTTTTAACTATATCGAACCAATCCAAAATTAAATTCTTTACCCCATCAATTCCGTTTGAATTAAGCTGCTTCAAAATTGTTCTTGCAGAAGCGACATAATCAGCACCAAGTGCAAATGCTTTTGCAGCATCAACGCCGGAATTTATTCCTCCAGAGCCAATCAAAATAAATTTATAATTCTTTTTGAGTTTTGAATTTTCCCTCAAACAAAAAGAAGTGGGCAATCCCCAGTCCCAAAAATAATCATTCGTCATTGATTTATTTCTAAGCATTTCAATTGCAGCCCAGCTTGTGCCTCCTGCACCAGCAACATCAATTCCTTTTACACCCGTCTCAAGTAATGCTTTTGCCGCTTTGCCGGATATTCCGGCACCAATCTCTTTCACAATGACTGGGATCTCAAGTTCTTTTACCAGCCTCTTTATGCTTTTTAATAATCCCAAAAAATTTGGTGTACCTTCAGGTTGAAGCAATTCCTGAAGTGGATTAAGATGAATAACAAAAGCATCTGCTTCAATCAGTTCAACCAGTAATTTTATTTGATCAGTTGACTTTAACTTAACTAATTCTGCGGCTCCAAGGTTTCCCAGTACTGGAACTGATTTAGCATTCTTTCTGATAATGTTATAAGTATTTCTATAATTCTTATTTTCAAGTACTTGTCTCTGGCTGCCAACTCCTATTGGTATTTTCAATTCCTCTGCAGCTATTGCGAGTTGTGCATTAATATTTTCTGCTTCCTCTGTTCCTCCGGTCATACAGGAAATAATGAAAGGATAATTAATTTTCTTTTTGAAGAATTTAGTTTCGAAAGAAATTTTATCGAGCTCAACTTCAGTTGCAGCATCGTGAATAAATTCATAATGATCAAAGCCATTAGTTTTTGATTTAAAGGAAACATCTGCTTTCAAACTCAACTCGAGATGCTCTTTTTTTCTTAATGAGGTTTTATCGATTTCGTGATTCATTTACTTGTTTGCAAAGAAAAATTTGAACTCACTACAAATTATTAAATTTTATGTTCAAATGCCTGCTCTAAGCTGTAACTACTTCTTATAAGTGATGTATTCATCAGGAGTAATGTAAAGCTTTTGCACTATAACTTCACCTCTTAAGGCATTAGTTAATAATAGTTCATCAGCAGAGAGAAGGTCATCAACATTGAAAGTTTTTTCAGAAACTTCCGAATTCTTCCCGATGAAATATTTTCGATAAATACCGGGTAATGCACCTGATTCATATTTTGGAGTAAACCAGGTATTACTTTTTCTTATAAAGATATTTGTTCGGCTTCCTTCTGCTAATTCATTTCTTTCATTGAAATAAATTACTTCATAGAATCCTTTCTCACAGAAAGAAGCATACTCATCATCATACAATTTTCTGTTAGTCGTTTTGAAGTATCTGAATTTATCCGTTGAGTCAATTTTACTTTGTGAGATAATAGCAGAAATATTCTTAGCTGCATTTGGAATATCTGATACGTCAATTCTAATTTCTCCCCACTTTGTTAATGAGAGTTTGATCTTTTTTATTTTTAGCTTATCAACTCCTGCAATTGATTTGGCCAACTGCTTTCGAATCTTTTTTTCGTTGAACTTAAAAAGAAAGTAATCAGCTGCAGACTTTATCCTGGTAAGGTGATCATCAAGAAATTTTATTTCACCATTTTCACATCTCATCGTTTCAAATATTTCAAAGTAATCAAAAGGCTCAGTTAAAAACTTACTTTTCAAATTCACTTCTTCATACTCATTTAACGGATTACTATCCCATACTATTCCGGAGCCTAATCCCATAGCGCCATCACCATCACTCTTTTTTATTGTTATTGTCCGAATAGCAACATTCATCTTAAGTTCTTTGGGAGTTAGTAAACCAATTGAACCGGTATAAATTCCTCGTTTTTCTTTTTCTATTTCGTTTATAATTTCCATTGTTCTGATTTTTGGAGCGCCCGTTACTGATCCGCAAGGGAAAATATTCTGTAGTATCTCAAGCATCATTGTTTTCTTTCTTAATTTCCCCTCGACTTCACTAACCATCTGGAATAACGATTCATATTTTTCAATTTGAAATAATTCAGGAACCGTAACACTCCCATAACGACAAATTCTTCCAAAGTCATTTCTTATCAGGTCAACAATCATTACATTTTCAGCCTTGTTTTTGTCTCCGGTTTCCAACTCTTTTACTGATAAAGCATCCAAGCCATGATTAAATCCTCTGCGAATAGTTCCTTTCATTGGTGCTGAGTTTATTTTTTTGCCATCCGTTTGAAAAAAAAGCTCCGGAGAAAGTGAGATTATAAATTTTTCGTCATTATTGATGAAGGCAGAATATTTTGCTGACTGATTAAAAAGTAGCTTCTGGAAAAAAACTGAGTATGAACCTGTGAACTCAAATCGTCCTTTAACTGTGTAATTAACCTGGTATGTGTCTCCCTCTTTTATGTAGTGTTTTATTTTTTTAATGTCATCGAAGAATTGTGTCTCTGATCTGTTCAACTTGAAATCTGTTACAGAATATTTATCACGTGAAAACTCATTAAAAATAATTTTTGAAGATTTAAGTTGATGAACTTCTTTTCTATCAAAGAAAAAAAACTGAATGAGTTTTTCATTATCACCTGATATAAAATTTATAAGCTTCTCCTCGAATAGAAAACCAGCTTCATAATTGATCAATGAATAACCATAAAATCCTTTGTCAATTAATTTGTGGATTACTTTAAAAGCATAATCGAGGTCTTCTTTTTTATAAACAGAAATAATTTCAAGTGGTTTTATAAAAAGATATGACAAAGCTTTTTTATAAAGAGATGGAGTGTAAAAAAATGCAGCGCAAGGATTATCCTCAACTTGTTTTATTATATCATCGAATTTCATATTATTTTATCAACACAAATAAAATTAAATACAGTTCAAAATTGTTTTGGAATCTTCTATGCAAAAACCCCGTCTTTCCTTCTGGCAAATCTGGAATATGAGCTTTGGTTTCCTGGGAATTCAATTTGGTTTCGCCCTTCAAAATGCAAATGTAAGTAGAATATTTGAAACTTTAGGAGCCAGCATTGACAACATTCCCATACTCTGGATTGCTGCTCCGGTAACAGGTTTAATAGTCCAACCAATAATCGGTCATATGAGCGATAACACATGGAATCGACTAGGAAGAAGAAGACCATATTTTTTGATTGGAGCGATTCTGGCTTCGATTGCGATTATTTTTATGCCAAACTCTCCAGCACTTTGGGTAGCCGCCGGAATGCTTTGGATAATGGATGCCTCAATAAATATTTCGATGGAACCTTTCAGGGCCTTTGTTGGAGATATGCTTCCTTCAGAACAAAGAACAGCAGGATTTGCAATGCAGAGTTTTTTCATAGGAACGGGCGCAGTAATTGCTTCTGCTTTACCTTATGTGATGACAAACTGGTTCGGCATTGCAAACGTAGCACCTGAAGGTGAAATTCCAGATTCGGTTAAATTCTCTTTTTATGTTGGTGCAGTAGTATTTTTTCTTGCAGTTGCCTGGACGGTTTTCCGCACAAAAGAATATTCTCCGGAAGAGCTGAAAAAGTTTAGTGAAGCAGATAGTCAAAGGTCAGAAGTCAAAAGTCAAAAGAGAGTTTTAGTTACTGCATCCAAATTCTTTAAAGATGGATCAATCTGGCTTTTCCTTGGAATTATGATAACAATTATTATCACAATAAGCATTACTGAAATTGATTATGGATTGTATGTTCTTTTTGTTGGTGGCGCAGCTTTCGGAATTTTACAAATTATTGCAGGTTATCTTGTTAAGAAAAATAAAACTGAAAATGGTTTTGTTGTCGTACTTAACGACCTCTACAATATGCCAAAGACTATGAAGCAGCTTGCGGTTGTTCAGTTCTTTTCCTGGTTTGCTCTTTTTTCAATGTGGATCTATACTACACCGGCTGTAACTCATCACGTCTATGGTGCAACTGATCCGACTTCTGCTTTATATAATGAAGGTGCAGACTGGGTTGGAGTTTTGATGTCTGTCTATAATGGATTTGCTGCTGTGATGGCTTTTGTTCTTGTTTGGCTTGCAAAACTCACCAGCAGGAAAACAGTTCATATGATTAGTTTGTTTGCCGGTGGTTTAGGCTTAGCCTCTTTTTACTTAATCAAGGATCCAAATCTATTACTCGTTTCAGAACTTGGAATCGGACTTGCCTGGGCATCAATACTTGCAATGCCATATGCAATTTTAACCGGTTCGCTGCCTCACGATAAGCTCGGTGTTTATATGGGAATTTTTAATTTCTTTATTGTAATTCCACAGATAACAGCTGCCAGCATTCTGGGATTTTTTGTCAGAAATATTGTCGGCGGTGAAGCAATTTATGCTTTGGTTTTAGGAGGTGCATCTATGATTATTGCATGCATTACAGTGATGTTTGTTGATGATGTGGATTGAGAGGCCTCCCCTGCCCTCGTCGAGTCAGTTGGGCTCGCCAAAGTCCAACGACCTCCTAAGGAAGGGTTATTTAGAGTTCTAATTATAAGTGTTGTTTTATTTTATTGAACTTTTCTGCCGGATAATTGTTTTAAGAATAAAAAGGAGAAAAGAATGAAAACTAAAGTCATATTGTCCACTGTTTTAATATTATCTTTCGCACTGATAAGCAGCGGCTTTATCTACAATGATATTTCTGTTTCAGATGATAAAAAGAATCAATCTGAATGTTCATATCTTCAAGGCAAAGTTGAAAATGCATGTCCTTACCTTGAAGGAAAAGTTGATAAGTCAGATTCGGAATATCCTAACCTGAGTGGTAAAACTACCTGCCCATACAGCGGTAAGGAGTCAAAGACTGAAACTGAAAGTTCAAACAAAGGAAAAAGTAAAGAGATAAAATTTTACATGACTATAAAAAATATCTCAACTTAATTAACCACCAAGACTCAAAAACAAAATTGCCAACAAACCGCTGGCGAGAGCAAAAACTCCCCAGCGGTCTAATTTTTCTTTCCAGATTAAAAAAGCCATAACAGTAGTCAGAACAATAATTCCAATATTCATAAATGGATAGACCAATATTGCAGGAAGCATTGAAAGTGCGGCAAGCAGAAAAACTGTGCTGAATACATTTGGAACGCCCAGCACTAGTCCCCATAAAGCTGTCTGTTTTACAACTTTTACTTTTCTGATAATGATATAAATCGCCGAGTAAATAAATGCAGATGCAAAAATAATGAATACGAAGTACGGTTCTTCCTGTTCCGAACGCCAGCTTTTGAAAACTTTAATTGCAAAATCATTAATTCCTATTCCAATAAATACAGCAATCAGAAAAAAATACTTCAACACTCCTTCTCCATCCCTGTGATTTCCCTTAACAGAATAATAGAAAAGTATGAATGTTATTACCGTAAATAAAAAGCCAAACAAATGAAGCTGATTCGGTAGTTCATTAAATATGATAATTGAAAGAAGGATAGGAATGATAACTGATAATCTTGCACTTGTAGTGGCTAAGCCCGTGCCCGCATAACTGATTGCTTTAGCGTATACAAAAAACGAAAGCACAAATAACAATCCGAGTCCTGTACCAAAGATTAGTGTTTGAATGGAAAATATTTTTTCATCATTCAGTATTAGAAGAATTAAGCCAATTAACGAAGCAACCAGATAATTACCAGCGAGCAATACAATTGGCTCCCCTTTTTTTGTATCGCTGTACTTAAGGATTAAAGCAATGCTGGTTGAGCAGAGAATGGTTAGAAAGAGAAAATGCATTGAAGATTATACAGTTATTAAGAAACAGTTTTTCTTATTGTAAAAATATAAAACAACCAAACAATAACCCCTGACATAATTAAATAACAGGGGCTATTTCTGGCATCTACTCCGAGAGATATATGGGTGCCAGAGATCGAAATTATTTCAGGAGAAGCATTTGTTTAGTTTCGCTAAAATCCCCTGCCTTCAATTGATAAAAATAGATTCCGGATGCTGGATTCTTGATACTAGATACTGGATTAAATTCAACTTCATATTTTCCCGCTGGTTTGAAATCATCAACTAAAGTTAAAATCTCATTTCCAAGAACATCATAAATTTTCAAAGTTACATCTCCACTAACTGGTAATTGATAACTGATGACAGTGCTCGGATTGAATGGATTCGGATAATTTTGGTAAAGTTAAAACTCAGCTGGAAATATTATCTCAACTTCAATTGAATTTGAATATTCGAATGTTCCATCATAATCAATTTGTTTTAATCGATACTGGTAAGCTGCCGACAGAACATTCTTATCAACAAATGAATAATTAATTGGTTCTATAATAGTACCATTACCATCTATAAATCCAATAAATTCCCAATTTCCAAAAGTCCCTCCTTCGGAGGGATTTAGGGAGGCCCTTTTTTCTATCTCAAATCCTTTGTTATTTGTTTCGGTTGAAGTTGACCACCTAAGATGAACAGCATTTCCCTGAACATTTGCTGTGAAAGAAGTCAGTTCGACAGGAATAACTGGCTGGCCGAGTTGTCCTGATGGATTAATATCCTGAGCGTAAATTCCACTGGCATCAAGTCTTCTATCGCCCCAAACCAGTTTGCAATTTTTATAGACATCCATCGCGGTTTCCATTTGCAGTTTTTCCGTAGTTGGATTTGACAGAGTTACAATATACCCCGGCCATAAAAATGCACCGGAAGCGTCGCAGGCAAATCCCAGTGTTTTTGTATTTAACCCTGAGCCTTCACTATCTAAATAAAAGACATACACTTTATCAGTTCCCATATGTGATGATAAGTCGCTGATTGATTTAGTATACGGAGCACTTAAGGGAATAAATACTTTTCCACTATTTCCCCAAAGTCTGTTACCTGATGAAGAAAATTTCTGACCATAAATACCGTTTTGATTTTGGTTTGGTTCTGTTTCCATCCAGAACATATAAGTTTCCTGGGTTGCAAGATTGAAAGCTACTTGCGGATAAAATTTATTTCTTTGTGCTGCAAGAGATCCTTCAGAGCCATCCGCAGGAAAATATAAAGTTCCTGTGGATGAAATGTGCTGAACAAATGAGCTTGAAAGATTATTTCCCGCTCTTCCATCATACCAGGCAATGAGTGCCCCGTTATTGCCATCAGGTTCAACTTCGGGAACCTGGAAGGAAGCCATTTGCCCATTATCTTGAATTGATATTCCATTAGTTCCCCATAATAACCGTCCATTTACATCAAGCTTATGTGCTCTAATTCTTGCTTGATAAATGCCGTTTGGTACAGTATGCACAAGTATAGTTTGTCCATTATCAGATTTAACAACAGCTGGCCAGCTAAAATCTTCGGTTGCACTTTGAAGAAGAATAGGAGTCGATCCCCAAAGCTTTTGACCGATTGGAGATAATTTTTGAAGAGCGATTTTTTGGCTTCCATTAGAACTGATCCATGCAAAAACAATATTGCCATCACTGGTTTCTGTTAATGTTGGTGATGGCTGAAAACTATCACCGGTCGAAATATCAATTCCGTTACTCCCCCATAAAAAATCTCCTGCGGGACTAATCTTATAAGCAAAGGGTTTAAGAAAGCCACCAACACGTATATCACTGAAAACTAAAACAGCATTATCATTCTGGTCAGATATTAAATCATAATCTGTTATCCATGTATCCTGTGGATTATTGCTTACAAGAAGCCCATTCGGTGCCCACATTTTATATCCGAGTGGGTCAAGCCGCTGAAGATAGACATTATAAGCACCTGACCGAGTGTCAAACCAGGATATATAACAACCTCCATCTGATGTCATTGCTATTTTTGCAAGCGCCTGTTCACCTGCCAAATCACAAATAATTAGGTTGACACTTTGATTTGTAGACCATTGTGCAAACGAAGCGTTGATTAATAAAAGAAATGAAAAGAGGAAAAAGTGTTTCATAGCATCACCTTTCTTGTTATAAAGTGTAAGAGAGGTATTTTAGATTCGATACAGGAACGAGAATAGATTTAATATCTCTCCTTGAATTAAATTATACAGATAAAAATACCCTTCAAGGTTTATTTATTTAAATAAGTCGATATGTATCGATTTTTTTTATCATAGCTTTTACGAACTATCTTCCAACTAAGATCAAATATCCTGGCTAAAGAATAAATGAAATGATGTCATTGTGCCGTGAGCCTTTTGTCCATAAAAATGAAATTCATATGTAAATCCTTCCACTCTTGGATAATAGTTTGGCCCCAGCTCCGGTGAAGGTAAAAAGTATGTTATTGGATTTCCAGATTGATCTTTCCAAACAAACAATTCTTTGTCATAAAAATATTTATCAGTTACATATGATGGGGAATTGTCAATTGGTCTTTGCACTATTATGCTATCCATAAGCACATCTTGATTAAGTACCCAGCTAAACTTTACACTATCACCAGTATATGCATAAATATAGTTTAAATCTATATCAACGAAAGGCAATCCATCATGAAGCGAAATTTCTTTAGTAGTAGTCAAATTTTCAACGATCTTAGCAGAAAAATAGGCAGTATCATAATACTGTAAATATAAAAATAGGTCATAAATTCCCGGCTCAAGATTTAATAGACTGTCAGGAGTATTTTTCCCAGTATCGGTGCCCATAAGAAAAATCCTTGCTCCCGAAGGATTAGATTTAACTAATAATCTACCTTTTGATGTTTGAGATGGTGGATCGGTTGGATTATCTTCTGAACATTGGATAAATGTCAGACAGATTATTGAAAGAATAGAAATAATTAATATTCGCATAAAAACCCTCACTGTTTTTAATAACCTGTACAAACTAAAAGAAAATATTTGAAGAAGGCAAGAAGAATCGATTTGTAATTAGCAAATAAAAACCCCCGACAGCTTTATTTTTCGGGGTTAAAACGCATCACAAAAATATTTTAACAATCTTATTAATGTCCACCCTTTGGAATCGTTTAGCTTTCAAGAGCAGTTGATCTTGGTTCCTTTACAAAAAACCAAAAGAAAACTGAGAAACAGATGAAAACTCCACATAGTATATAAAGCAATTGAAAATTCTGTGTTTCTGAAATAATGTTTGCAACACCCTGGCTCATCATCTGCGGGAGTACAACAGCAAGATTAAATATTCCCATAAACAAACCCATCTTTGCCTGATTTGTCCTCTCAGTCATAATCGAGAATACGATTGAGATAACTGCCGACCAGCCGATGCCGGTCAGGAACATTCCCAGATAAAAATCCGCTTCGTATACTCCTAAGAAAGCAATATAAAAATACCCAACAGCACTAAAAGCTAATGCCGCTGTGTAAGTTTTCACCCGCCCGATCTTTTTTGCAACCAGAGATAATACAAATGGAAAAACAGCACCAACCGCATTCAGAATTAAAAATCCTAATGAAACAATATTACCGGTTGTAGCATCTTTACTTTGAATTGTGGATGTTAAAAACTCTGCAAATTTATTGGCAAAGACATCAGGGAGATTAAGGTTAGGTACAATTTGCTTATCAATAAAAAAGCCAGACATGACAAACATACTTTGAAATGCAATCCACGTGAAAGTATGTGCAAGCATAATTTTCTGAAATTCATTTGTATCAGATTCTGCTTTGCGTCCCTGAGCTATTATCCAAAATCCAATAACTACAGTGTAAGCCAAACTGAGTATCAGCAATGGATTGTGAATGAATCGCAATTCATTTTGATAGAAATGAAATATTAAACTGAAAACACCAAATACTAAAAATCCGTATAAAGGAAAAATAGATTTAAAGATGTCCAATACGGTATGTGATTTATCACTTTGGGCAGCCTGATCTTTTAATTCCCTTGGTTCTTCTATAAATAATATTGGAATAACAGAGCATGCAAATACAAATACAGATGCAATTACTAAAAGTGTTTCATTTCCAAATACCATTGAGAGGAAATAAGCCAGCACACCAAAAGTACCCGATATTACCTGCATCCAGACATAACCTGCCGTTCTTTTTTTACCTTCTGGCGTTAAGTCTGCAATTATTGATCTTGCAGGATTAAATGTTACATTAATAGATAAATCCAGCATAAGTGCGATAACCGATGCAATCAATATTATATTAGTAATTCCTGTGGCTTCAGAGATCACTCCGATTTGCGGTAAAGCTAAAAACATTATTGCCCCAACAATTCCACCAATCATTATAAATGGTCTTCGTCGTCCTCTTAAGAACCAAACATTGTCGCTAATCATGCCCACAATCACTTGACCGAATATTCCTGCAAGCGGACCGGCAAGCCAAACAAATGCGACTTCGTGAATATTTAAACCAAATTTTTTGCTTAGGATCCAACTTAGTGCAGCTATCTGAGTAGATAACGCAAACCCAACTGCCGTTGCCGGTAATGCAAGTATTGCGTAGAAGGTATTTGTAAGTTTCTTTTGAATATCAAGCATCTTATTTCCTTATTAAAAATATTTCTACTGTCATTTTCTCCATGGCAAAATGATCTATTGATTTAAGATTAATTTCTTCTTGTGATTTCAAATTGAGTAATCCTTCAGCTTCCGGTAAAAACTTTTTTATGAGAGCTGACTCTACAGAAATATCTTCCTCACTTGAATTAATTAAAATCATAGCTATTTCCTCATTGTAATATTTCAACAATATGTACACATTTTCAGCGGGATAGATATGTCTCAATTTTCCTTTAGCCAGAACTGGATAACCTTTTCTTAATAAAAGTAATTCCTGAAGATAATTGTAAATATCATTTTCAAAATTAGTTCTACCCTCTCTGTTAAAAGCATTTCTATCATCACCAAAAAATCCTCCCGGAAAAGGTTCTCTTACTTCTCCGTGTTTTTTTCCTGCTTTAATCCCGAGCTCGGTTCCATAAAATATTTTGGAAATGCCTCTGGTGAACAAAACAAGATTAAGTGCAAGTTTATATTTATCAACATCTCCGTCAGCAACAAGCATTGCCCGGTCAACATCGTGATTGTCAAAGAAAACCATCAGGTTGTCAGGATCAGGATAAACAATATCCTGTGCAATGGTTTCATAAACTTTATAAATACTTTTTGCTCCACTCAGATAATCACGTATTGCATCCGATAAAGCAAAATCAGTTACAGAAGGAAGATTAGAATCAAAATCAATTTTGCGGATTGGTGATTTTGATTGATAACCCGAAACTACAGCAGGAATTCCCTGCCAGATTTCTCCAACAATATTGAAGTTCGGGTATTCTGTTAAAATTGCTTCAGCCCAATCAGCTAAATATTTTTGATCATTGTATGGATAAGTGTCTTCTCTGATTCCATCGATGCCGGCATACTCAATCCACCAAAGTGTATTCTGGATTAAATACTTTTTTAAGAAGGGATTTCGTTGATTTAAATCAGGCATATAATCAGTGAACCATCCCTGCTGATTCATCTTGACTGTAATTGAATCGCCGTGGATATCGAGGAAAGCCATCTTATCATGAGATGCTCGGATAAAATTTTCACGGGTTCCGTTAAACCAATCAGAAGCAGGAGGATTATTTACCCAATGGTGATTTATTCCAATGTGATTACTTACGTGATCAAGAATTATTTTTAGTCCGTGCTTATGTGCTTCACTTACTAACTTTTTGTAAAGTTCATTACTGCCAAACCGCGGATCGATTTTGTATAAATCAGTTGCTGCGTAACCATGGTAGCTCATCCACATATTGTTCTCAAGCATCGGAGTAATCCAAACCGCAGTAACGCCAAGCTCTTTTAAGTAATCCAGTTTTGAAATGATACCTTCAATATCTCCACCTTTTCGTCCGTCTAAATCATCAGATGTAAACTGATCAAGCGAATCACCGATTGTGTTGTTATCGGGATTACCATCGCAAAACCTGTCAGCAAAAATTAAGTAGATGACATCCTCATTACTAAATCCCTGATGTTCTATTGCTGAGATTTCCCTGCTTAATATTGGATAGAAAATTTCTGTTTCAATATCGTCATTAAAAAAAACAAGTTCATAATCTCTTGGTTCAAGTTCATTTGAAATGTAAACGTCGACGAAAAGATATGAGCCATTTTCACTTGATTGAAAACTCAAAATTTTCAATTTATCATCAACTGATCTGACATTTACTCCAGTCAGGTTTTCACCGTAAACCATTAGCTGAACGGTATCCCACTTCATTCCGACCCACCAATTTGGTGGCTCGATTTTGTTAACTGAAAAGTTTTGGGAAAAGCCAGCGAGGCTATAAAAAAATATGAATATTAAGACTTTGAGAGTATTAAAATACAAAGAGGTTCTGTTATTATTGATTTATAAATCGGAAGGTAAAATACCCAAAGGCCTGTAATTTTGAAAGACTTTTTTACCATTGCACTTGCCTATTTAACATCAGCTATCAATTGGCAACCAGCTTTACAATTGGTCCGGAGGCATAATTATTGTTTTAATTACTGGAAGTTGAGAAAAACAATAAGGAAGAACATATGATGCGATTTATAAAATTCTTGCCGATTTTATTCGTGATCGGTATAATCGGACTGATTGTCTCTTGTGAAGACGACAAAACTACCAATCCACAAGACCAGGCACCAACTATTCCTCCACAATCAAGTATGATTATTAATTTTGATGAATTTCCGGATACTGCTTCAGGCAGCGCACCCGAAAATCCTATTCTTTCAAAAAGAAACTGGAGCTGGGCAGCCGGGAATGTAGCAGTTTGGAATTCTGTTTTAACCTTAACTCTTGCTGTGCCGGTTGCTGCTTTTGTTGAAGCTTTTAATCATCAGCCAGTTAAGCAAACTGACGGAAGCTGGTTATGGCAATACAGTGTTTCTGTTGGTGAAGCACTTTTCACTGCCAAACTATATGGTAAAACAGTGACCGAAGGAGTTGAGTGGAAAATGCTTCTTACCAAGTCAGGTGCTTACATAGATTTTGAGTGGTTCACAGGATTATCTAATCTTCCTGCAACTGAAGGAACCTGGACTTTAAATAAGGATATAAATTCACCAACAGCATTTCTTTACATCGAATGGCACCGTAACACAACTGAAGGAACTGCGGATGTTAAATACACCAATATAATTCTGGTCACACCGGAAAATGGAAGTTACATTCATTATGGAAAGACAAATGAAATACCTCATAACAGGTTCTACCAAATTTTCGGCTCTCAAGAAAATCGCATGATTGACATTAAATGGAATTACGAATCACACTTCGGACAAATAAAAGATCCAATCTATTTTGAGAATGAGAACTGGAATTGCTGGGATGAAAGATTGGATGATACCGATTGTACTGAATAAGAATTTTATGCGAATCAATTTAAAGGCAGTCAGGGTGGCTGCCTTTTTTATTGCCGCTCTGGAACTATCTATCAAAAATATTTACCTCTATTGCATTTAACAGCATTTAAAGGGATTTTTGCACTTGATTTTTCAAACGGAAAATCTGGTTAATGCAGTATGGAAAAGAAAGACATAGAAAAAAATATAACTGTAAATCGTAAAGCAAGATACGAATATGAAATTTTACAGACTTATGAAGCTGGAATTGTTCTTGTCGGCACGGAGGTAAAAGCACTGAGACAGGGCAAGGCAAATCTGGTTGATGGATATGGTAAAATTGAAAGAGGCGAAGTTTGGCTTGTTAGTGTTCACATCAGCGAATACACACAGGGAAACATTAATAATCACGATCCCGTAAGAGATAGAAAGCTACTGTTAAAAAGCAGCGAGATAAGAAAGCTTATTGGAAAAACGAAAGAAAAAGGATTAACTTTGGTGCCGTTAAGATTGTACTTTAAGAACGGAAAAGTTAAAGTTGAATTAGCCCTTGCTAAGGGAAAGAAAGTCTACGATAAGCGTCACGATATAGCCAAAAAAGATTTCCAGAGAGAACAAGAAAGAAGGATTAAATATTAAACAATGCATGAGTGCATGCTTGCTTGGATGCATGAATAATAATTAGAAATACTCATGCATACATGCAGTCATGCGATCATCCCTTATATCAAAACAGTGATTATTTGATTAAAATAGTTTTAAATGGTTAAAATTATATTTCCCCCAATTGCAGAACAGATGGACCTCATTAAAAGAGGTACAAGTGAAATTATTCCTGAAGAGGAATTAGTAAAAAAGCTTGAGCGATCACTGAATGAAGGAAAGCCACTAAATATAAAACTTGGCTGTGATCCGTCAAGACCGGATTTGCACATTGGGCATTCGGTTGTTATAAGAAAGCTTGCGCAGTTCCAATCACTTGGTCATCAGGCTATACTTATTGTCGGTGATTTTACAGGAATGATTGGTGATCCTTCTGGAAGAAATGCAACTCGTCCTTCACTTACATTAAAAGAAACAAGGGCACACGGTGAAACTTACTTCCAGCAAGCTTCCAAAATTCTTGATGCCAATCGAACAAAAATAGTTTACAACTCTGACTGGCTTGGTAAAATGAGTTTTGAAGATGTGATAAAGCTGGCTTCAAAATACACAGTCGCAAGAATGCTTGAACGTGATGATTTTACAAAACGATACAAAGCCGGTGAACCAATCAGTATTCACGAACTTCTCTACCCACTTGCACAGGCAATGGATTCTGTCGCCATTAAAAGTGATGTTGAGCTTGGTGGAACTGATCAGAAATTTAATTTGCTGGTTGGAAGAGATATTCAAAGAGAAAATGGACAGGAGCCGCAGGTTATTCTAACAATGCCATTGCTTGTTGGAACTGATGGTGTTGAAAAGATGAGCAAATCTTATGACAACTACATCGGTATTTCAGAATCGCCAAAAGAAATTTTCGGCAAGACACTTTCAATTCCGGACAGTTTAATTTACATTTACTACGAACTCGCTTCCGATATTTCTTCATCAGAATTAAAAGGAATTAAACATCAGGTCGATGATCCGAAAGTAAATCCAAGAGATATTAAAAGACGACTTGCCCGCACACTGGTTAGAATGTATCACAGTGAAGAAGCAGCAATTCAAGCTGAAGAAGAGTTCGATAGAATCTTCATAAAAAAAGAAGTGCCGGATGAAGTTGAAGAATTTAAGATTGATGACAATAACTCAGAGTTTAATATATTAGACCTGATTCTCAAAGTTAATTTTGCTCCATCAAAAGGTGAAGCCAGAAGATTGGTCACACAGGGTGGAGTTTCAATCGATGGTAATAAAATTACAGATTTAAATTATTCTATAAAGCTAAACGATGGAATGGTTCTGAAAGTTGGTAAGAGAAAATTCATAAAATTCATTAATTAATCCGGCTTCGTTCAGCTGAGCCGAACTACGCCGTGATATAAAGGAGGGAACTAAATTGTACAGACCATCAAAAATCTTTTTCACCAAGGGTGTCGGCAGAAGTAAAGAATATTTAACTTCATTTGAATTATCATTACGATCCGCCCGGATTGAAATGTGTAACCTTGTATCTGTCAGCAGCATATTCCCGGTAAATTGCCGCAGAGTTACAATAGAAGAGGGTTTAAAGGAAATTGAACCAGGACAAATTGTGCATGCGGTTATTGCCAGAAATTCCACTAACGAACCAAACAGATTAGTTGCCGCTTCTCTTGGTGTAGCATTGCCAACTGATAAAAATGCTTATGGTTATTTGTCCGAACATCATCCTTATGGACAGACTGAAAAGATTGCCGGTGAATATGCTGAAGATCTCGCTGCAACCATGCTTGCAACCACTCTCGGTATAGAATTCAATTCTGACATAGATTGGAACGAGCGTGAAGATATTTATAAAATGTCCGGCAAGATTGTTAAGACATTTAATATAACTCAGTCTGCTGAAGGTGATAAGAACGGTCTGTGGACAACTGTTATAGCGGCTGCAATACTTCTTCCTTAAAGCAAGCTAATATATGGAACGCGGCTTAATTGATTGGATTGTCTTTTGGGCGATCGTTGCAGTACTTTTCTATATTGATCTTTATGTCAGCGAGAGAAGAACCAGAAGAATATCTCTAAAAGCAAGTCTTATATGGAGTGCTATTTGGATAACCGCTGCTTTACTTTTTAACGCGTTTATTTACTACGATCTTGGCAAAGAAAAAGCTATAGAATTTTTAACAGGCTATCTTATCGAGAAATCTTTGTCAGTAGATAACCTTTTTGTTTTCCTGCTCATCTTCCAGGTGATGAATGTTAAACCCGAGCAGCAGCCACACGTTCTTAAATGGGGAATCCTCGGAGCAATTGTATTCAGAATTATTTTTATACTTGCAGGCGTTGGATTAATCAATCTCTTCGAACCGATAATTTTTGTCTTCGCTGCGATATTGCTTTATGCTGCGTACAAGATGGCTTTTGGTGCTGAGCATAAAATAGATGTCAAAAATAACTGGCTGGTTAAACTCGCTTCCCGTTACTTAAATTTTGACCCGGATTATACAGGCGGGAAGTTTTTTATAACTAAAAATCATAAACGCTATGCGACACCGATGTTTATTACTCTGTTATTGATTGAGTCCTCCGATATTGTCTTTGCTGTGGACTCCATTCCCGCAATCATCGCAATTACAAAGGATACATTCATCATCATTTCATCAAACATTTTTGCAATACTTGGATTGCGAGCGCTTTACTTTGCGCTTGCGGGGGTGGTTGATTTGTTTGTTTATCTGAAGTACGGCGTCGCAATAATTTTATTCTATGTTGGAGTGAAGATGATTATTTCTGAATGGTATCACATTCCGACTGAGTATTCACTGGTATTCATATTAATAATGCTGACTGGTTCGGTTGTGCTTTCACTATTTGCTAAAAAGAAAAAAGAAAGAGAGTAAGAAAAAGAGAACGAGTAAGAGCAAGATTGGAATTTCTTACTCTTACTCATAATCCTAATCTTACTCTATCTCATTAAAACCATTTTCTTCGTCTTTGTATAATCCCCTGCTCTTAACTGGTAAAAATAAATTCCGCTTGGATGATTAGCAGCACTGAACTGAACTTCGTATTCTCCTGCAGGTTTTTCTTCATTAACGAGTGTTGCAACTGCTCTTCCAAGTAAGTCATAAACTATTAATGTAACTAACGCATTGTCATTCCGTCCGCCTCTGGCGGATTGACCCGGTATCTCAAATTTAATTTTTGTGCTCGGGTTAAACGGGTTTGGGAAGTTTTGAGAAAGTAGAAATGAATTTGGTTGAGTTGGATAAGGTTCTTCTTCAATGAAAGTTACTCCGCCGTTTGTAGTTTTTAGGATTGTATTATATTCTCCAATAGCCCATCCATTATTGACATCGGTGAAATTAACTGAATGTAGGAAATGATTTGTTCCACTCAATTGAACTAACCAGTCTGAACCTCCATTCGTTGTTCGACAAATATTCCCATTTACTCCAACAATCCAACCATTAATTATATCCGTAAAATAAACTGACCATATATCATTAATCGGTGCTGTTTGATTTAGCCAACTGAAACCGCCGTTCGTAGTTCTTAATATTTTCCCTAATTCTCCTACGACCCAGCCATTATTACTGTCAACAAAATAAACTGAAAATAAATTTCTATTCGTACCTGCTGACTGTGGTGCCCAATTATTACCACCATCAGTTGTTCGAAAGATTATACCTCCATCGCCAACTATCCATCCATTATTACTGTCTGTAAAATCAATTGACCACAACGGGTACGGTGTTCCAAGATTTTGATTTGACCAGTTTTGTCCTCCGTCAGCAGTTTTAAGAACTACTCCATCATTACCAGCGACCCAACCGTTATTTATATCAACAAATTTAATATCCCAAAGAACATTTAATAAACCTGTTGACTGTCCGATCCAGTTAGTTCCACCATCTGTAGTTTTGATGATTGTACCACCCCAACCAGCAGACCAGCCTGTATATTGATCAATGAAACATACTGAATTGAGCCACGTATGTGAGTCAATTTGCTTAAGAGTCCAGACGGCTCCACCATCTGTGGTTTTAAGTATTGTTCCACTTTTCCCAACTATATATCCAAAGTTGTGATCAACAAAATCAACAGAATAAAAATCAATTTCGGCATTGGCAGATTGATTTTCCCAATTTTCACTTCCACCCATTTTATACCGGATTGTACCATTTTCACCTACAGCATATCCAGCCGTTCCAGTTACGCCTGAAACTAATAAACCCGAAAAAAGATCTTCAGTTATTGCAATAGATTGATTAACCCAAGAAATCCCCCCAATTATAGTTCTTAATATAGTTCCATTTTCTCCTACGGCTATACCAGTATAATTGGTGACAAAATTAACCGAATAAAGTTTTTCTGTTACCCCACTATTCTGGAATAACCAATTTAAACCTCCATCTGTAGTTTTGATGATAAGTCCACTATCACCAACTACCCAACCTGTGTTTATATTCGTAAAACATACAGACTCAAGTGAGTATGGTGAGGGACTTGCTTGTGTTAACCAATTCGTACCACCATCGGTAGATTTTAGAATTGTACCCATGTCTCCTACAATCCATCCGTTATTATTGTCAACAAACTGGACAGAATTCAGATCAAAATTAATTCCACTTTGTTGAAGTATCCAATTAATCCCTCCATCATTCGTTTTCATAATCTCTCCATCATCTCCAACAATACAGCCGGTTTCACTATCTGAAAAATGAACCGAAGAAAAATCTTTTGTGCTGTTGCTCATTTGAATTATCCACTCATGGCCACCATTTGAGGTTCTAAGAATTGTACCAGAGTCTCCAACGACCCATCCATTATTTTCATCCGTAAAATAAATTGAATTCAATGTACATTTAGTATCAACTAATTGGACAATCCAGACAAAACCAGATGAAGTTGTCTTAAATATAGCACCTCCGCTTCCGGCTAACCACCCGGTGTAATCATCAATAAAATAGACTGTCTTAAATGACCCTACTTCAGGAAAAGGATTTTCCAATGCCCATCCTGGCTGCGCATTTATTGGGAGACCTATTAAAAGGAGAGATAAAACAAAGATGAATTTTGAGTTCATAACAAACCTCGTTAAAAGTTTAGTTTAAACTTAGCAAATTATAAAGTGAGAGTAAATACTTTTGCAAAAAAATTAATCCCCTCCTCTCCGAGGAGGGGTGTCCGCCTAAGCGGACGGGGTGGTGAGATAAAATAGTTTATTAAACATAATTTTTTATATAATTCTCCCTCCTCAGGCAGGAGGGGAAAAGACCATCTTTTATTTCTTTGAAATAATTCCAAAGAGATGAATACAGAGAGCAAAAAATAACCCAACCAGCATTGGCTCAACCTCACTTAATACAGCAATGTCCGAAAATGCACTTTTTAAAAAATACCAAACAGTGCTTGCAGAAAACGCAGCAATCATTTCTGCTAAAATAAATTTTTTGTCAACCTTCAGTTTTGGATAGTAAGCACTTACAACAGGAAGTATAATCCCTGGAATAAAGAGTGAACCGATAGTATACCATATTTCAATTACAGATGGAATAAAGTAAGCAAGAAGAATTGCAACCACTCCTGAAATGATAAGTCCAATAATCGTATATGCTTTCAGATTTGATTCGGTGTCATCTTTACTAATTCGGTAAACGAAATCTCTCCCGATTGTAGTTCCGCTTAAAAATAAAAAACTGATTTGTGTTGAGAGTATTGTTGCAAAAAGTGCTGCATAAAATATTCCCTTTATTCCCGATGGTAAAACTTGTTCCGCAAATAATGGAAACACAAGCACAGGATTTTCTAGATTTGGCAAAACACCTTTTGCAAATAAGCCTGTCGTAGTAGTAAGAAAATCAAACAAAGCCCAGAAGAAAATTGATATGAGAATTCCCCATTTAGCAATGTTCCCTGATTTTGCAGCATAACATCGCTGATGAAAACCGGGATCAGCGAATGTCCACAATGCAATTAAGAACCAGACAATCAGAAATGTTGGTGACATCCCTCCGGTAATTTTCAAATGATTTTCCGGGACACTTGATGAAAGAAAATCAACTGTTCCGAATTTAACTCCTGAGAAAATTATAATGAGAATAAATCCTGCAAACATCACAAAGAACTGAAACACATCAACGTAAACATTGGAGCGGAATCCTCCTTTAATCAAATAGGCAATTGATAAAAGCAGGGAAATGAAAAGTGCGGGGATTAAATCAATCTTAAAGATTAATGAAAGAAGATTGCCAGTCATTAAAAGATACGGTGCAGGAGAAACGAGCACGAAAACAATAACCGCTGAAACTAATCCAACATTTTTCCCATAGACTTCAGTTAGTTTATCAGGAATTGTGAATAGAGATGCTTCTCTTATTTTCTTTGCAAAAAAGAGAGCAAAAAGAAAAGCGAAAATGTAATAAGGAAAGCCTTGAGTAAACCAGCTAACCAAGCCGTAACGATAAGTGAACTCCCCTACTCCAAGAATCCCACCATACCAGGTGGAAACATTTACAGCGACGAAAAGGAACAAGCTGAGTTTTCTTCCTGAAAGCAAATAATCGTTCGCATCTGAAGCTGTTTTTCTGCCTGTGTAAAATCCTATAAACAGAACTGCTGCAAAGAACGCAAGGATGATAGTAAGATCGAGAGAACTAAAAGAGATCATTATCAATCATAGTTTTAACATCACGGATGACAAACACAACGCCATTAACGATTTTCAGCTTGATCAAATTTTTCTTTGCATTGTTGCTTGTACTTTCTCTTACTCCAAAAGGAAGCGAAGTGTTTTTAAGTTCGTACTTCAATCCCTCTGAAGTTATTTTGGTTTTTGGTGAAATACCGTAAAGTGAAATTGTTTCGCCAGGAAAAGTTTTTAATTCGACATTACTGGAGTAAGCTTTCAGACAGGAATCTTCAGCTATAAGTGAAATTTTTATT
>DATIJX010000184.1:0-5180 GCA_035478175.1 Ignavibacteriaceae bacterium
CGGAAGTAATTGGGGCTAAACCATCTGCAGTTCTTGAAGGTGAATTCTTCGGAACTTCTGATGCTGATATAAACGGATTCAGACTGCGGCATGCGTTTGTAAAACTTAATTGGGAAGAAACATCTCTGCTCGTTGGTCAGACCTGGCACCCTATGTTTATTGTTGAAATGTTTCCCGGTGTTGTATCTTTTAACACAGGCGCTCCGTTCCAGCCTTTTTCTAGAAATCCTCAGATCAGGTTCACTCATTCATTTGATAAATTAAAAATAATCGCTGTTGCTGCAAGTCAGCGTGATTTTCAAAATAATGGTCCAAATGGTTTTACAAGTACATATTTGCGCAATTCTGTTGTGCCGAATCTCAATGCTCAGCTGCAGTATTCAGGCAAGGAAATTTTTGCCGGAGCCGGGATTGATTATAAACAGCTAACGCCAAGAATAGTTACAACAGAAAATATTAAAACTGATAATACAGTATCAGCACTGGCTTTTACAGGATTTGCTAAACTTAGTTTTGATCCGGTAACCTTCAAATTCCAGGGTGTTTATGGCGGTAATCTGACTGACCACATCATGCTTGGCGGATACGCAGTTAAATCATTAGACACGCTTACCGGTGTTGAAGAATACACGGCTTTAAAGTGCTTTTCAGTTTGGGGAGAAATATCTGTCGGTAAAGATATTGAGTATGGCATTTTTGCAGGATATACAAAAAGTCTGGGGGCTGATGATAATATTGTTGGCACATATTACGGCAGAGGAACAAACATTGAAAATGTTTTTCGTGTATCGCCGCGAGTGCAATTCAACTTTAACAGTTTAAGGTTCTCAACTGAGCTTGAATACACTTCAGCAGGTTACGGTACGCCGAACAATCTTAACAAAGGTAAAATAGAAAACGTAAAAGATTTTACTAATCTGCGGATTATGGGTGCTGTTTATTACTTCTTTTAGTTTGATTAAACAATTAATATGTTCCTGGTAAATAAGCCATTATAAGATATAGAAAAAGAAGAGGCGCACTTTATGTGCGTCTTTTTTAATTCAATGAAAATACTTCAACACACAAACACAAATCTTGTTCTGAAAGATTCAGCCGGATGTTTCTGGATGTTAGGTTTATTCTTTGTTGTCATTGCCGGAACTTTTGTCATCGGGCTATTGGGTGCATTTTATAATCTTAACGAGTTGAGTGAACTTGAAAAAGCCGGTGCGTGGTTTATTTCTCTTTCGGGTTTAGCTGCGGGCATCTGGTTCATTTACTCAAATCCCGGTACAAAATTAAACTTCGACAAAGGCGAAAACCTCCTGGTGGTCCACCGAAGAGGTTTGATGAGAAATGAAATTGAAAAATATCGGCTGGATGATATTGCGGATATCAAACTCGTTGAATCGGAAGATTCGGAAGGAGATCCTGTTTATCGAATTGAACTCCAATTAAAAAACGAAAATAAAACAAACCTTACGGAATTATGGATCAATCATAAAGAAGGATTACAGAAAAACATCGATACAATAAAAGAATTTTTAGTTAGTTAATTCTTCCAGCTTTTCCAGAATTCTCACCATTCCAAAAGTATCCGTTCAAAATATTCAATTCAAAAAGTGCTGTTATGAATCTGATCAATTGCACTTAGTATTGATTCTATTTGTTCAATCTTTTGCTTTGGATATGTTTCTTCAGGTTTTTGTTCAAGTGCGTTCAGGTAATTAGACTTTGCTTCAGCATACTTTCTCTCTGCAAGAAGCTCATCTGCCTTGTTAACGTATTCAGTATACGCAAGTTCCTTATCAACAACTATCTTTTTCATCTTAAGTTTATCGCCGGACTCTTCAACAATTCTCTTCTTAAAATGATCCGGATAGCCGATGTTCTTTGGCTGAAAGAATTCTGTTTTGGATATACCGTCCATATTTTTCTGCAGAAGCTCCTCGCCAAGTTTTTTCCAGCGGTTGTATGTTTTCCCGGCTGAACTGATTGAATAATTTGTCAGATATTCAACTGCCTCACCTCTTGAATTTTTCAGGAGCGACAGGGCTGTTTCCTCAGTAGTCTTCTGCTGTGCAAGAAAATATCCTTCAAGCTGGTTCTGAACCATCTTTACATCATCAATAACAATTGAAAATCTTGGATAAGAAAAATTAGAAACAAAGTTGAACACCCAGAATGCTGCGTCCCAGGTAAATTTAGAAAGTGATCCTACTCCTTTAGAAAAATTATATGGAGTTCTTGCCATTGAAGCATACATCGGTGTGTAAACTGTAAAGTAAGTATCATCAACACCAAACCACAAAACACCGCCGACTTCATTTGGAAGCTGCGACCTTGCCTGAGACACGAATGAAAATCCTGTTTGCGGAGTCGAGATTGGTCTTTCGTTAAAATATTCTACACCATCATATTTCCAGGTTAACGGACGCCAGCGGTAAGGCATATCATACGGACCTGCCGCAACTCCAACTGTCATATCCAGCTCTGTTCCCTGGTAATGATCACGCATCAAATGCATTACATCGTGCACAGATAATTTTTTTTCGGGCTTAACATAAAGCGGCATTCTTTCAAGTGATTCTCCATTAATATATGAAATATATTTATCCATTTCGGAATTGCATCTTCTGAACAATGACCACACACGTGCATCGCAAAATCTTATTGCACCGAAATCAAGCGGAGCGTATGCATCTGAAAAATTAAACTCTGAGTCTTTACCATTGAAGTAGCCCTTCTCTCTTGCAAAAGAAATTACGTCGGGAGAATAACTGCAGTTGTCAGGATCGTTTAAAGGAAATGTTGTTATGCGTGCCTGGTTTGCATGCCCTGATATATATCCATCCGGAATTTTGACTGCTACCCAAACTGTACCGGTATTTCCTTCGCCTTTCCCGATCATTTCAAGAATCCAGGCTTCGTTAGCATCAGCAACCGAAAATGATTCGCCTGAACTATAGTAGCCAAACTCGGCTACAAGATCTGTCATTACCTTTATTGCTTCGCGTGCAGTCTTCGATCTTTGAAGAGCGATATACATCAGGCTGCCGTAATCAATTATTCCTTTGGGATCAACAAGCTCTTCTCTTCCACCGAAAGTTGTCTCGCCAATTACAACCTGGTGCTCGTTCATATTTCCGATTACATTATAAGTAACCTTTGCCTGCGGAATTCTGCCAAGATATTTACCGGTGTCCCATTCATAAATTTCAAGCCACGCACCATCAGAATAAACAGCCGCGGGAAAATGATAAAGCTCTCCGTAAAAGTTGAATGAATCGGCTGTATAAGTTATCATAACCGATCCATCAGCGCTTGCACCTTTTGTAACGATGAAGTTTGTGCAGGGGTAGCCGACTTTAACTGAGAGAGAAATTATTAAAACTGCAATGAAGAATTTTAATGTTTTTGCCATAGGAATATCCGTTTGATTTTATTAAAAAAATTTAGCGTGAAGATAGTAAAAAGTGCGGGAACAGTATAGGAAAATCGGAAAGAATCATCCGGGATATTCACAAAAAACCAGTGTCCATTAAAAGAAAAGGGTTTATTTTTGCAGCAAGACATTGATTACTTAAAAAATCATTTGTTCACAAAATGTTCTATACTATGAAAAAGATATTTTTATTCGTACTGCTAATAACAATATCCATTGCTCAGATTGCCTGCACGACGCCGCCTCAACCGGTTATTGCTGAAAACGGAATGGTTGTATCAACAAGTTCTTATGCTTCTAAAGTCGGGGTTGACATTCTGAAGAAAGGCGGCAACGCCGTTGATGCTGCTGTTGCAGTCGGATTCGCACTCGCAGTTACATACCCATCGGCAGGAAATCTCGGCGGCGGTGGATTTATGGTAATTCATCTCGCTGACGGAAATAATATTTCAATTGATTTTCGTGAGAAGGCTCCGCTTTCTGCACACAGAGATATGTTCTTAAACGATGCCGGTGAGTTTGTTTCGGAATTAAGTATGTACGGAACAACTTCCTCAGGAGTTCCCGGAAGTGTTGCTGGATTAATTTACGCTCTCGAAAAATACGGAACGATGGCTCTTGCCGGTGTTATTCAGCCAGCAATTGATCTCGCAAAAAACGGATGGAGACTTGAAAAGAGAGATTCAATTTATTTTAGCAATACTATTCCACTGTTTCAAAAGTATCCGTCATCAAAAAAAATATTTACAAAGAATGGTATGCCTTACAATACTGGTGATCTCTTTATTCAGGATGATCTTGCATGGACATTAGAACAAATAAAAGAAAATGGCAGAGATGGTTTCTACAGAGGAAAAGTTGCCGGGTTTTTAGTTGAACAAGTTTCATCATTAGGTGGATACATAACTTTAGAGGATCTTGAAAAATATCAGCCGGTGGAAAGAGACCCGATAGTTGGAACTTATCGTGGTTATGAAGTTGTCTCAATGCCTTCGCCAAGCTCGGGAGGAATTGCTTTGGTTCAAATGCTTAACACTCTCGAAAATTATAATTTGAAAAAAGAAGTTTGGGGAAGTACGCTTTATATTCATCACATTGTTGAAGCAATGAAGTATGCTTATGCTGACAGAACATTTCACCTCGGCGATGCAGACTATTATCCTGTTCCAAAAGATCATCTCATCTCAAAAGAATATGCAAGAACAATTTTCGAGAGAATTGAATCTGCCAAAAATAAAGCTGTGCCTTCAAATGAAATTAAAAGTCTTGATGTTTCACTTCTTCTCGAAAGTACAGAAACAACTCACTACTCAGTTTATGATTCTTACGGAAACGCTGTGAGCACTACAACTACTATCAACTCTTCGTTCGGTTCCGGGATTGTTGTTGAAGGTGCGGGTTTTCTTCTCAACAACGAAATGGATGACTTCAGCGGGAAGCCAGGAGTGATGAACCAATTTGGACTTTTAGGTACGGAAGCAAATTCCATTCAGCCGGAAAAGAGAATGCTTAGCTCAATGACGCCGACAATTATTTTAAAAGATAGTAAGCCATACATCATAGTTGGTTCGCCGGGAGGTTCACAGATTATTACAACTGTGCTACAGGTAGTGTTGAATTGTATCGACTTTGATATGAACATCCGCCAAGCAATTGAAGCACCGAGAATTCATCATCAATGGATGCCCGATTCAATTTTTTATGAGATGGGTGCATTGACAGAAGCAGTGAAGAAAGAGTTGACTGATATGGG
>DATIJX010000185.1:0-2546 GCA_035478175.1 Ignavibacteriaceae bacterium
ACAATCAATCTTGGAAAACCTGTAAGCTGTATCGGAAATAATATGTCCTTCAGAAAAAAAGCTTATGTAGAAACAGGTGGATTTGAAAATTTACCATTCAGTGTTACGGAAGATTTTTTACTGCTCAACTCCATTCACAAATTAAAAAGGTTTAAAGTAATTTATCCTTTGAATCGGGATTCATTAGTAATTTCAAAACCTGCGTCAAGCTTTGGTGAATTGTTCAGCCAGAAAAAACGCTGGGCTGTTGGTGGAATTGATGCTCCGCCTTTAGGTACTGGCTTAATGTTCTGGGCATTTTTGACGAATTTATTTATCCTCTTAACTCCATTTTTCTTCAGCGCTGCTTGGTCATATCTCGTAATCTTCAAAATTGCAATTGATATTTTTGTGCTTCTGCCTATTCATCAGAGATTAGGTCTTCAGAAGAATTTGAAATATTTTCCGGTGTTTCAATTTTATTATATCATATATGTGCTTGTTTTGCCATTTGTGATTCTGTTCAATAAAAAAGTTAAGTGGAAAGATAGAGTTTATTGATGCTTCTTCTCTGCAATTATTATGTGACTTATCGATGTAATGCTTTCTGCGAGTTCTGCCATTTTGGTGATCATACTAATTTTAAAGATTCACCGTATGCCGATCTCAATGAGTTCAAATCTAATGTCGAGCAGATAGTAAAACTTGGAGTTAAGTTTATTGATTTGACCGGCGGCGAACCTCTCCTACATAAAGATATTCATCTGATGGCAGAGTTTGCACATAACCTGAAGATGCAAACAAGCATTACAACTAATACATTACTTTATCCAAAGTTTGCTGAAAAGCTTGCAGGAAAAATTAATCTTCTTCACTTCTCACTTGACTCTCCGGATGAAGAAGAGCATAATAGAATAAGAAAAGTTGATTGCTACAATTCAATTTTCAAAAGTATTGAATTCGCTAAATCACTCGGTGAATTTCCTGATATACTTTTTACTGTAACAAATGAAACGTACAAGAAACTGCCACGAATGCACGAATTAGCTGCAAAGCACGATCTGGTTTTGCTGGTGAATCCGGTGTTTTCTTACTTTGGCAATCCTGGCCTGACACAGGAAGCAGTTAATTTTATTGATGAGTATTGTGATGGCAAAATGGATGTCTATCTTAATAAAGCTTTTATGAAATTAAGAAGAGATGGCGGCAATGATAAAAGTAATCCAAGCTGTAAAGCTGTTTCGCGAGTGGTAGTTATTTCTCCTGAAAATGAGATCATTCTTCCTTGCTACCATTTTGCCAATGATAATATTAAAATTGATAAACCTATCAGTGAAATAAGAAAATCCGACAAGATAAAATATTTTATGAAGAATGAAGGGAGATTTGATTTCTGCCAGGGATGCACTGTCAATTGTTATTTTGAACCTTCGTTTGCATTTCCGACAAATCTTTATGCAATATCAAGTCTGACATCTAAATTCAAATACAGCTATAACAAGCTCATCAAACAAAAAATAAAAAAGCTATCAAAGTCCGGCACCGACGGAAAACTCATTTCAAAGTCAGAAAGTAATTAATGCGATTCGTACTTGTAATGATTATCATCTCTTTTATTAAATTAAATTCACTTGCGCAAACGACAAGTGAATGGTTTCCAGCAGATTTAAATATTCAGCCCTTCACTGCACACTTCCTGGAACCAAAAACCGGATTTCAATATTTATTTGATATTGAAAAAGTAAGAATAGATATTGGAACTTCTCACGATATAATTCATTGGAATAACGAAGATGAATCATTTTCCTTTGGAGCTGATTTTTTTACTTACACAAGAGCACGATCAGAAAATAATTTTAAGTTTCCTGTTGAAACTGTTGATTATCTATTCGGAGTAAATGGCAGTTACAAAAAAAAGAATGATGGTAGCGAGTGGGGTGCAAGGTTACGTTTCAGCCACATCAGTGCACATTTAGTCGATGGTTATTATGAAGCAGAATCAGAGAGTTGGTTGAACGGTCGAGAACCATTTGTTTATAGCAGAGAATTTTTTGAGCTTATTGCATACTATAAAATTTTTGATATTCGGGTTTATGGCGGAGTTACTTATAACATCCACATCGTTCCCGATGAAATTAAAAAGGGAATACTTCAGGCTGGTTTTGATTATTATGTTACCCAGATTGAAACTTCCTTCTTCACACCTTTCATTGCTTATGATTTCAAATTGACTGGAATTGATGAATATTCCGGTAACAACATAGTTTCAGCGGGAGTAAAATTTGGTCAGCCAGAGTCAAGAGGATTCAGTATTTTAGCCTCGTACTTTTCCGGCAAAAGTGTGCACGGAGAATTTTATAATGTTAATGAAAGTTATGCAACAATCGGAATTAACCTGGATATTTAAATATGCCTGATCCTTACGGGGAAAACTACTATTCTACTTACTCATCACCAGAAGTAAAGCAAAAAAAAGAAAAACCTTTGCTTCATTTAGGATTATTCATAATCACTTTTATTACTACAACTATTGCCGGAGTGCAGTGGGCTTCTGCATCAGGTGGTCC
>DATIJX010000186.1:0-3371 GCA_035478175.1 Ignavibacteriaceae bacterium
ACATAATGAGATACGATCCGAAGCAGCCGCATCATTTACGATATGTGCGCTATCCAAAACCGATTGATAAATCATTGATGGAAAAACTTCTTCACGCAGTGCTTACAATCAACAACGCACTTGGTTACGATTTTAATACTGTTGAACTTGCTATTCGTGATGGAGTTCCTTACGCGATTGATTTTTGTAATCCCGCACCTGATGCAGATAAAATTTCTGTCGGCGAAGAAAATTTTGAATGGATAGTTGAAACAGCAGCAAATATGGCAATACGCAGAGCAAAAGAACATAAAGCAGGACAAAACAATTTAACCTGGGGAAATTTCATAAAATCTTATGCAAAAAACAGTTCATTGAACGAAAGTTAAAGAGAGAAAAATTTATGGCAGAACCCGGATTATTTACATTAGGAGTTGAAGAGGAATTTCAGATTGTTGACCCAAAAACCAGAGAACTGAAATCTCACATTCAGCAGATAATTGAAGACGGTAAAATAATACTCGCTGAAAAAGTAAAAGCTGAAATGCACCAATCTGTTGTTGAAATCGGAACGGATATTTGTAAAGACATTCACGATGCAAGAAACCAGGTAACAAAACTCCGGCAGGAACTTGCCAAGCTTGCAAATAAAAACGGATTAAAAATTGCTGCTGCAGGCACTCATCCTTTTTCTCACTGGAAAGATCAGGCTATAACCGAACATCCACGTTACAAGGAAATTATATCTGATTACCAGCAGGTTGCAAGAGCAAATTTAATTTTTGGATTGCATGTTCACGTTGGAGTTGATGACAGGGAAACTGCACTTCACATAATGAATGCTGCAAGATATTTTCTGCCGCACATTTTTGCACTTTCAACAAACTCACCTTTCTGGCTGGGAAGGAATACCGGATTTAAATCTTACCGCAGCAAAGTGTTCGATCGTTTTCCGCGAACAGGAATTCCGGATTACTTCGGAAGCATTGCGGAGTACGATAATTATGTAAAACTTTTAGTAAAGACAAAATGTATTGACGATGCAAAGAAAATCTGGTGGGATATCCGTGCTCATCCTTATTTCAATACACTTGAGTTTCGTATTTGTGATATACCGATGCGAGTGGATGAAACTATCTGTCTTGCTGCTATTATGCAGGCTGTAGTTGTAAAACTTCACAAATTGATAAAACAAAATCTTGGTTTCAGGATTTATAGAAGAGCTTTGATCGCTGAAAACAAATGGCGAGCTTCCCGTTATGGAATACATGGAAAGTTGATTGATTTTGGTAAGCAGGAAGAAGTTGAGTTCAAAAAACTTGTTGATGAACTTTTGGAATTTATTGATGATGTAGTTGACGGACTAGGATCCAGAGAAGAGATTCAATACGTTTATAAAATTCTAGAAAATGGTACCGGTGCTGACCGCCAGCTTAAAGTATATGAACAAGCCGGTGATACCAAATCAGTGGTTGATTACATAATTGAAGAAACTCACGTTGGGTTGTAAATGCCCACTCCTAACCTCTCCCAAAGGGAGAGGAATTAATTTTATTTTTTTCATAATAAAACTTTCTAAATGAACATAATTTTTTTCATAAAAGATTTAATTAAAATGACTCCCCTTCCTTTTGGGAACGGGTTGGGGGTTAGGCCTTCCTTATGATTAAAATCGCAACAATAGATCTTTACAACAACGAACGCAACGAAGGAATGCGCTGTATCAAAGAAATTGTTTCAGAGGCACAGAGCAGAAATAATGGTCTGGATATTACCTACGAAGTTTTTGATACAAGATTTAAGGATGAAGTTCCCGGATTAGATAAAGACATTTATATTTCTTCCGGTGGACCGGGAAGTCCTTTTGAGGGAGAAGGAACTCAGTGGGAAAAAGATTACTTCAATCTTATTCAAAAGATCTGGGACTACAATCAAAACAATCCTGAAAGAAAAAAATATCTTTTCTTCATTTGCCATTCATTCCAGATGATGGGAAGGTTTTTCAAGTTTGGGGAAGTGAATCAAAGACATTCAAAATCATTTGGTGTTATGCCGTTTAATCTGACCAAAGAAGGAAAAGCTGATAACATACTGAAAGAATTGTCAAACCCGTTTTATGCAGCGGATATACGTCAGTTTCAGGTAATCGAACCAGATAAAAAAGTGATGAAAGAACTCGGTGCAAAAATTCTTTCTTATGAAATTGTTGACGATGATGTTAAAGCACAACCGGCGTTAGCTGCGGTAAGAATTTCTGATGAGATTGTAGGGACACAATTCCATCCCGAGGCTGATCCGGATAGTATGCTTTATCATTTTAAACAGGACGAACGAAAAAAGCAGGTGGTAGAAAAGTATGGAGAAGAACGATACTTTGAGATGATTGAAATTTTACAGAGACCGGACACTATTCGTAAAACACGACAAACAGTTATTCCATCTTTTTTGAATCACGCGATTGATGAGTTGATCACTGTGGTGAGCAGTAAATGATTCCAGAATTACGAAAAAAATTCAACGCAGAATTCACTCAAGAAAAGTATGAAGCCTTTTTGAACGATTTGAATACTTCAATGAAGTATCCTGTTGATTTCCGTATTTCTGAAACTCCCCTCTTTTTAAGTAATGATTTAAAGAACAAATTGTTAAAAGCGTGCGATGAACTTTGCAAGCAAGTAACAAGTGCTGAATTTAAATTGAAGATGAAAGATGCAGTTCCATCTCATCTGAATATTCCGGGAGAGACTGATCATCCTGAATTTTTTGTATTTGATTTTGGTATATGTCAGGATAGAAATTCAGGTCAGTTTATTCCCAAGCTGATTGAGCTTCAGGGCTTTCCGACTCTTTACGGCTACCAATATTTCTTTGAACAGAAACTAAAAAAACACTTTAATATTTCGGATGACTTTACACCATACTTCAATAATATCTCACCAGATGAATATGTAAAACTATTAAAAGATGTGATACTTGCTGAGGCTGATCCTGCAAATGTTATTTTGTTGGAAATAGAACCAGAGAGACAAAAAACCCGAGTTGATTTTGCTGCAACAGAAAAATTAATTGGAGTAAGTGAAGTCTGTATATCGGATGTAATCAAACACGGAAAAGTTCTTTTTTATAAAAAGAATGGAATTGAAATCCCGATAGAAAGAATTTACAACCGTGTAATTTTTGATGAGCTGAGCAGGACTGAAAAGAATTTCAATTTTGATTTGCAGGAAGAGCTGAATATAACCTGGGTTCCTCACCCAAATTGGTTTTACAAGATAAGCAAATACTCACTGCCTGTGCTTAAAGGTGAGTTTGTGCCAAAATGTTTTTACCTGCGCGATCTTACTTCTTATCCTGTTGATTTGGAAAATTATGTTTTAAAACCTCTCTTCTCT
>DATIJX010000187.1:0-11649 GCA_035478175.1 Ignavibacteriaceae bacterium
TGATGATAGAAAACTAAACTCACGAAAACCAATTTACCACCGGCTTGATTTCCGTATAAATGCTTTTGCTGATTGGTGGGATTTAGATTGGACAATTTATCTTGATGTCATTAATCTCTACAACCGCTCAAACGTAATAGGTTATGATTACTACGTTGAAGACAATCTCACACTCGGAAGAGAAACCACAACTATGCTTCCCATTATTCCTACACTTGGTTTTAGTGTAAGGTTTTAATTTTTATCTTTCACTCAGAAAATTTTCAAAATAATTCTCAAAACATTCCTCAATGAAAAAATCCATCTGGCTCCGGTTACTGGCTTTCATACTGGCTGCAAACATAGGAGCCTAATTGTGCTTAAAAACCACCATCTGATTTTGATTTTCTGCATTGCAGGGATTTACTACTTTGTGTTAATAATTTATTTGCTATTTTTGATTAAAAAATTTGAGAGGAAAAAATGAAAAAACCATTTATAACTCTGCCTGCACATTTTGATGGTAATGCAATCATACTTGACGCACCTTATAAACTTCAACCTCATGATAAATTATTGGTCACTATTCTAAAGTCTGAATCCAAATCAGATGAAAGAAACGAATGGATTAATTCATCTTCAATTCAATTGAATAAAGCCTATTCTAAAGACGAATCTGAATATTTGCTGTCATTAATTAAAGAACCCAATCCGGAATTCCATAAATGAAAGAGGGAGATGTTGTTCTTACCGCGTTGCCTCAGGCTGATGGTAAAATAAAATTAAGACCGGTCTTACTTCTTCGCCAGTTACCTCCACGATATAATGATTTTCTTGTTTGTGGAATCAGCACGCAGCTTAATCAAATGATTAAAGATTTCGATGAGCTTATATCTACACGTGATGATGATTTCAAAATCAGCGGGCTTATCCAGGAGTCAATTTTTAGTTTAAATTTTCTTGCTGTCATTCCTTTAAATCTAATTGCAGGAACAATTGGCAGAATTTCGGAAAAACGTCATCAAAAGATATTGCTAAGGTTAACTGATTATCTTCTGAAAAAATGATTATGTCGTTTTTATAATCTGCTTAAATCAAAATTTATAAGAAGCTTAAGTTTTTGAGTATTGGATTTACATAATTCCTTTTTCCTGTTTTTTTTATTGGAAACTTTTGGTTCTTATCCTTATTCAAGAAAAGAATCAAAAATAATTCTAACCTAAAGGGATTTCACTTTATATCAATCTATAACTTGAAAAATCGCATTGTATATCAATCTATAAATTGAAAATATGTTTTAATTTATCAAGTTATGGCTTTAATTTTTTTCAAAAAAAATTTGAAAATATGAAAATTGATAAACAAGATTACAAACCACTGATTGAATTTGCGAGATTATAATGTTCGTTAACAAAGAATATTTTATTAAATGAAAAAATCTATCTTATTCTGGCTGATTGCTTTTGTGCTAACTGTTTTTACAGGAGTATATCAAAGAATGACAGGTCCGACTTATCCCATCTCAGGTGAAACAGTTATAGGCAGCGAAGTGATACAATATAAGCTGGATAGAACTCACGGCGGTGAAGGTGATCATCCGATTGAAGCAAATGTTGAAGATGATTACATCAGTGGGCAGCTAGTCTGGAAAAGATACAAGACAAATGATGAATGGACTTCCGTTGAAATGCAAAGAGAAAACGGAAAACTGATTGCTTACCTTCCTCACCAACCGCCTGCTGGTAAACTGGTTTATCACATTATCCTGCAGAATGATGATGAAGTAGTCGTACTTCCTGAAAAGGGAGAAGTCATAATCAGGTTTAAAGCTGATGTGCCGATATATTTTCTGATTCCACATATCATTTTTATCTTTGGAGCGATGCTGCTTTCAACAAGAACCGGCTTGGAATGTTTTTCCGCCAAAGGCGGATACGCATCAGGCGTAAACAAAGAAAAAAAGTTTAAATCATTAACTATTCTCACTTTTATTTTTGTGATTATCGGTGGATTTATTTTTGGACCTATTGTTCAGAAGTACGCTTTTGATGCTTTTTGGACTGGCTTTCCATTCGGTCACGATTTAACGGATAATAAAATACTTGTTGGATTTATTGGCTGGCTTCTCGCCCTAATTGCACTTTATAAATTTAAAAATCCAAAACGCTGGATTGTGTTTGCATCAATACTTATGTTTATAATATTTTTAATACCACACAGTTTACTGGGATCGGAACTTGATTATAATGAGCTTGATAGACAAACAAACATCGATACACAAACTCTGATTGAAGAATAATTGGAAAACGAAATTCAAATACTGACTGTTTCCGAATTAACAAAAGAAATCCGCAGAACACTTGAGGAATCTTTCGGGCATGTTTCTGTGATCGGAGAAATTTCGAATTTCAAAGCTCATGTTTCCGGTCATTGGTATTTCAGTCTGAAAGATGCTGATGCAGTAATCAACTGCACAATGTGGAAAGGCTTCAACCAGTACGTTTTCTTCACGCCTCAGGATGGGATGAAAATCATAGTAAATGGGAAGCTTACTGTTTATCCTCCCAGAGGAAGCTATCAGCTTGATATCCGTTCGATGAAACCCGCAGGGCTAGGTGAGTTACAGGAAGCATTCGAGAAGTTAAAAAAGAAACTTGAAGCAGAAGGATTATTTGATGAGAAGTTCAAAAAATCTATTCCATCTTTCCCTCAAAAAATTGGAGTAGTTACAGCTATTGACGGTGCTGCATTCAGAGACCTGGTAAGCGTTGCTGAAAGAAGATTTCCCCTGGCGGAAATTGTAATCGCTCCGGCAAGAGTTCAGGGAAGTGGTGCTGCAGAATCTATAGTTAATAGTATCAAGCTTTTGAACGAGTATACTGGAATAGATGTTATAATTGTCGCTCGCGGCGGCGGTTCTATTGAAGATCTCTGGGCATTCAATGAGGAAATTGTTGCAAGGGCAATTTTTAAGTCTAAAGTTCCGATTATTTCAGGAGTAGGACACGAGGTTGATTTTACAATAGCAGATTATGTTGCTGATCTTCGTGCACCAACACCTTCAGTAGCAATGGAAATAGCAACTCCTGACATAAACGATATTGAGAATTTCATCAATGAATTTTTAGCAAAGTCATCATCAAATATTAAGGATATCATCGAAACAAAGATTCAAGATGTAAGTTCATTTAGCAGGTCTTACGGTTTCAGACTTCCGATGGATATTTTGAACAGGAAAACACAGCAAGTTGATATGAGCATGAGTAGAGTTCTTCAAAGCATAGAAAAATATTCAATGATTTATGACAAGAAAATATCACTTCTCGCAAAATCTCTTGAATCATATGATATTCACAGGGTTTTGAAGAGGGGCTTTGTTTTAGTAAAGCAGAATTCTAAATTTGTTACCAGAGCTTCGAATTTTAATAAAGAGAAAAAAGCCCAACTAAAGTTTTATGATGGGGAAATAACAACCCAATAGCTTAATTTTATGTCAAAGAAAAAAACTAAAAGTAATTTTGAGCAGGATTTATCCCGGCTTGAAGAAATAAGCCGTATCCTTGAAGAAGATAGTGTTGAGCTCGAGGATGCTATTTCACTTTTTGAGGAAGGCGTAAAACTTTCCAAATCCTGTTTGAAGACATTGAAAGAATCCGAATTAAAAATTACCGAACTCAAAAATGAGTTAGGAAAAATTTCACAAGTTGAAGAAGATTAACTCAGTTACATTAGGGAGGATTATTTTATTAAATGAGCGATGAACAAAAATACCCCATTCTATCCAAAGTAAATTACCCGTCAGATATACGTCAGCTTTCACTGCCGCAGTTAAAACAATTGTGCACCGACATCCGGGAGTATATGGTTGATACGATTTCAGAAATCGGTGGGCACTTTGGTGGTGGACTTGGAACAGTTGAACTAACCGTTGCCATCCATAAAGTTTTTAACACACCTCATGACCTTGTTGTTTGGGATACTGGTCATCAGGCATACCCGCATAAAATTCTTACCGGAAGAAAAGAAGCTCTTAATAGAATTCGTCAGTATGGTGGAATAAGCGGATTCCTTAAACGCTCCGAGAGTGAATACGATGCTTTTGGTGCAGGACATGCTTCAACTTCTATTTCTGCTGCACTCGGAATGGCAACTGCAAAAGATATTACTAAAGTTGATAAAAAAGTTGTTGCAGTAATTGGTGATGGTGCAATGACTGGTGGTATGGCATACGAAGCTATGAATAATTCAGGTGTATTGAAAACTGACCTCATCGTTGTCTTGAATGATAATAATATGTCTATTGCTCCAAACGTCTGGCAGATTTCAAATTATTTTACTGAAATGATCTCACATCCTGATTACAATAAATTCAAAGGGCAAATTTGGGACCTTACTGGTAAACTGGATCAGTTTGGTGATAGGATGAGAAAAATTGCTGTAAGACTTGAGCACGGTATTAAAGCAGTGATCACTCCGGGTATGCTTTTCGAAGCGCTGGGCTTCAGATATTTTGGACCTGTGAATGGTCATAACCTTCATCAGACAATAAAAATATTTGAACAAGTAAAAGATTTAAAAGGTCCGATACTAATTCACGCAATCACACAAAAGGGTAAAGGATATAAGCCTGCTGAAAGTCATATTCAAAGACTTCACGCATCAACGCCTTTCGATAAACTAACAGGACAGGCTCGCAAAAAAGCAAATGAGCCGGTGGCTTACACTAAGATATTCGGCAACTCACTTGTAGAAATAATCGAGAAGAATCCTAAGGTTGTCGGTATTACTGCTGCAATGCCCGATGGAACAGGGCTGGATATTCTCAAAGAAAAAATTCCACAGAATTATTATGACGTTGGTATAGCTGAAGAACATGCTGTAACTTTTGCAGCCGGTTTAGCTACTCAAGGGATAATTCCCGTGTTGGCAATTTATTCAACATTCCTTCAAAGAGCATTCGATCAGATAATACACGACGTTGCTCTTCAGAAATTACACGTTGTATTTATTTTGGACAGAGCAGGTTTAGTTGGTGCTGATGGTCCAACTCATCACGGCACTTTTGATCTTGCTTACTTAAGAATTATTCCCGGTATGATTATAATGGCTCCGAAAGATGAAGCTGAGCTCCGAAATATGGTTAACACTGCAGTTGAACACTGTGATGGTCCGGTTGCAGTCAGATATCCGAGAGGTTCCGCACTCGGAGTTAAGCTTGAACCCGGTTTCAGCAAGGTTGAAATTGGTAAAGCCGAGAAGTTAACTGACGGTGAAGATATAGCCATACTTGCAATAGGCTCAATGGTAAATTATGCAGAAAAGGCTGTTGCTAAATTGAAAGAAAATGGTATCGGCAGTGAACTGATAAATATGCGTTTCGTTAAACCACTCGATACACAGCTACTTGACGAAATTGCTTTGAGGCATGAAAAAATAGTAACGATTGAAGAAAATAATTTACCAGGTGGTTTTGGTTCGGCTGTTCTTGAGTATTTGAATGAAAAAAATTATAAGAATGATATTTTGCGTATTGGAATCCCCGATGCATTTATAGATCATGGAACACAAGCCGAGCTTCACAAGCAGATATCAATTGATCCGCAGGGAATAGTATCACAGATAACATCTTTTTTCAAAAACACAAAATCAACTGAAAAGGTTACTTACTGATGGAGAAAACCAGGGTAGCAGTTATTGGACTTGGGAGTGTTGCCCAGCTTGTTCATTTGCCAAACCTTGTTAAAATCAAAAACGCAGAGATAACTGCCGTTGTTGAAGTTAATAAGAATAGATTACATTCTGTTGCCGATAAATATGGAATAAAAAAGCGTTTCAAAGATTATACTGAATTACTCAGTGATGATGACACAGAAGCTGTTATAATTGCCACACCTACGCACCTCCATAAAGAAATTGCTATTGCTTGTTTAAGCGCAGGTAAAGATGTACTCGTTGAAAAGCCGTTAGCAAGAAACAGTAAAGAAGGTCAGGAAATTATAGAGTGCGCTAAAAAAAATAATAGAAAATTAATGGTCGGAATGAACCTGCGATACAGGCCGGATAGTATGTTAATAAGAAGCCTGATTGATGCTGGAGAGATAGGAAAACCATTTTATATAAAATGCGGCTGGATACGAAAACAGAGCAGCTCAGAAAAATGGTTTACCAAAAGAGAAGAAGCAGGCGGTGGTGTAATTCTTGACCTTGGAATTAACCTTGTTGATCTCGCACTCTGGCTTGCTGATTATCCAAAAGTAATTTCAATTTCTACAAAAAACTATTTTCACAATTCAAGAAATTTAGAAGACACTTCACTCAGTTTTATTCGCTGTGAAAATCTTACAATAAGTCTTGAAGCAAGCTGGAGTATGGCTGAAGAGAAAGACATCTTTTATACAAATGTTTATGGAACAAAAGGAAGCATTGGTGCGAATCCTTTTAAGCTGATAAAAGTTATGGCAGATGAACACATGGACCTCGGTTCAACATTTGTTGAGTCACCAACTGAAGCATTTAAAAAATCATACTTGAATGAACTCAAAAGTTTTATTGGAGCGATAAGAGGACTGAACCCGGTTTTCTCATCAGGTGAGGAAGCATTGCAGCTTCTTCAAATAGCTGAAGCAATGTATAAATCGGCAGAAAAAGATCAAGAAATAAAAATCACTTAGTTAAATGAAAAAAATTCTACTGGTTGATGACGAAGTAGATATACTCGAGTTTCTCAAATACAATCTTGAGCAGGATAATTTTGAGGTTCTTGTAAGTTCAAACGGCAAAGATGCACTAAAAAAAATTGCGCAGAATCCTGATCTGATAGTTTTAGATATAATGATGCCAGAGATGGATGGATTTGAAGTCTATGAACAAATCAAGAAGAACAAAGAATACCAGGAAATTCCTATTATCTTTTTAACTGCTAAATCAGGTGAGACAGATGAAATTAAAGGGCTTGATCTTGGTGCAAGCGACTATATTCAGAAACCAATTTCACCTAAAAAATTAATTGCAAGGATAAAATCAAATCTCAGAAAATCAGATCAAGCAGAGAAAAAATCTAAGAAATTTGAAAATCTAAAAATTGGCGCCTTGGAGATTGATGTTGAAAAATTTGAAGTTAAGGTTGATAGTAAGAAGAAATTTTTCCCGCGTAAAGAATTTCAACTGCTGTATTTTCTTGCACAAAATCCCGGTAAGGTTATAAACAGGGAAACGCTGTTAAAAGAAATCTGGGGAAACGATGTTTATGTAATTGACCGAACTATCGATGTTCATATCAGGAAAATCAGGGAGAAGCTTGGTAAACATTCAGAATTAATTGAGACTATAAAGGGTGTTGGATACAGATTCAAACACAACGAATAAGTTTTTATCATACCTGGCATCATCTCTTGTCTACTATAGAGAATTCCTTTTTTTTAATATTTTATTTATTCTCACAATCCTTATACTCACTCAAGATGTTTCATTACTTCCTTCATTGATTATTTCCTTGCTTGTCATTGATATTTCAGCGCTTTATCTCATAGGCCGAAGGCGAAATAAAGAGCTTGATGAAATTAAAACGATCATAAATAATATCAGGAAAAATAAATATAACAGCGAAGAAGAAATACAACTTGGCTCAAATCTGCTTGCTCTGCAGAAGGCGATCAAGAAAATGTTCAAGAAGGAAAAAAGTGATATTGATTATCTTCAACGCCTTCAAAAAATGCGTTCACAGTTTATAGCAAATGTATCTCATGAATTACGAACACCAATTTTTGCAATTCAAGGCTACATCGAAACTTTATTGAACGGTGCTATACACGATAATAATGTTAATATGCACTTTTTGGAAAAGGCTAATCAGCACACAGTTTCACTAAGCAATTTGTTGAATGACTTGATCGATATTTCAATGATCGAATCCGGTGAAATGCGAATGAGTTACAGATACTTCAAAATAAATGATTTGATAAATCAGGTTATTCAGGAGAACAGGAAAATTGCGGAGGATAAAAATCTTGAGTTGATTTATATCCCTGCTAAAGATGATCTTGAAGTCTTTGGTGATAAAGATAAGTTGAGACAGGTGCTGGTTAATTTAATTTTGAATTCGATTAAGTACACAGAAAAAGGAAAAATTGAAGTCCTTGTTGAGGAAGAGGGAAAGCACGCTAAAATTATAGTTAGTGATACAGGAATAGGTATTCCTGAGAATTATCTGGACAGAATTTTTGAAAGATTCTTCAGGATAGACAAGGCTCGCTCAAGGTCCCAGGGAGGCACTGGCTTAGGATTGGCTATCGTCAAGCACATTATTGAAGCTCACAACTCTAAAGTGGCAGTAACCAGCAAAGAAGGAGTGGGCAGCGAGTTTTCATTTTTACTTAAAAAATGAGTTTTTATTCTATTTATTTACTATTAGGGATTGACATAGAAGTCATCTTTGCATAGATTTGTGCCTCAAAATTTTAAGGAAAATAAGAAGTAATGTTCGCAATTATAAATGTTCTGGGAGACCAGATAAAGGTGCTGGAAAATAACAAGTATTATGTCCCCAGATTAAAAGAAAAAGTCGATTCTGAGGTTACTTTTAATTCTGTTCTGATGATTGGTGATGCTAAAAGTGTTAAAATCGGTGCACCGGAAGTAAAAGGAGCTAGTGTAACTGCTAAAGTTCTTGAGCACGTTAAAGACGATAAGGTTATCGTATTCAAGAAGAAAATCAGAAAAGGCTATAAGAAAAAAGGCGGTCACAGACAGCAGTACACCAAAATTGAAGTTTTAAAGATTTCGTAGAACAACCTAAAGTTTATTAAAAAGGAATTAAGTTATGGCACATAAAAAAGGACAAGGCTCAACAAGAAACGGAAGAGATAGCAATCCGCAGTATCTTGGTGTTAAAAGATTTGGCGGCGAAAAAGTAATTGCCGGTAACATTATTGTCAGGCAGCGCGGTACCAAGTTTCATCCGGGAGTAAATGTTAAAAGAGGAAATGATGACACTTTATTTGCTATTGCAGATGGTGTAGTAAAGTTTGAAGTGAAAAGAAATAACAGAAAATATGTTAGTGTTTACGCTGCTTAGCTGAATATTTAATTAAGATAGAAAACCCTCCGTTGCTGGAGGGTTTTTCATTTTAAAGATTTTTTGTAGCACAGATTAGTAATCTGTGTTACAGAATTTCAAAAGCCAAGTCTTTCCATATCAGCCACTAAACTTTTTACAGCAGTTACAGAATTGTCAAGGAGTGCTTTTTCTTCAGCAATAAGATCGAACTCAATTATTTTTTCTACTCCTGCAGCACCAAGCACAGCAGGTACTCCAACGTAATATCCTTTCACTCCAAACTCACCGTTCAGGTAAGCACAAACAGGCAACATACGTTTTTCATCGTAAACAATTGCCTCAACCATTGCAATGGAAGCAGAAGCCGGTGAATAAAACGCTGAGCCGGTTTTAAGTAATTTCACAACTTCACCGCCTGCCATTTTTGTTCTTTCGACCATGGCATTCATAACCTCAGCAGCTTTTGCTTTGTCTTTATATTTTTTCTCTAACAATTCCATTACAGGTATTCCATTTACGTTTGCATATCTTACAATCGGTACCATCGTATCTCCGTGTCCGCCGAGAACCATTGCATTTACATCTTTAACTGATACACCGAGTTCCCAAGCTATGAATGTTGCAAATCTTGATGAGTCAAGAACTCCAGCTTGACCGATAACTTTGCCAGCAGGAAATCCCGTGATCTTTTTAAACAAAGTAACCATAGCATCGAGAGGATTCGAAATAATTATCGCTATGGAATTAGCAGCATGCTTTTTAACATTTTCAGCGACCGTTTGCATGATTTTAGCGTTAGTTGTGAGAAGATCATCTCTGCTCATTCCCGGCTTTCTTGGTAGACCAGCAGTAACAATCACAATATCGGAACCATTAATATCTTTGTAATCGTTGGTTCCTTTTAATGCGATATCAAATCCATCTATTCTGGATGCTTCAACTATATCCAGAGTTTTTCCCTGGGGCATGTCCTCTACTATATCAAATAGAACTACATCCCCGAGTTGCCTTAGTGCAATAAGTTGAGCCAAAACTCCTCCGATTTGGCCGCCACCAATTATTGAAATTTTCTTTCTGCTCATAATAACTCCCTGTTTTTAAATAATGTTGATAATTACAATAATTAAAATAAATAAAAAGTATTAGAGGAGATAATTGATAGAAAGAAGCGTTAGATAGTATTTTTAGTTCCGAGATGCTTAAAGATTTAGAACAAGAATGGTTTCCATTCCGGTGGGAGTAACATTATACTTCACTTCATTCATATAAACTTTCATAAGAAAAACGCCCCTTCCGGAGTCTTTCAAAAGGTTTTCAGGATGCGTTGGATCAGGAAGTGTGGTGGGGTCAAAACCTTTACCTTCATCTTTAATTTTTACGATCAGCTTTGAATCCTCAATTTGAGCATGTATTCTCACAAGTTTTGAAACATCACATTTATTGGCATGGATAATAGCGTTTGTAGTTGCCTCAGTAACTGCAAGCAGCAAAACCGATAATTGCTCATCCGACAAACCGAGGTCTTTCGCAAAATAATTTACAAACTCCTCCACAGTGATCAGATTGTTAGGATCACTTTCGATTTCTATTTGGTAAAAAGGTTCAGGCAAAACTTTTATTGATATAAGTATTTTAATTGGGTGAAAATTTACCCTGATTAGTTAAAAATTCCAATTCATTGCTAAAATAAAATTCAACCTTTCTCTATTAACATTGCTGTTATCTGAAATGAATTCATACCACGTATTCAGTTTAAGGAATAACATTTTGGATCCAATCAATATTTCAAAAAGAGGGCCAATGCTAAGGAAATCTGAATCAGGAACACGCTCTGTTTTGTTGTATCTGAATGTGTTAAGAGAAAAATATCTTAATCCAAGAGCAAAAAATGAATAATCAGAAACAACACCAATCTTAGGGTCAGCAAAAATTTCCTGAAGATATCTCAATGGTCGTTCAGCAAAGTTGTCCCAATCAAGTTCACCCTGGCTTGTTAGCTTTAGATATGCAGTTACAACAAATGAAAAGTTTTTTGTGATTCGGTAATTTGTGGAGTCTGTAGCAGTAAATTGCCGGAAAGAAATACTCCTGAGATTTGAGGCGACATCCTGAAAATCGTAGACCGTGTAATTCGCTGATACCTCAAAATTATTTAATGAAGAAAATTGTGCTCCGCTGTAATAACCTCCGGCAGATAATCTTAATACTCTGTTTATATTATTGTTGGCACTGCGACCAGAAAAAATGTAAACAAGATGACTTAAGGTTCCCTCTAAGTTTGTGAACATTTGAAAAAAAGGAGAAAGATTTCTTGAGTAGCGTAACCTGCCAATTGTCAGCAGCTCGTCGCGGTCATCGTCATTTTGTGCACTCGGAGTATCATATTTTAATTTACTGTGAAAAAGACTGAGTGATATCTGATCCCTCCGTGAGGGATAAATATTTCCAAGGAAAGAAATTGTTGTTCTATAAGAATTATTATTTTTTCTGCTTTCCAATTCCGATCTCTGTTCGTAAAAACTTTCAGCTACTCCTTCAAATCTTTTTGTGATATGTTTTTCATCACGTTCGTAATAATTTAAGTTTATACCTGCGTTGGCAAATTCAGTTCTGTA
>DATIJX010000188.1:0-24237 GCA_035478175.1 Ignavibacteriaceae bacterium
GAAACGTCTACATTAAGGACGTAAGGTGATTGTCCCTGCAATTGGCGGGTATCGCTGGAATTTGGATCGATGGCTTTCCTCTGCGCTAGTTCTGAAGGAGCAATGTCTACTGTAGAACTAACAAGTGCTAAGTTCAGACCGACGCTAAAGTTATTTAACTGCTCAATTAAGTAGGACAATCCAAGGCGTGCTTCGAATTCGAGACCCATAAGAACTGCCTGATCAACATTTGTATAGTTAACTATTGGATTTGATCTCGTTGATCCTTCAACAAAAGCGATCTCGATAGGATTTTTTAAATTTTTATAGAAAGCACTAACAGCAAGAATTTCACCCGGTCTTAAAAACCATTCCCATCTTACGTCATAATTTTCGATAAGTGTTCGCTGCAAGTTTGGGTTTCCGGAAAGTTCAATATCATTGACAAATTCTTTTGATGAAAATGGTGCAATCTCTCTGAATGTTGGACGAGCAAGTGTCTGAGTTCCGGCAATCCTCAAATTCATTTGGTCAGTCAGATTATAAATGAAACTTACTGAAGGCAGAAAATCTTGCTCTTCAATTTTTCCTTCGGGAATATTTGGATCAAGACTCAGGACTGAAAGGTCAGTAGTTTCAAACCTCACACCGCCGACGAATTTCAAATCAATAAATATCGGCAGCTCAAACATTCCGTACGCTGCATATATGGACTGATCACCAGTATAATTATTTTTCAAAAATGAACGATCATAAACAGTATTACCAAATGTGTAACGGGTTGTTCCACCTATAACAGTTGAGTCAATAATTCCATTGTTACCATTATCAAATAGTAACGCGAGTTCGCCGTCAACTTGATTATAAATTGCGTTTTTTGGAGAATATGTAATAATTGTTTCGTTGAAATTTCTGTCGGATGACTGAAAGTAGCCGCCAAATTTGAATTTGCTCAAGTAGCCATTCCACTGAGCAAAAGGAACGGAAAAATTTGCATTAAAAGTTTTATTGTTATCGTTTAATGTTCTGAAATATCGGGATGGATCATCAAAGTTGGAACCGCTAATTGTATATGTTGTATCCTGTGGTCTTATTTTGGTGTAAGATGTTACAAGCCTGAAGTCGGGCTCATCCTGCTTAGTTTCTGAAAATGAAGCTGACCAATCAGCGTGTGTATTTAACAAACCACTTAGCAGATGATCGCCTCTTAATTGATAGGAAGCAATATCTCTTTCCATCCAATGCAGTACTCTGTTTGTGTAATCAGGTGTATCTTCACCTTGACCAAATTCCTGCGGCCATTTGCCGAACATATATCTGGTAGTTGAAATTCCGCTTCGTGAATAGAAATAATTTCCTGAAATCTGCTGCTCTGGATTTATATTTAATGCAGCGGTAATTAATCCTCCCCAATTTGCTTCACTAACACCTTTCGAGTCATTTAATAACAGCAATGGATTTAATTCTTCAGACCCGATATCAGAAAGGATATAACGACCAACTTCTCCGCCTTCATAAAAATTATAATCTCTTCTGTATGTAATGCTTGCCATGTAACCAAATTTTGAAGTTTCTCCGAGCTGTATATTGTCTCCTACTGACATTGCAAGATTACTGTTTACAGGAACCGTACCTCTTGAAACATCCATAATATTGTTGAATGAATTCGACACTTCGTCTAAAGTTGCCGCTTGCTGAGCATCAAAACGTGCACCTTGCTCAGTTGGTATTTTCAAATTAGGATCATTAAAAATTTCTGGTAAACCTCTTGTTCCATCGTCGATTCCAAGCCAATCAGTATTACCACCCTGATAAGTTAAAAATTCTGCATTGCCGGTAGTCTGTGAATTGTAGGAAGTACCGCCAGATAATTTTAATGTGAATTTTTCAGGAAAAGATTTTGTCCCGATATCAACAATACCACCACTAAAATTTCCCGGCTTATCAGGTGTAAATGTTTTTAGAGTTACAATATTGTCTAAAAGGTTTGAAGGAATTAAATCCATCTGAAATGATTTTCTGTTTGGATCAGTGCTTGGTAATTCTGCACCGTTAAGCTGTGTGCTGCTGTATCTGTCACCTAAACCGCGTACGAAAACATATTTGCCATCAACCACAGAAGTTCCAACGACTTTCTTCAAAGCATCACCAGCGTTATCTGAACCGCTTTGCTTGATCATATCTGAGCCAATAGCGTCGCTGACAGCTATAGATTTTTGTCTGTTCTTCAGAAGTGCAGCATCATTATCCAAAATCATTCTTGCAGTAATTACCACTTCTTCAGTTTGATAAGCTTCTGAAACCAAGCTCAGGTCAAGTTTCTTTTGCTCACCCGGTTTTATTTCAAGATCAGTAACTGTGAATTTTGAGTAGCCAATCATTGAAGCTATCAACGTATAAGTTCCAGCAGATACGGTGCTTATCTTAAAATTACCCTCGATATCGGTTGCAGCTCCAATGGTTGTCCCATCAAGAAAAATGTTTGCACCGATCAACTCTTCACCTGTCGCCGAGTCAACAACTTTACCGAAAATAGTTCCGTTATCCTGTGCATACGTTGATGACAGAACCATCGGGTAAATCGTTAAAACAAATATTAAAAGTTGTATAATTCTTTTCATTCTTGTTTGCTTAATGGGTTTCTGCCCAAATTGCGGGATAGTTAGAAATCCTTCCATTTCTCTTTCTCTCTCTTTGATGAATAAATTGGTTAACTTCGACGAGCGAAACTTAAGTTTCGTATGTTAAGAAATTGTTAAGTTAGGGTTAAGTGTATGTTAAGTTTAAAGAGTGGAGAATAGTCAACGAAAGAGAAAGTCCCGAATCACCGGGACTTAAATCTACTTGTTCACTATAAATATTATATGAGATTTAAAAACAGAAAGTGTATAAAGCTGTATTACCTAAATGTGGTAGAGATATTCTTATTCAATGACAACTTTAAATCTATATTCTGTTGGCTCAGGTTGACCATATAAAAATCTTAAAATTACATTAGTACTAACTGTTTCTAATTTTCTATTAATCCCAAATGATAACTGTAGATATGTAGACTGTTTTGGGTCTAAAGTAAAATTATCATAAGATAGTTTGGTACCTGAATATCCCTCAATATATTCCATTAAGTCGCTATAAGTAACCATATTAAAAGATATAACTTCATTTTCTTCTATAAATGCAAATGCCTTAATATTACTTGCTATACCATCTCCCTGATTGTAAACTTTGATTTCAAGAGATGGACTTTTAATATTAATTTTTATTTCTTCACCAATTACTTGACCATTAATAAGACAAATCAATAAAGGTTTTCTATATGCTTCTTTTGTTATTGAATTAAATTTATCTTCATATTCACCTATTTTATTATCTAATCTATTTTCAGCGTTATTTAATTTTTCTTTTTGTTCAGTACTAAGATATCTCACATCACTTTTTAAATCCTTAACATCTTGCTCAACACCACTTTCTAAATTATCAACTCTATTTTCAATTCTCTCAATCAGTTTATCAACTTTACTTTCAATTCTTTGAGAAAGTTCATCTACTCTATTTGATGATGATAGACTAATAAATATTGGGTAAGCAACACCAAATATTGTAAGAAATAAACCACCAACTATTAATATGGTTCTCAGATTTCTTTCAATGAACTGTAACTTATTTTTAGTCAGTCCATCCTTTATAATATTTTTTATTTCTTCATCAGTCATTTTATACCCCACTACTTGATAAGTTTATTTAAGAAAGTCCCCAGCACAATTAATTAAACAACTAGGAGTAAATTAGATTGTTTAGATATAGAATCAAATTTTATTTCTGTTAACTATTTACATCATGATTTAGATTTAAATATAAAGCCAATTCAGTTTAGGAGTATGTTTATTTTTAAAGAGAAGCCTCCATTTAATGGAGGCCTGAAACTGAAAACAAGAGAACTGCTATTATTTAAGTAATGTCATCTTCTTATTTACTGCTCTGTCACCAACACGAATTGAGTAAATATAAACTCCGCTAGATAAATTGGTTGCATCAAATTCAACTTCATATTTTCCGACTGGTTTTTCTTCGTTAACGAGTGTTGCAATTTCTCTTCCGAGAATGTCGTAAACTTTTAATGTAACCAACATGTCACTCTGAGCTTGTCGAAGAGTGACAGACGGAATTGTATATTTTATTTCTGTAACCGGGTTAAATGGGTTTGGGTAATTTTGGGAAAGTAAAAATTCAGTTGGTATTTCATCAATCCGTTCTTCTTCAATAGAAGTAATGCCGCCGTTTGTTGTTCGCAAGATGATGCCAGAAGCACCAACTACCGTTCCGATATCTTTATTGAAAAAAAAGACATCATATAAATAATCGTTAAATGTTGGGGTTTCCTGTTGCGTCCAGGTTGTTCCACCGTTAGTAGTTCTAAGAATTCTGCAGGGAAAATAAACGGGGATATAACCACCAACTGCTGTTCCGATATTCGCATCAGTAAAGAATACACCCAATAAATGATCTTGAGTCACGCTTTGTTGAGTCCAATGGATTCCCCCGTTTGTTGTTCTTATGATAGTGCCAGATCCACCAACAGCTGTAGCAGTATTAGCATCTATAAAATGTATATCACTTAAACCTGTACCTGTGACTGCGCTATCCAGGAAAATCCAATTTATACCTCCATCAGTTGTCTTGATTATTGTGCCAGCGTAACCTACAGCCATACCAATATTTTGATCAACAAACGAAACGCTATACAACCAATCCATAGTTCCGCTTGTTTGCTGAATCCAACTAGTTCCACCATTTGTAGTTTTGTAAATTGCTCCCAACTCACCTACTGCAATTCCTGTATTCTCATCTGTAAAATCAACAGCATATAAGCGTTTTATGGTTGAATCTGATTGCACATTCCAATTGGTTCCACCATTCGTCGTTCTTAAAATTAGACCAGTACCCAATAGGCCACCAACAATAGTTCCGTTATTCAAATCGGTAAAATTTATATCCCATAAAAATTCAGAGGTTCCACTTGTTTGTATTGTCCAGTTATCCCCTCCATTGGTCGTTTGGAGAATTGTTCCTTGCGATCCAACTATCCAACCATTAATGGAATCCACGAATTCCACTCCATACAAATGATTAGTTGTTCCACTATTCTGTATATACCATTGTGCAGATAAAGCAATTGGAAGAATAACAACTAGGAGAGATATTTTAAGGGTTTGCATAATCTTACCTCGATAAAATTATAATTGTTCTTACTTATTACTTCAACAAAGTCATTTTCTTATTCACTGCTCTGTTACCAACACCGATTGAATAAATATAAATTCCGCTGCTTACTTTATTTCCGGTGGTATTATCCCCTTCCCACTTCGTTAAATAATTTCCTGCAGGAAGATTTTCTTGTACAAGAGTTTTTACAAGGCTTCCGCTTATATCATAAATCTTTAATTCAACGAATGAGTTAGTTAAGTCATAAGGAATTGAGAATGCAATAATTGTATATGGATTAAATGGATTCGGATAGTTATCAAGTAAAATTTGTGACTGAGGAATAATTTGGTCTTCATCTTTTTCAACTGAAGTTATTAAAGATGGACCGCTTCCTCTGGTTTCACCAAGTGAATCTGCCAAATAAATATTTACCCACTCCGGTCTTAAAGCAGCTTGCAGATAGGTTGATGCCCATTCATCATCTGTTAGTCTTAAAAAATTTGTTGTTCGGTATTCATAATAGCTCATTACAGGTCCCACAAATGCTGTAGATTCTCCAAGATGATTTTTAGTAATGAATACTCCAAGATTAACAGAACCGGTACCGACGTGAGAAATTGCACCTAAATAACCACCTCCACAATAAGTCGGCGTTGTGTGAATATCAGCAACAATATGATCGCTTTCCATTAAACCTTCATATCCCATTTCTCCCCCCCGGAAAATATCATCGTAAAATAGATTTGGGTACCAGCCATCTAATGAGACACCACTTTGACCGGTTTCATAAATCATTCCTGCTAAAAATGCTTGTTCACTACTACTAAAAGGTATTCCTGCAAGTTCTTTTTCACAAATGGTCTGAAGGGTATCAGTTATTCCTTTACATCTTTGAAAGTAATAAATTATTTTGTTTTTGATTCCTGGATCAGGGAAATTCAGACTTGTGAAATAATTATACGCTTCATTAGAATATTCATTCAAAGCTGAATAAAATTCAGGGAATGACTCAACAAAGCTGTAAGGGTAAGAACATACAGAACCACCTGTATATGATTGTTTTGCATACAGAAGATTATCGTGCCGTAACTCAGTCCACGATGCTAATTGAGTGTTCATCTTTTGCTGCCAGAATGCTGCCGTTTTCATAAACTCAGGTAAGCTACTTCTATCTTCAGGCGGATTTAATTTTCTGACTGAATTCAGCCAGTAGTTGTACATAGAGCTTCCCCAGAATTCAGGATCGTAATGGTCAATTAAATATCTGAGTGCTGCAAGATTTGTCGAGTAATGAAATTCATCTAACTCATCAATCAGCAATTGTGCAGATGCACTATTGCCAAGCGAAAAAAGAACATCGAGTGTTGACGGATATAGTCTGCAAATTTTTTGACCCAGATATTTAATCCTATCATAAACAACTGTGCCGGTTACATATGAATCAATAACAAACCTTTGTCCGAACACCATAAACGCTGAAGCCGGTCTGATACTGTCGGGTTTCATCGGATCGCTGAAAAGAATTTGAGAAAGAATTAACTGATACGCGAAAGCCTGGTTCATCAATGTATCCTGGAATTCAACCATTTTCAAGCTATCGAGTAATTCAGTTGGATTGTTGAGAGATATAGCCTGCTTCAAATAATCGAGATGATCCAGTCTGACATTATCAGATTCACCGACGAAGAACTTAATTACATTTTCCATTTCCTCGTAAACTAGAGTAGCGTTTGCAATATCAAAAAGTTCATCAATAAGAAATGCATCTATTGCCTGCCGCTGAACATCTTCAAATGTTTGATTCGGGCATTGAGCAGGATAAGAAGCAGGAGCAATAAGATATAATTCAATTCTTCCCAGCCACATCATAGCTCTGAAATAACCTTCAAGATCAACTTGAGTTTGAGGATCATAAACATAATGTCCTCTTGGTTTGAATTGACTCCAATCCATAACTCTGCAAGTTGTCGAGAAAATTGTTGAGGATACTCCTCCCTGTTCAGCAAAGATCCAACTCAGTACTGAATCTTTTATTACTGCATTCTCAGGATAATAAAGAGTCGCATTTTCTTCCAGAAGCAGAAGCGGAACTGTCACATACAAATCAACATCCTGAAGCATTGGAATCATATCAGGATTACCGCCATAAGTATTATGCAATTGTCCAATCGAATTTCTTAAGCTCCAGAGTAATTCAATCAATCTGTCCTCAAGCAGACCAACTTCCATATCCATTAAAATTCTGTCGTAAGAAATATGAAATGCATGCAAAATTGCATCAGTAGAAACGAAGACGGGAAAATCCTGGTGAAATATTTGAAGCAAAGATTGCCCGAATGAAATTCTTTTCAGTCTCTCACTCACCAAGAATCCATGATCTTGAATCAAAGATTTTTCGTATTCAGTAAAATTGTAGTAACTATCAAGAGTATCAAAGTAAAGAGCATCTTCGTAATTAGAGTTGATTTGATCAGTGAAATACCCGGCAGGATGCATCTGTAAAAGCTCTTCAGTGCTCATATTCTGATGAGACTGAAGAAACTGGATATAGTCTTCTAAATTAAATACCTGGGAGTAAGTGAAAGATGAGATTAAAACTGAAAGAAGAATGAACCTGCCGCAATTTGAGAGAGGTTTCATAGTTATTGTACCTCCTTTTTTTTCTCAAACTTAATAAATGATTTTCATAATATCAATTTCCAACTGTCAACCAATAATTAACAAAAAGCCCCAAATTGATTCTTGGGGCTTTTACTTTGAAGATATTTTTTAATCTCTTAAAATCTCAATGACAAACTTGCAAGTATATTCTGACTGATAATTGATTGTCTGATTGGATGTATACTTGAACCATAATCTTCTGCGACATTGTCCCAGAATCCATAAACATAAGCAACATTAAATTCCATTGCTCCTTCACCAGATCTGATACCAAGCCCGGCTGTTAAAAATTTTCGGTCAAATTCTGTTGGTGAATCAGCAACAGGATAAGGAATATACATTCCACCAACTCTTGCACTTAGCCCAGTAAAAGGCAGTCTGAATTCTGCACCAATCTTTAAATTAAAAGTTTGAGTATATGTGTCAATTATTTTTTTATTTAATGCAGATTGTTCAGGGACTTCCAAATCGCCGGAGAATTTCATTTGAGTGTAATCTATGTAAGTAATTTCTGCTGTCCCGGTGATAATCCAGAGATTAACATCTGCTGCAACAGAAAATTCATAAGGTGATTGAATTGTGAATTTATTTTCAATCACTGTATCAATCTGTGTGGAGAAACTTGTAGCAAATTGACTTTTTCCTCTAAAGTAATGATTTTGGGTAACTGAGATGACTGAAGGAGTTTTAACCGATCCGCCAATTCCAATGAAGTTAAAGAATCTATAAAGAACACCAATTCTTAAATCATAACCATTAAAAACCCAATCCTTAATATCATTAATATAAAATGATTGAAAACCAGCAGTTAATGGATCATTTCCAATCGTTCTAATCGAATCAGCATAAGAATCTCTGGAGTCAGACTCAGTAAACTCACCATCACGCAAATAACTGCCAACGTTATAATTGAAACTTGCACCAAAGAAAATATTTGAAGCCAGTTCACCTGCAACTCCAAATGACCAATGATTTATTCCACCTTCTTCAAGTACATAACCTTCCTGGTTAAGATTTCCGTTAAAGATTGTTCTGTCACCCAGGTATTCATTACTGCCGGGATCAAATTCCGGATAACTTAATAACAGTTCACGGGGAATATAATTATTGATAGAAGTGAGATCCTGAATCAGCGAACTATTTGTTGAATTGAATCCATTAAACTTTAGAATCCTGTTAAAGTCCTTTGACCGATTGTATCCAAGAGAAATTGCAAAGTTATTGTCAGCAGTATCGCTAACTAATGGAATTACAAGTCCCAATTGATACAGCACAGTTTCAGTTCTTTTACTTAATAATGAATCATCAATGAAAAATGCTTCATTATTGTAAAGATTGGCACCAACTGACGTGTTTATTGTAAATTTTCTTGCTAAACCTAAAGTTGCCGGGTTTAATAAAGTTGCTGTATAAGTATCGTTAAAAACGGAGTTTGAATTTCCCATACTCAGCGCACGAGCATCGTAAATTTGCCCGCTGATAGAAAGCCTTAGTGCATCACCGATATTTGGTTTAAAGTAATCCTGTGAATTAATTGAAGGTATTAAGATTATTTGTGAAAGAACGACTAACACAACAAAAATATTTTTTTTCAAAGTCTAGTATTCCGCATTATGAGTAAATACTTCTAGTAACAAAGTAAAAATATGTTCAAAATGGCTCATTTAACAGGGTATAAATTTAGGTCTTAGCCAAACAGTGTTTATGTTTTCAGCAATAAATAAAACAAAAAAATTTTAAGTCAAAAATTAAAAAAGCCTCGATATTTTTTACCGAGGCTTTGTGACCCCAAGGGGATTCGAACCCCTATTACCGCCGTGAAAGGGCGAGGTCCTAACCATTAGACGATGGGGCCAAATTTAATTTCGAAATTCGAATTTGAAATTTCGAATTTTATTTGGGTGAGCGATGGGGATTGAACCCACGACCCCCAGGGCCACAACCTGGTGCTCTAACCAACTGAGCTACGCTCACCATCATTGTGTACGCCCGAGTGGACTCGAACCACTAACCTCCAGCTTAGAAGGCTGATGCTCTATCCGATTGAGCTACGGGCGCTCAATTCAAAATATCAAATTTCAATATTCAAAAAACAAATAAAATTCAATCTCAAATATTCAAATAACAAACGATCTGGAATTTTGGATCTGGGAATTATTTGTTATTTGGTGCTTATGATTTGGTATTTTAACCAGTCGGGGCGGCAGGATTCGAACCTGCGACCTCCTGCTCCCAAAGCAGGCGCGATAGCCGGACTACGCTACGCCCCGAAACTTTCAATTTAGAACAAAAATAATACTTATTACCAGTTCGATAATAAGTATCTTAAAAATTGGAAAACAAATATATCTATCGAATCCTGAAAATAAAAGTAATTTTATTAGTAATTCGTCTGGTTGAAGAACAAAGATGAAATAAGCCAAAAATTATAGTTTTCACATATTTTCATTCTTGGGTAAATTTAGTTTGAAATTTCAATTCTGTTAAATCAATTATGAATGTTTCCTGGTATATAGCCAAAAATTTTATAACGTCAAGAAAAGATTCCCGCTTCATTAGTTTAATCTCAACTATTTCGATTATAGGAATTGCACTAGGTGTGGCAACTTTGATCATTGCGATTAGCGTTCTCAAAGGATTTGAACAGACGATAACAAATAAAGTAATTGATTTTGATTCGCACATAAAAATCACCTCTTACCGCTCAACTTTACCTGATTATAATCAATCTCTTCCCTGGCTTGAGAATCAATTAGCACCATTCAATCCTGACATAACTCCGTTTGCCTCAAAGCTTGTAATTGTTAGTCATAAAAAGAAAAAAGATGGTGTGAGTTTAATAGGCATAAAACCAAAAGATGAAAAACCATTTTTAGTTAAGAATATAATTGAAGGTGAATATAGTTTATCTGACGATGGAGTCTTAATCGGGAAGAAACTTGCTGAAAAACTATTTATTAAAGTTGGAGATAAAATAAATGTCTTCGCATTGAAAAATGATGAAATTCCTTCACCAGAAAATTTACCCAACATAGAGAAGTATGTTGTTACAGGAATTTTTGAAAGTGGAATGACTGAATACGATGATACTTATGCTTATACTTCATTATCGTCAGCTCAAAAGTTGTTTGATATCGGGGACAACATAACAGGTTATAACATTAAGCTCGGAGACATTTCTAAAATAGACAGTCTTACAACATTTCTTGGTAAAAGTCTTCGTTATCCTCACTCAGTTAGATCGGTTTATCAATTGCATAGGAATATATTCACCTGGATTGAACTACAAAAGGAACCTATACCAATTGTATTAGCATTAATTATTCTAGTCGCAGTATTTAATATTGTCGGTACTTTATTGATGATAGTTCTTGAAAAAACAAATGCAGTTGGCATCTTAAAAACACTTGGTTCAAAACGAAAACAAATTATCTCGATATTCCTCATTCACGGTGCAATACTGGCTATAGTCGGCATTGCTTTTGGAAGTATCCTCGGTTATTTACTAATGTTTATTCAGGATAGATTTAACATCATTACTCTTCCTTCATCAGTTTATTTTATGTCAAAGGTACCTTTTCAAATTACAGCGGATACATTTATTGTAATTGCTGTGATAACATTTTTGCTCTGCATTTTAGCATCACTTATTCCAAGTTTTATTGCTTCCAGAATTAAACCTGTAAATGCTCTGAGGTTCAGCTGATGAATTTTGAAACCTTCATAGCAAAACGCTACTTAGTCTCAAAGCACAAGATTAATTTCATTACGATCATTTCATTTATTTCTATTGCAGGAATTACAGTCGGTGTTGCAGCGTTGATTATTGTTCTTTCTGTTTTTAATGGATTTGGCAGCCTGGTCACAAGTTACCTTATGAGCCTTGACCCTCATATCAGAATCACAGCAATTTCGGATGAAGGTGAAAAGGAAATTGCAAATCTGGATGAAATACTTCGGAATCAAAAAGAAATTAATACTTACTCACCTTTTATCGAAGGTAAGATTTTAGCTTATAATAAAGGATTCAATCAGGTCTTAAATCTCAAAGGAATTTCGGAGGAATCGGTCAACAGCGTTTACATGCTTAATGAAACAATAATTGATGGCGATGATGATTTCTTTACTAAGGGTTCATCCAAAGTTCTGGTGGGATTGCTAACGGCAGACAAGTTGCAGGTATTGTCGGGTGATTCACTTGTTCTTATTTCACCTTCCAATATTGAGCAGGCAATAACTCAGTTCTCTTTACCACTGTCAAGAAGAGCTACTGTTGCGGGAGTATTTAGCTCCAAAAATAACGAGTATGATGGCGGTTATATTTTTTGCTCTTTGAAAGATGCCCAATATTTATTCGGATATAAAAATAATTTCCAGGGATATGACATCAGACTGAATAACATAGGCAATTCTGATAAAGTTAAACGAGCATTACAGGATCATCTGGATCAAAATAATTTCAGCGTTAATACATGGTACGATTTTCATCAGGAACTTTACTCAGTTATGCAGATTGAAAGATGGACGGCATATATAATTCTTTCATTAATAATTGCAGTTGCTACTTTCAATATTCTCGGTTCACTTTCAATGTCTGTGATTGAGAAAAGAAGGGACATTGGTATTCTGCGATCGATGGGAGTAACTGAAAATTCTGTTCTCAAAATATTTATGTTCGAAGGATTGCTGATTGGGTTAATCGGAACGCTGCTCGGAGTAATTATCGGATATCTCGTCTGTTACATTCAAATAAAATACAATATATATCCACTTGATCCATCGCAATATAAAATCGATTCATTGCCGATCGAAGTAAGATTTTCAGATTTCTTTTTTATTAGTGGAGTCGCAATGTTTTTATCGTTTCTAGCTTCTCTATATCCGGCAAAAAGAGCTGCAAAGGTGAATCCAATTAGTGCAATCAAGTGGGAATAAACTAGTTAAAAATTAAAAATGAAAAATTGATGAATGACATAATCTTAAAAGCAGAAAATATTTACAAATCTTTTCAGACTACTAAAAAAGTAAAGCTTGATGTACTTAAAGGTATTACACTTGACATCGAAAAAGAGAAGATTACTATTATAGTAGGTGCCTCGGGTGCAGGTAAAAGTACTCTTCTTCATTTATTAGGTGGATTAGACAGACCTGATTCCGGTGAGGTGTTTTATGATGCAGATGATATCATAAAGTTTTCAGAGGATAAGCTTGCAAAATTCAGAAATAAAAATGTTGGATTTGTTTTTCAATTCCATCACCTGCTGCCTGAGTTCACTGCACTTGAAAATGTAATGATCCCGCAGATGATTAATGGAACAAGTTTTAATAAAGCTAAAGTAAAAAGTGAAGAGCTGCTTAAAACCGTTGGTTTAACTGAAAGATTAGACCACAAGCCTGCAGAATTATCTGGCGGTGAACAGCAAAGAGTAGCTGTTGCAAGAGCATTAGCAAATAATCCTAAAATAATTTTTGCAGACGAACCGACAGGAAATCTTGATTCAGTAAACAGCGAAGGAATTCATAAGTTGATTCTCGATTTGAAAACAAAACTTGGAGTAACATTTGTGATAGTCACTCACAATCAAAACCTGGTTAATTTAGCGGACCAGATTTACGAGATAAAAGATGGAAAGATTGCATTAAAGCAATAAAGCTTTTAATCTGTTTTCTTATCCGTTCCAACTTGTGATAAATACTCGAACATCAATCTCACTCCGAATCCAGTCATAAAAGTTTTATTGTAATTCGTCAAATCATTAGCAATTGCGGGACCGGCAATATCGATATGCGCCCAGGGAATTTTTTTATCTACAAAATTTTCTAAAAATTTCGCAGCAGTGATTGCACCACCCCATCTTCCGCCATCATTATTAACATCTGCGATTTTACTTTGGTTTTCTTTATGGTATTCATCCCACATCGGCAAACGCCAGACTCTGTCATACGTTTTCATTCCGGTTTGATATAATTCATCAGCGAGACGATCATTTTTAGTGAACAACCCTGCTACATTTAATCCAAGCGCCACAACACACGCACCGGTTAGAGTAGCAAAGTCAATTATCTCGTCAGGTTTTTGTTTTGATGCATAATCAAGTGCATCGGCAAGTATCATTCTACCCTCAGCATCTGTATGACCAACTTCAATTGTCTTTCCCGACGCGGTTTTTACTATGTCACTTGGTCTCATCGCTTCTCCATTGATCATGTTCTCGGCAGCAGGTATAACTCCTAATATTTCAAAAGGAAATTTTGCTTTAGAAGCTGCCAGTAATGTGCCAGCAACGACTGCTGCTCCCGACATATCAGCTTTCATCTCCAGCATTCCCTGCCATGGTTTTATGCAATATCCGCCTGTGTCAAATGTAACTCCCTTACCAACTAATGCAACTTTTTTTACAGAATTTACTTTTCCTTTTGGTTTATACTCAATTACAATAAACCTTGGCTTAGCATTACTCCCCTGACCAACAGCGAGCAGTCCACCCATGTTTCTTTTCTTAATTTCTTTTTCATCAAATACAGTAACTTTTAATCCTGCTTTTGTTAAAGTCTCCTTTATTCTATCAGCTAATTCGAATGGTCTCAATGATGATGGAGGTTCGTTTTGAAGATCTTTAGTAAAGAATATTCCTTCAATCAGAAAATTATTTTTTATGATTGCTGACTTCAACAGCTTTTGATCTTCAGCATAAATGAATACTGATAGATTCCGTGTTTTATCCTTTTCTTTTTTATACTTATCGAAGGAGTAGGTTCCAAGGGAGAGTCCTTCAAGGAATGACCGGTAGTAATATTCTTCATCAACAAAAAACTTTTTAACGTGTTTGAATTCAGGAATAAAAAGATGTAACGATTGTATTTCATCATTCTTAAATTCCTTGATCAGTCCGGCAAGATGATTTCTAAAGTAGTCAACTGTGAACTTCTCATCAGTCTTGAATTTATTCAAAACTACCTGTTCAGGTCTTCCCTTAACATTTGATATAATTATCTGCTTGTTCTTTTTGGCAAGAATATTCTTTTGCTGAAGCTCAGATAATTTTGTTCTGAATTTCTTTTCAAATGCAGATAGATTATTCTTAATGTTTTTATCATCGGCAATGTAATAGACAGCCACTGAAAACGATTTGAATTCTAATTTTCCACCTGGTTTGTAACTCAATCTGAACATTTTAGCCTTCTGAATGATTGTTGAAAAAATTTTCTGCTTCTTTTAATATTTTTGGAATCATATCAAACATTCTGACATCTCTAAATCTTGCTCCAGCCGCATTTAAGTGACCTCCTCCGCCAAATACTCCAGCCAATTTATTCGCCGGTATTTTACCCTTTGACCTGAAGCTAACTTTGAATCCATTTTTCAGTTCTATAAATAGCAATCCGAGTTTAACACCTTCGATAGAGATAATAAAATTAACAAAGTTCTCAGTATCGCTTTCCATAGCGCTCAACTCATTGAAATCTTTTTGAGTTAATATCATATAACCTATTGAATTGTTTGCGATTAGCTCCAAAGAACTTAGACATTTTCCAAGCAGCTTAATCTTGCTGAGCTTACTTTCATCATAGAGCTGATCATAGATATCGGTCGGGTTAATTCCTGTGTCTAAAAGTTCAGCAACTAATCTATGAAGTTCAGCTGTTGTTCTTTCAAAACGAAATGATCCCGTGTCAGTCATAATAGCTGCATAGAGTGGAGCAGCAATATCTTTATTAAGGTTTATGATTTTGGTTTTTCTAATAAAATCAAAAAGGATGTGTCCGGTTGCAGCATAATCTGTATCAATAAATTTAAAGTCTACAAAATCTTCCGGATCCTGATGATGGTCTATACAAATTTTTAGCTTCTTTGATTCTAAAAATGCGTTACTCATACTAACCATCCTGTCAGACCTGTTGAAATCCAATGCGACCAGAACATCTGAAGTATCAAAATATTTTTTAAGGATAGATTCATCATACTTTTCGATCACATTATCAGTATCAAGAAATTTAATGTTGTATGGAGTTGAACTATGATTAATAATTTTAGATTTCTTTCCAAGCATACTTAACAACTTATAAAAAGCAATCTCAGAACCAATAGCATCAGCATCAGGATTAACATGAGTTGTGATGAGAAAGCTATGATTGGACTTGATTATATCTGCAAGTTTTTTGAAATCTATCATTAATAATAAAAGGGGCTTTTAATTAAGCCCCATCCTTTGAAAATAAAATTTGTTAACTGGTTAACTGACTTCCCAGGTGTTTGCACCGAACAATATTTTTTCCAGATCACCTTTTCCTTTTTTCTCAATTATCTTATTGATCTGTGTTCTTATACCTTCGTCATAAGTTTCTTTGAAGTATTGTCTGAATACTCCAATAGGACTTGGTAGATCCACTCTATCATCTAAATGTGCAAGTATCATAGCGTGAACCGGCGCATCAGAAAATTCATCGTGAACCCAGAGATCATCCTTCGAATATTTTCCATTTGAAATGTCAACAACAATCGGATGAGCGCCATCCAGTTTTATTCCTTTATCCTGATTCTTGCCGAATACCATCGGCTTTCCATGTTCAAGAACAAGTACGTGATCCTCTTTGGTATCTTTTTCAGTTAAAAGTTCAAATGCACCATCATTAAAAATGTTGCAGTTCTGGAATATCTCCAGCAAAGCAAAACCTTTATGCTGGCCTACTCTTTTTATCATTTCTTGCATGTGTTTTGGATTACGATCAATTGAACGGGCAACAAATGTTGCGTCAGATCCAAGTGCCAGTGATAACGGATTGAATGGGTAATCAACACTTCCGAAAGGAGTAGTCTTCGTAACTTTTCCTTTTTCAGATGTCGGTGAATATTGACCTTTTGTTAATCCATAAATTCTATTATTGAAAAGAAGCACCTTAATATCAATATTTTTTCTACAAGCATGGATGAAATGATTTCCACCGATACTGAGAAGATCACCATCACCGGTTGCAACCCAAACTGATAAATCTGGATTCGCAACTTTTACACCGGTTGCAATAATAGACGCACGTCCGTGAATTCCATGAAAACCATATGTATTCATATAGTAAGGAAAACGGCTTGAACATCCGATTCCTGAAACCCAAACTATTTTTTCTTTATTTGTTTGAATAATTTCAGGGAACGTTCTTTGAACTTGCGCCAATATGGAGTAATCTCCGCATCCCGGGCACCAGCGAACATCCTGATCACTTGTGAAATCTTTAGCTGTATATTTCTGAGCAACTACTTCCGGACTATTTGCCATTTCCACCTCCGAGTAAAGAATTTATCTTTTCTAAAATATCATTGACTTTGAGCGGTAATCCCCTTACTAAATTTAATTGTTCAACAGGAATTAAAAACTCACTTCTTATTAAATGTGCGAGCTGACCAAGGTTTATTTCAGGAATTAATATTGTCTTAAAATTCTTGAGTACCTGTCCTGTATTTTTGGGCATAGGATTCAAATATCTTAAATGCGCGTGAGATAATCTTAAGCCAGATTTTCTTGCTTTATTAACGGCATCTTTAATAGATCCGTAAGTACTACCCCAGCCAAGCACCAATAGATCTCCGTGATCATCTCCATCAATTTCGAGATCGGGTATATCGTTGACTATTTTTTTAACTTTTTCAGTTCTTAATTTCACCATTTTGTCATGGTTATCAGGATCGTAGTTAACCGTTCCATAAACATCAGCTTTTTCAAGACCACCAATTCTGTGCTCTAAACCAGGTGTTCCCGGAATAGCCCAGGGTCTTGCGAGATTGTTATCTCTTAAATAAGGATAAAATTTTTCAGGATCAGTACGAAATTTCACTGAAATATCCGGAAGTTCATTTACATGAGGAATTCGCCAAGGTTCTGAACCATTTGCTAGATAACCATCAGTAAGAAGAATTACAGGAGTCATATATTTTAATGCTATTCTTGATGCTTCAATCGCCATATAGAAACAATCACGAGGAGTTCTTGCAGCAATCACACAAACTGGTGCTTCACCATTTCTTCCATAGATAGATTGCAACAAATCTGCCTGCTCAGTTTTCGTCGGTAATCCTGTACTAGGACCTCCCCTTTGAACATCGATGATAACTAAAGGCAGCTCTGTCATAACTGCTAAACCAATTCCTTCAGTCTTCAATGCAAGACCAGGTCCACTTGTATTTGTTATCGCAAGATGCCCAGCAAAAGCAGCTCCTATTGCTGCACAAACTCCGGCAATCTCATCTTCAGCCTGAACAGTTTTTACTCCGAAGCTTTTATATGTACTCAAGTATTGCAAAATTTCTGACGCAGGAGTTATTGGATATGAACCAAGAAACAATGGGAGCCCGCTTTTAACCGATGCCGCAAGGAAACCAAGTGCGGTCGCCTCGTTACCAGAAATATTCCGATAAATACCTTTAGGAAGTTTAGCCGCTTCAACTTTATAACGTGTTGTGAAAATTTCAGTAATTTCACCAAAATTATAACCTGCCTGCAAAGCTTTAGTATTAGCATCAACATATTCCTGCTTTGTACTAAACTTATCCTTTATCCAATCCTCTGTGTTTTTGAGAGGTCGGTCATACAGCCAGTACATCAAGCCAAGTGCAAAAAAGTTTTTACATCTTGAAACTTCTTTTGGACTTAATGGTAATCCTTCGAGAGCATTTGCAGTTAATGAAGAGATCGGCACCTGATGAAGTTCATAACCGCTCAATGAATCATCTGCAAGAGGATTGGAATCGTAATTAGCCAGCTTCAGATTCTTCTGATCAAATGCATCAGAATTTACAATAAGCACTCCACCACGCTTAAGTTCCTTCATATTCTTCTTTAATGCTGCAGGATTCATTGCAACAAGAACATCCGGAAGATCTCCCGGTGTATTAACATCGTCACTTCCAAAAGCGAGCTGAAAACCGCTGACTCCATAAATAGTTCCGGCAGGTGCTCTGATTTCAGCAGGATAATCAGGTAAAGTGTTTAAATCATTTCCGATAAAAGCAGTTGTATCACTAAATTGGCTGCCTGTTAACTGCATTCCATCCCCTGAATCACCTGCAAATCGAACAGTGACGCTTGTTAAAACTCTAAAATCTTTATCTTTAATTTCTGACATCTCGTAAACTTCCCAAATATTATTTTATATGATTATAAAGTTACTAAGTACTATCTGATTTATCAATGTAAATAAGAACAAATGTTAGTTAACATTTGATATAATTTTATAGAATTCTTTAGCATTTACAAAGCCTGTGATCCTTTCTACTTCTTCACCCTTTGAGTTCAAAATCAACACTGTTGGAACTCCAATAATTTTGAATCTCTCTCTTAATGTTTCAACCTCAGGAGAGAGAGATTTGGTTAAGTCTGCTTTGTAAGTTTCAAACTCTTTTGATAATTCAATCACATCAGGATCTGAAAAAGTTAATAAATCCAGTTCTTTACAAGGTATACACCAGTCAGCATAAAAATCAATTATTACTCCCCTGTCGGAAATTTCAGTCAATGCATCTTCGGTGAAAGGTTTCCATTCAACTGAATTTGTATCAGAAGGAATTAATGCATACACGCCCATGGCCAAAATCAGAATTGAAAAAACAATCTTAAAAATTTTAAATCCTTTAACTTTGTCTGCAAGTTTTTCAAAGAATAAAAGATAGATCGCTGCTCCAATCATGAATACGGGCAGCACATATCCAGAAATTTCTTTTGGCAATAATGGAAGTAAAAAGTAAAGTGCCATTCCAATCAAAATAAATCCGAAGATATGTTTAACTGCATCCATCCACTCACCTGCTCTTGGCAGATTTTTAATTTTACCGGAAAAGACTGCAAGGAAGAGATATGGAGTTCCGAGACCTACAGCAAGTACGAAGAAAAGTAAAAACCCAAAGAATGGATCCTGCTTAGTAGCGACATAAGTTACAAGTCCCAGAACAAATGGACCGATGCATGGTGCTGCAACAATTCCCATTGTCAGTCCCATAAAGAAAGCACCATACAATCCTCCTTTTGCTCCACCTGCTTTGTTTACAAGACTATCCGGAAGTTTAAACTCATAAACGCCGAACATACTTAAAGAAAGAGCTAACATTATTCCAACAATAATTAAAATGACTATAGGATTTTGAAGAAGAGCACCGAAGATTGCACCTGTAAGAGAAGTTACAACACCAATTGCAGAATATGTTACAGCAAGTCCAAGTATGAACAAAATACCCATAAAGAAAAGTTTGGTTGTGCTGCCTTCACTTTGCCCGCCAAAGTAACCAACGGTAATTGGAATCAGCGGGTATACACAAGGAGTTAAATTTAAGGCTAATCCTCCAAGAAAAACCAGTAACAATCCGATGAGTAAACCCTGACTTTCAATTGCACTTGAAATAGGATCGGATTCTACTTTTTCAGTGCCTGAAGTCTCAGTAAAACTGATGTCAACATTTTTGAATATCTCATCGTTGATTGTATTCACCGGTGAAGTTTTATCTGCAACTTCAATACTTATTGTATCAAGTACTGATGTTGGTGCCTGGCAGCTAATATCGTTGCAAGCCTGATATTCTAATTCAACAATCAACGAATACTCACCTGGAGATGTACTTGAATCAACTTCAATCAATGCACCAAAATAAACCTGACCTTCCCAGACAGATAAAGGAGATTCGGAAAAAGAAAATTTAAAATCTTGAGGCTTTGGATATGCTACTTTCGTCAGTTTAAAATTTGGATTCTCAGGTACCATTAATGATGTTGGGATAAGATATTCATCATAAGGTTTGTCTGAATTGATATGCCACGTGTCAGCTACATCGGCTTTAACTGCTATTTTAAATTCGGTACCAGCATAAACTTTATCAAAAGACTGGTAAGTCTCTATTTTGACCAGATCTTTCGGCATTCCAAATTGTGCGAGTGCGCTGGATGTAAAAAGTATGACAAGAATTATTAAAATATTTACTCGTTTCATATTCGGTATTGTTCTATTGTTAAATTTTTTTATTATTGTTTTGATCTAAGCGGCACAACCTTATAGTGTGTTCTAAGAGCCTTTCGACTCTCATCGTATAATTTTTGTTTGTTAAATAATTTTATGTATTGTTCCCGAAGATCCTGAGTAATGCTTAATTTTTCTTCGGGTGATACTTTTGACCAATATTCAACATCATCATCATATTGAGCAGGATCATTAATATTATATATTTTGATTTTCTTTTCCATAAGATATTAAGTCCTCCAGCCCTGAACTATCGGATATCTTCTTCCATAACCAAAGGCTTTTCTTGAAACTCTTAACGCAGGCGCAGCCTGTCTTCTCTTAAATTCATTTATATCAACCATCCGCAACACTTTCTTCACAACTTTTTCATCTTTAATGATTGTATTAATTTCATCAAACTCTTTATTTTCTTCCAGATACATCTTAAGAATTTTATCCAGCAGCTCGTAAGGTGGAAGATCATCCTGGTCTGTCTGATTCGGACTTAATTCCGCTGAAGGCGGTTTTAAAATTATTTCTTTTGGAATAATTTCATTTTTCCTGTTGATAAAATTTGCAATCCTGTATAGATCGCTTTTATAAACATCGGCAATAACCGCAAGACTTCCGCTCATATCACCATAAAGAGTACAGTAACCAACAGCCAGTTCAGATTTATTTCCTGTGGTTAAAACTAAGTAGTTATCGTTATTTGAAAAAGCCATTAAGTAAACACCTCGAATCCTTGCCTGTATATTTTCTCCGGTCAATTTTCCAAGCTTCTGCTTAAACTTTGGAGTAAGCTGATTGATAGTTTCATCCACAACTGGTTGAATAGAAACATTATCGGATGAGATGCCGAGATTTTTAATTAGCTTCTCCGAATCCGTCACACTTCCATCACTTGAATATTTTGAAGGCATCAAAACAACGTGAACATTTTCTTTACCAAGCGCTTCCACTGCAATGTAAGTAACCATTGCTGAATCGAGTCCGCCGCTTAAACCAACTACGGCTTTTTTGAATTTCATTTTTTCAAAATATTCTTTCACACCGTAAATCAAAGATGCGAGAACTTCTTCTTCAAATGATTTTTCGACTTCAACTTTTATCTCTTTATCATTTTCAGTATCGAATAAAATGAAATCTTCTTCATAAGATTTACCAAGTTGAACTAACTTTCCTTTTTTATTCAGACACATACTTCCACCATCAAACACTAAATCAGTCTGAACACCAACACAGCAGACATAAGCAAGAGGTATTTTATCTTGCTTGCAAAGAATTGATAACATTTCTAATCGTTCTTTTCTTTTTCCATAAGAATACGGACTTGCTGAGATATTGATCAGAACGGTTGCACCTTTTTTCTTCAATGTCTCAACGGGATCAACGTAATATCTTCTTTTATACCAATAGTCAGCATCGTTCCAGATATCTTCGCACACAGAAATTCCAAGTTTCTCACCTCTGAACTCGTGAATAAAAACATCTTTGGCTGGTTCGAAGTATCTCATCTCATCGAATACATCGTAATTGGGAATTAAAGATTTCGGCTGGATGAATTGAACTTTTCCATTATAGCAAAGCACAGCAGAGTTGTGAATATTCGTACCAATTCTATCATCATCTTCAGTAATTGCTCCGAAGAGTAAACCAACATTGCCTGTAATTTTAGCAAGTTCATTAATCTTTTTATTAACAGCTTTTCTGAATTCGGATTTTTCAACTAAGTCGAGTGGTGGGTAACCAACGAGTGCAAGTTCAGGAAAGATTACAAGATCGGCTTTTGCTTTGACACCTTTCTCGTATCCCTTAACAATTTTTTCTTTGTTATAATCTAAATTGCCGATAATTGGGTTTATCTGGCAGAGTGCAATCTTCATTTCAATTATTGATTTTATTGCGAAATATACCACTACCACTAAACTCAGCAAAATCAAGAAAAAAGATTAATGAATGCATGATTGGATGACTGCATGAATGCATGGAATTATATCAATATATCTTCAAAACATGCAACCATGCAGTCATACAACCATGCAATTGTGCTGTTTCCTGGCATTCATTAACCGATGAAACTCCTGCAATCACCGATAGATTCTTACCATACTTACCAAATAGAGTGCAAATGAATAAAAATCTTATTTATTAGAACCAGAGAATAAAAAGAATTATTAATTACTGAACGTGAGATAGTTAAGCTAAGTTTACAATTTTTTAATCAATATTATCTCACGCTCTAAAGGAGTAAAAAATGGCAAAGAAACTTTATAGATCAACTGTTGATAAGATGATCGGCGGAGTAGCCGGTGGACTTGCAGAATATTTCGATATTGATTCAACACTTGTAAGAGTCTTATTCATCGTGGTTGTTTTTCTCGGAGGAGGAGGAATAATCGCTTATATAATTTTGTGGATTGTCGTTCCTCAAAAGCCATACGAGCTGCCAAAGAATCCATTCAGCCAATCCCCTTCAGAAGGAAGTGGTGGATCAAATTTTTCAGGCGATCAAAACAAGTCTGATTCATTCAACGTAAGCAATGGCGGAGTTGCCAGTTCAATCTCCCAAACAAGTAGCAAACAAATATGGGTAGCAATTGTACTAATGGTAATAGGCGGATTGCTTTTGCTGGATAATATTTTTCCGCGCTTCGATTTTGACCACTACTGGCCCGTAATACTTATTGGAATTGGCATCGGACTTTTACTAAAGGCAAAGAATTAAAAGGAGATTTAAAATGAAACCATCACATATTTTCTGGGGTTTACTTTTTGTTGGACTTGGATTACTTGTACTTATAAACAACTTCACAACTATTTTTATGGAATGGGCAACCATCTGGAAACTCTGGCCTTTAACTATAATCCTGATAGGTTTGTCAATTCTCATCAAACATCAATATGGTAAAAGTGTTATTGCAGGACTTGCTGCAATTGTTCTTGCACTTGCCATTTTTTCAAGCTTCAAAACCCTTGCAAGCTTAGTTAATCACGATTTTAATGTTGTTTTTGGAGATGAATCTGATTATGAATTTGCCACAACAGAATTCACCGAGCAGTATGATTCTACTTTGCTGTTTGTGACACTAAATTTTGAGGCGGGTGCGGGTGAATTTATTATTGCAGATACCACTAATAATTTGGTTGTCGCAAAAACTGAAGGTCATAAAAATAATTATAAGTTAACCAGGATGGATACTGACAGCAGTTCAGTTATGGATTTTGATATGGGCGACAAAGCTATCTTCAGATTTGGAAAAGGCTATAAAAATAAAGTTGATATAGCACTAAATGGCAAACCCGTTTGGGATATGAATTTTAATGTAGGCGCCGCATCGATGGATTTCGATTTAACTGAGTTTAAAACAAAAAATATAAATGTTGATATGGGTGCAGCCTCAATAAAAATAAAGC
>DATIJX010000189.1:0-4189 GCA_035478175.1 Ignavibacteriaceae bacterium
GTTCATTTTCCTGCATTAACGCTGTGTAGCCCACCATATCGGTAAACATAATCGCAGCAAGCATTCTTATTTCTTTCATATCAACAATTTATAAATGAATAATCTAAAAATTGTAACGAGCGGGAAAAAATTAAAGGACTGATCGGTTAAATGCAACAAAACCTAAACCAGCGGTTGAAGATGAATTTGGGTGAAAGGAAGAACTTTTACAATTCTTTCCCTTCACCCATTAAAACTGATTACTTTTTCTTTGCTCCTGCTTCGGCAACAGCAATCGCTGTCATATTGATTATATCATCAACGGTAGCACCGCGCTGCAGAACATGAATAGGTTTTTTCATTCCCATCAAAATCGGGCCAACCACTGAAGCCTGCCCAATTCTTGCCATAAGCTTGTAAGCAATATTACCTGAATTCAAATCAGGAAATACCAAAACATTTGGACGACCTTTAAGAGAGCTGAAAGGAAATTCTGTGTCTCTGATTTCAGGAACAACAGCAGTATCTGCCTGCATTTCCCCATCTATCATCAAATCAGGTCTGAGTTTCTTTACAAGCTCAGTTGCTTGCTTCACTTTGATTGATTCAGGATAAGGAGCACTGCCAAAGTTACTGAAAGAAAGCATTGCGATCTTCGGAACTACATCAAATTCCTTTACCGTATCGGCAGTACATATTGCAATTTCAGCAAGTTGTTCTGCTGTTGGATTAACATTCACAGTTGTATCGGCAAAGAAGTAAACATCCTGTTTTGCGAAGACGATATACAATCCTGAAACAACTTTTAGTCCTTCCTTCATTCCAATACAGTGAAGGGCTGGTCGAATAGTAGTTGGATAGCTTGTTGTTAATCCACTGATTAGCGCATCTGCTTCTCCAAGCTCAACCATCATTGAACCAAAGTAATTTTCTTTCTTCATTAGACTTTGAGTGTCTTTAAGGATAGAACCTTTCCTTGAGCGCTTTTTGAAGAAAGCATCAGCGTACTGAATTCTTTTATCACTTGATTCAGGATCAATTATCTGAAACTCTTTTTCATCAAATTCCAATTTTTTAATTAGTGATTTAATGATCTTCTCGTTGCCCAATAAAATCGGGTAAGCCATATTATCGTTATAAACTACATGAGCCGCTCTAATGATCTTTTCTTCTTCTCCCTCAGGGAAAACAACTTTGACAGGCTTCTTCTGAGCCTTGTGGATCATTACACGGATCAATTCTTTGGATAAACCAAGTCTTTCCTTTAGTCTCTCTTCATACTTTTGCCAATCCATTTCGGTTATCTTTGCAACACCAGTTTCAATAGCAGCTTTAGCTACTGCAGGAGCTACGTACCACAGCACTCTCGGATCAAATGGTTTTGGAATAATGTATTCTTTTCCAAACGTAAAATCTACACCACCATAAGCTCTAAGAACCATCTCAGGCACTTTCTCTTTCGCAAGCTTTGACAAAGCCATCGTAGCAGCCATTTTCATTTCATCATTTATCGCGACTGCCCTCACATCCAAAGCACCTCTGAAGATAAATGGAAATCCAAGTACATTATTTACCTGATTCGGAAAATCACTTCTGCCGGTAGCCATTATTAAATCTTCTCTAACCGATACCGCTTCATCATACATTATTTCCGGATCGGGATTTGCCATTGCAAAAATAATAGGATCCTTCCCCATCGATTTAACCATTTCCTTACTAACAATACCACCTTGGGACAAGCCTATAAATACATCTGCTCCTTTCATTGCATCGGCCAGTGAAGCGAAACCCTTTGCCTGAGCAAATAGTTCTTTGTACTTATTAAGATCTTTTCTGTCTTTTGTTACACAACCTTTAGTATCGAACATCCAGATATTTTCTCTCTTAACACCGGCCATTAAATAATGTTTGCAGCAAGAAATTGCAGACGCACCAGCTCCACTTACAACAATTTTTATTTTATCCAGTTTCTTGCCAGCAACTTCAACTGCATTAATAAGTGCAGCACATGAAATAATTGCCGTACCGTGCTGATCATCGTGAAATACCGGAATTTTCATTGTTTCTTTAAGTCTCTCCTCTATTTCAAAACATTCGGGAGCTTTTATATCTTCCAGATTAATGCCTCCGAAAGTTGGTTCAAGCATTTGAACAGTTCTGATTATCTCATTTGAGTCGTGTGAGGCGAGTTCTATATCAAACACATCGATGTCAGCAAATCTTTTAAAGAGAACTCCTTTGCCTTCCATTACAGGTTTGCCGGCTTCCGGTCCAATATCTCCTAAACCAAGCACTGCAGTTCCATTTGAAATTACAGCAACTAAGTTTCCCTTGGCTGTATATTTATAAACGTCTTCAACATTTTTATGAATTTCTCTGCAAGGTTCCGCAACCCCGGGTGTGTATGCAAGAGAAAGATCACGGGATGTTAAGCAAGGCTTCGATGCAATTACTTCTATCTTGCCTTTTCTTTCTATTGAGTGATATTCCAGTGCTTCTTCTTTGCTTATTTTCATATTTAACTCCTGATAATTTTATGTTTCACTTAGATTAATGATTGATTAAAATTAGAAAAGATTTTGTTTTCAAGTTTACCATTTAGAATGAAATACTAATTTGATGGATGAAGTAAAATATTAATAAAATTACACCATAAAATTACTTCAAAATCCTGAATTAGCCTAAGTATAGAAGTGAATTTAGATCAATAACAATAGACGATTAGCAACTAATTTAAGCGACTTTCTGCTGCCGCCGCTTCGGTAAGTTTAAACGAAAGTTCTTTACCAAGATAACGGTCAATCAAAAAATGAAGCAAATAAAGTAGAGGCGTTAGGAACACAGCCACAATAAATTTGTAAATGTAATTCACTAATCCTATTGCCAGAACAAGCGAAAGATCCCAACCGGCTCCAAAGTAAAAGGCAATAAGTAGAACTACAAAACTGTCAATAAACTGAGAAACAAGAGTCGATCCGGTAGCACGAAGCCAAATCTTTGAACTTCCTGTAAACGATCTCAAAAAATGAAAGACATAAACATCAACAAACTGCCCGATTAAAAATGCAACCAGTGATCCTGCTATTATCCACAATCCCTGCCCAAAAATTGTATTAAATGCCAAATCCATATTTACAATACCTGACATAGTATTCCGCTCTATCCAGAAATCGGCAGGACTTAAGCCCATTGCAATGTAGACCATTAGAAAAGCGTAAGCAATAAGAGATGCAGCGGTAAAGGACATAAATCGCACACCTTTTCGTCCAAAATATTCATTGATAATATCAGTCATCACAAAAACTACAGGCCATAGCAATACGCCTGCTGTAAGATTGAATGAAAGATTGCTCTCACCAAAGAAAGAAAGATTAATCGGTTGAATACCAAGTAATTTTTCAAGTGAGAAAATCTTCACTCCAATAAATTCGGCAAGCAATGCGTTTGCAACAAAAAATGAACCGAGGATGTAAAAAAGAGTATTGGCTTTATTGCGCATTTGATTTTTTAATAATTTATTTTTTGGCGGGAAATATATAAAAAAAAGCGGTATCGTTAATGATACCGCTTGTGTGGAGAGAGAGTTGGTTCTTCAGTGCTATCTTCGGCTTCGTTCTCTAGAATTATCTTTTTCCTTCGTTCTTTCAGTATTCACCTTCGTCTCACTGGTTCTGTTCTGCTGGTTATTATTTCTGCTCTGTTCCTTAACTTCATTCTTCTTTACTTGATCATTATCCGCTACCCTGGTGTTCTCACGCTTTACTTGAGTATTCTGTTCCTGTCTCTTCTTATTAAGCTCAACAGATTCATTGGTTTTTACTCTGCTCTGTTCCTTAACTTCATTTCTCTTTGCCTGAGTATTTTGTTCCTGCCTCTTCTTGTTAAGCTCAACAGATTCGTTAGTTTTTGTTCTACTCTGTTCTTTACCCTGGGTTTCATTTTTCGTATTGAAATCACTATTCTTTCTTACATTTTCATTCTGGGTGCTGACCTTACCGGTCTCTCTTTTTCGTGTCTCGATGTTATCGTTCTTCCTGTTTTCATTTACATCAGAGTTACGTTTAGTCTCAGTTCGTTTCTGTTCAAAAATTTTGTCAACACCTGTCTTAACATCATTTCTGGTCTGAGTTTCTTTTCGGATATCAAGATTTCTGTCTCTAGACTTATCTTCACGTTTTTCAGTCGTCACATTTTCTCTTCTTCCAATCTG
>DATIJX010000190.1:0-4105 GCA_035478175.1 Ignavibacteriaceae bacterium
TGATTGAGTTTGTTGTGCTTCCTTTTATTCCAAGCTTTTTTTCAGGGGGACCGATTGTAATTCCCGGAGAATCTGCTTCAACAGCAAATCCTGTTATTCCTTTCTCCGTTCTTGCAAAAACTGAAATTAAGTTTGCGATACCAGCATTTGTTATCCAAATCTTCGATCCGTTTAAAATCCAATTATCTCCCTTTTTCTTTGCTTCAGTTTTAAGATTGAAAGTATCAGAGCCTGCTTCCGGTTCAGTTAGAGCGAATGATGCGATCATTTCACCGGAACACAATCTTGGCAAATATTTTTTCTTTAGTTCCTCTGAACCGCCAACATAAATTGCATTTGCACCAATTGATTGATGTGCACCGACCATCGCTGCAGTTGATGAACAGCCTCTTGCTATTTCTTCCATCATAACACAGTATCCAACTTTACCAAAACCACCGCCACCATACTCCTCAGGAAATGATGTACCGAAAAATCCAACTTCAGCTATCTTTTTAATTAAACCATTTGGAATCTTTTCCTCCTCATCAATCTTTTGAGCAAGTGGTTTTATTTCAGCGTTCGTGAACTCCCTGGCCAGTCCTCTGAGCATCTGCAAATCTTCTGAGAAGGTAAAATTCATATTATTAACAGTTTCTGGAATGATGAATATTCTTTTGTAATCCATCCGAAAGTTAAAAAACGGCTTAAATACATCAAAAAGTTAATATTTTATTAAAATATTATATTTTCTCTAATTGTTGACTTTTCTAACGATATTCGCCATATTTGATCAGATGAACAAAGATTTTGTGCTAAATACAACAAAAAATGAAAAAATAAGAATCACTTCATACGGTTACGAAAATTTAGAATCAGCACCTTGCCTTATATTTGTTCACGGATTCAAAGGTTTTAAAGACTGGGGCTTCTGGCCTTACATTGGAAATTACTTTGCAGAAAAAGGTTTTTTTGTTCTTTCATTTAATTTTTCTCACAATGGAATAGGCGAGGGCGTAACTGAATTTGCAGAGCTTGATAAATTTGCTAAAAACACGTTCTCACTTGAAATTGAAGAATTGAATGAAATAATAGATGGTTATTTGAATAATTTTTTTGGAACAAGCAGCAATAAGCCGATTGGAATATTAGGACATAGTCGTGGTGGAGGGGATGCGTTGATTGTTTCATCAAAAAGAAAAGAAATCAAAGCAGTTGTGACGTGGGCTTCAGTTGCAAATTTTAACAGATACACTGAACGCCAGGCTAAAGAGTGGCAAAAAAATGGTTTCTTTGAAGTGTTGAATACAAGAACCAAACAGATGATGCAGTTGAATGTTTCTTTACTTGAAGATATCGAACAAAATAAAAATGATTTACTGAGTCTTGAAAACGCGACTAAGAATTTGAATAAGCCGCTAATGATAATTCACGGAGAACAGGACCTATCAGTTAAAATTGAAGAGGGCGAACAAATTTATAATTGGTCAAATAAGGAATTAACAGAATTTTATAAAATTAAAGCTACAGGTCACACATTTGATATAGTGCATCCTTTTGCAGGAAGCAATCAAAAATTTGATTCTGTGTTAGAGAAGACATTAAATTTTTTTAACAAACACTTAAATTGAGGGACGTATGAAATCATCTAAAAAAAGCTTAACATTTACCCAGTTATTTAGTTCAGTAAAAGAATCAACTATTTTCTGGGTGTTATCTTTTTCAATTCTCACTGCAATATCTGCACAAATTTCAATTCCGATTAAACCAGTTCCATTTACGCTGCAAACGATGATCGTGCTTTTAGCTGGAGCTTTTCTCGGCGCAAAGAATGGTGCTTACAGTCAGCTTATTTATATTTTCCTTGGTGCAATTGGTTTGCCAGTATTTGCACAAACTGCTGATGGCACAATGGGACTTGCAAGGTTAATTGGACCAACAGGTGGTTATCTTCTGGCTTTTCCCATCGCTGCTTATTTGGTTGGTTACTTAACGGAGAAGAATCAAAAATACTTTACTGTGATCATTTCAATGTTTGTTGCTGAGTTGGTTGTGATCGCTTTCGGAACTCTGTATTTGTATGCAGCTTATCTTCACAACTTTGTTGATGCTGTTAAAGCTGGTGCTGCGATATTCACCGTTTGGATGGCAGTTAAAGTATTTGCCGCAGCAACAATTTACTTTGGCGTTGCCAAGAAACAATCAAAACTGCCGAAGTAATCTTTAACGCGATATCTGATATTACCTGATGACAATTAAAAACATCATATTCATTTTAGTCTTTCTTTTTGCTTTTGGATTTCTTAGTTGGAGCTTAAGAAATTTATTCCTTTACATGAAAGTTGCTAAAAAGAAGGATGATAGATTTGGTGATGTTGGCAGACGTTTAGGAAATGTAATTAAAATTGCATTTGGTCAATCAAAGCTGCTTCGGGATCCAGTCGCAGGAACAATTCACTTCCTGATTTTCTGGGGATTTATGTTGTTCATCCTCGCAGTTGTTGAAGCTATCATTCAGGGATTTTATTCACCTTTTACTTTCGAATTTTTAGGAACGATCTATTCGGCCATAACAATAATTCAAGATGTTTTTGGAGTACTCGTAATTGTAGCAGTTGTTGTTGCACTTTTAAGAAGATATGTTTTTACTGTTCCAAGATTGCAGGTGGATAAAGTTGCTTCATTAGATGCTACAGTCATATTAACATTAATTTTGATTGTTGTTGTTTCAATGCTTTTCCAAAATATGGCTGGAGTAGCGAAGAATGATTTTATGCTGCACAGTAACGAAGTTCGTCCTGTTACTGTAATTCTTGCACCAATGTTCTTTGACAATCCTTCTGCCGGAGCCGGTGTTGCATATGAAGTTTACTGGTGGATTCATATACTAACAATTTTTGGGTTTATGAATTTGCTTCCTTACTCAAAACATTTGCACGTGTTCACCTCAATTCCGAATACATATTTTGCGAATCTCGATCCGACTAGAAATACTGTTAAACAGTTAAATCTTGAAGATGAAAATGCTGAATCGTTCGGTGCATCGGATATTGAACATCTTTCCTGGAAACAAATACTAGATGGATATACTTGCACAGAATGCGGCAGATGCACAGATGCCTGTCCTGCTCACACAGTCGGAAAATCACTTTCACCAAAAGAAATAATAGTGAACATCAGGCAAAGAACGAAAGATAAAGCACCTTCACTTGCAAACGGAATCACTGAAGGAGAAGAGTTTCAGAAAACTCTTGTTCACGATTATGTTACAGATAAAGTTCTCTGGCAGTGCACAACTTGTATGGCTTGTGTTCAGGAATGTCCGGTGATGATTGAGCATCTCGACAGCATTGTTGATATGAGAAGAAACTTAGTTTTAACTGAGTCTCAATTTCCATCTGAATTAAATAATGTATTCAAGAGTCTTGAGACAAACTTCTCGCCCTGGGCTTTCAATTCTGCTGACAGAGCAAACTGGGCTGATGGACTTGGAGTTAAAACAATGGCTGAGGATTCTAATTGTGAATATTTATTTTGGGTGGGCTGTGCTGGTTCCTATGATGACAGGTACAAGAAAGTATCTCAAGCATTCGCAAAGCTTATGCAAAAAGGCGGCATTGAGTTTAGAATTCTCGGAACTCAGGAAAAATGCAATGGTGATACTGCAAGAAGACTTGGCAACGAATACTTAGCTCAGATGTTTATGATGGAAAACGTAGAAACTTTGAATCATTACAAAGTTCAGAAAGTTGTTACTGCATGTCCGCATTGTTATCATTCATTAAAAAATGAATACAAGCAATTTGGCGGGCACTATGAGGTTCTTCATCATACAGAATTAATTGATGAGATGATAGCTTCAAAGAAAATCACCTTGAAGCAAAACGGAAAATCTGATGTAACTTATCACGATTCATGCTATTTGGGGAGATATAATGACGTTTACGATGCACCAAGAAAAAGTCTTGATGCAGTAGCTGGAATTAATCTTGTTGAAATGAAAAGAAGCAAGGACAAAGGTTTCTGCTGTGGTGCCGGTGGCGGAAGAATGTTCCTGGAAGATGATGAAGGCGGAAGAATTAACGAAGAAAGAACGAAAGAAGCGCTTGCAACAGGAGCTGATACT
>DATIJX010000191.1:0-4809 GCA_035478175.1 Ignavibacteriaceae bacterium
AGCTCACCGGGTTCTGGAAAAACCAGCCTTATTGAAAAAACAATTCATCATACTAAAAATAAATTTAATGTTGCTGTGATTGAAGGTGATGTGCAGACAAGTCTTGATGCAGAAAGAGTGGCTGCTTACGGTGTACCTGTTGTTCAAATAATTACACAGGGAGCTTGTCATCTCGAGGCCGGATTAGTAAGAGATGCTTTTGGGCAAATAGAGAAAAATAACTTCGAAGTGCTTTTCATAGAGAATGTTGGTAATCTTGTTTGTCCTGCCGGATATGATCTCGGTGAAGATCTTAAAGTTGTAATTGTTAGCACAACCGAAGGAGATGATAAACCGTTAAAGTACCCTGCAATGTTCAGGAATGCTTCGGCATTAATTATCAATAAAATCGATCTTGTCCCATATGTAAACTGTTCACTAGAAACGCTTATGAAAAATGCGTTATCAATTAATCCTTCACTAAAAGTATTTAAAACTTCCTGTACAACCGATGAAGGAATTGCAGAATGGTGTGGATGGATCGAATATAAAATTAAAAAATAATTGAACACACGAATCCACATAGCAATCAGGGGTGCAGTTCAGGGTGTTGGTTTCCGTCCGTTCATCTTCAAACTTGCTAATGAATTGAACCTGAATGGTTACGTGCTTAATAATTCAAGTGGAGTTTTTATTGAAGCAGAAGGAAGCGAATCTATTTTAAGAAATTTTCTCTCACGAATTGAAGCAGACAAACCAAAGCTTTCTGTAATCACCAGTCTTGAGCATTCTTTTCTCGATCCTCTTGGTTACTCAAAATTTGAAATTAAAAAAAGTGAAGAGGGTGATGATGTCTCTGCATTTATACTTCCAGACATGGCAGTGTGCGATGATTGTCTGAAAGAAATGTTAAATCCAAATAACAGCAGATATTTATATCCGTTTATTAATTGTACTAATTGCGGACCAAGATTTTCTATTATCGAATCTCTTCCCTATGATCGTCCGAATACATCGATGAAAAACTTTAAGATGTGCGATAAGTGCAGGGAAGAATATGAAAATCCTTCTGACAGAAGATTTCACGCGCAACCTATTGCCTGCCCGGAGTGTGGTCCTCAACTATTCCTTTGGGATGAAAACGGAAATATTTTTTCTGAAAAACAATCTGCCTTAAAGCAAACAGTTGATTTAATTCGCCAGGGTAAAATAATTGCGTTAAAAGGATTGGGCGGCTTTCAACTAATTGTTGATGCAACTAACGATGAAGCCGTAAGAGAATTAAGAAAAAGAAAACATCGCGAAGAAAAACCTTTTGCATTGATGTTTCCCTCAGTAGAGTCAGTTAAAGAAGTATGTGAAGTTTCCGAAACAGAAGAAAGAGTTCTCTGTTCTCCTGAGTCACCCATTATTTTACTTAAAAGAAAATCTAAAATCGGAAATCCTATATCCAAAATTTCAGTTACCGTCGCTCCACACAATCCATATCTCGGCGCTATGCTTCCATACACACCGCTTCATCATTTATTAATGAAAAAACTGAATCTTCCACTTGTAGCAACCAGTGCAAACTTGTCAGAAGAGCCAATTTGTATCGACGAGTATGAAGCTTTGGAAAGATTGAAAGGAATTGCTGATTATTATTTGATTCATAACAGACCTATTGTTCGTCACGTTGATGATTCTATAGTCCGGGTAATTATGAATCGTGAACTTGTTATGAGGCGTGCAAGAGGGTATGCACCTTTACCTGTAATGGTAAACGAGAAATATTCTTTGTTGAAAGAGAAAACTATACTTGCTGTCGGCGGTCACCTGAAGAATACAGTTGCACTGAAAAAAGGAAATAATATTTTTATCAGCCAGCACATTGGTGACCTTTCAACTGAGGAATCAAATAAAACGTTTAAAAAAGTGATTGATGATTTTAAACTCCTTTATAACGCTGAGCCCGAAATAATAATAAGTGATCTTCATCCCGAATACATTTCAACCAAATACGCAAAGCAGCTGAGTGAAAAGATAGAACAAGTTCAGCACCATTATGCACATGTTGCGGCTTGCAGATTTGAAAACCAGGTTGAAGGTGATGCGCTTGGAGTTTCCTGGGATGGAACCGGTTATGGTTTGGATGGAACGGTTTGGGGTGGAGAGTTTTTTTTAACTGATGATAATTCATATAAACATTTTGCTCAGTTTAGAAAGTTTGTGCTTCCCGGTGGAGAAAAAGCAATAAAAGAACCAAGACGATCTCTTACAGGAATTCTATTTGAAATTGCAGGCGTATCTTTTGTAAATGAGTTTAGTGATTTAATTGAAAATAAATTCACTTCGGCCGAGATTGGCATATTGCTAAATATGTTATCGAAAAAAATTAATTCTCCGGTTACTTCGAGTGCGGGAAGATTATTTGATGCTGTTTCGTCGCTGCTTGGAATTTGCGACCGGACAAACTACGAAGGACAGGCAGCAATGATGCTTGAGTTCGCCGCAGATTTGAATGAGAAGGGATCTTATCCGTTTGAAATAAAAGAAACAGATAAATTAATTATTGATTGGCAGCCAATTTTAATTTCAATGATTAATGATTTGAGGAAGGACATAAATTCTTCATTCATCTCAACAAAGTTTCACAACACACTTGCGAAAGTAATTCTTGAAATCGTAAAAAGATCTGAGTTGAATAAGGTGGTTTTAAGTGGCGGATGTTTTCAGAATGCATTGTTAACAGAAAGAACAATAAATTTGTTGCAAGAGAATAAATATAAAGTTTACTGGCATCAGCGTATTCCACCCAATGATGGGGGAATTGCACTTGGACAGATAGCTGCATATATGATGTTGTCAAATTCCGACTCGGTTGGAAAACACAATCAACACTCTGAAACTGAAAAGGAAAACCAATTAACTAAGGAGATTAGCTAATGTGTCTTGCTGTTCCCGGAAAAATAGTTTCAATTGATGAAAGCAATCCTGAATTAAAAATGGCGAAAGTAAATTTTGGCGGAGTGTCGAAGGATGTCTGTATTCAATGGTTAGATAATGTAAATATTGGAGACTATGTCCTTGTTCACGTTGGTTTTGCACTAAATAAAGTGGACGAAAAAGATGCTGAGGAAACTTTGAGAATTTTAAGAGAAATGGGCGACATTGAAGAAGAAAATTCTTAATATGTTTTAATAGAATAATGAAATACCTGGATGAATTCAGAGATGGAAAAGCTGCAAGGAAATTATCTGCAGAGATAAAGTCCGTTGTGACAAAACCCTGGCAGATAATGGAAATTTGCGGAGGACAAACACATTCCATTTTAAAGTATAGTATAGAAGAATTATTGCCTGAAGAGATCACTCTTATTCACGGTCCCGGCTGCCCAGTCTGCGTAACGCCTTTGGAACTTATCGATAAAGCCATTGCAATTGCGCAGCGAGAAGATATTATCTTTACATCGTTTGGTGATATGCTTCGTGTGCCGGGTTCAAAGCACGATCTGCTTAGCATAAAAGCAAAAGGTGGAAATGTAAAAATGGTTTACTCGCCACTTGATGCAGTGAAGATCGCCGAAAATAATCCGGATAAAAAAGTTGCCTTCTTTGCTGTTGGATTCGAAACAACTGCACCTGCAAATGCAATGTCAGTCATCGAAGCGAAAAGAAGAGGAATAAAGAATTATTCTATTCTTTGTTCGCACGTTCTTGTTCCGCCTGCCATCGAAGCCCTTCTTTCATCTAAGAATAACAACATACAAGGCTTTCTTGCAGCGGGACATGTATGTGCAGTTATGGGCTATAATGAATATTTTCCTATTGCAGAAAAATATAATGTGCCGATTGTCGTAACCGGCTTTGAGCCAATAGATATTTTACAAGGAATTCTGATAACAGTTAAACAACTTGAAGATGGAAAGTCTGAAGTTCAGAATCAATACAGCAGGGTAGTTACAAAAGAAGGAAATGTTGCAGCACAAAAACTACTCGAAAAAGTTTTTGAAAGAACAGACAGAAAGTGGCGAGGTATTGGCAATATTCCTTCAAGTGGTTTTAAATTGAAAGAAGAATATTCTGATTATGATGCTGAGAAGATTTTCAAAGTTGAAAATATAGAAACAGAAGAATCTCATTTGTGCATTGCTGGAGAAGTATTGCAAGGAATTAAAAAACCGATTGAGTGCTCTGCTTTCAGAAAAGAGTGTACACCCGAGCGTCCGCTCGGCGCGCCAATGGTTTCAACCGAAGGAGCTTGCGCTGCTTATTTTCATTTCGGAAGATATCGTCATCCCGAACCTGTCTTGCCGTCAGGCAGGCTTGTTTCGGAATCTTAAATTATAATCGCTTTAAAAAAAGATGCTGAAACAAGTTCAGCATGACAAATGAATATGAAACAAAAAAACGAAATAGATTTTTCATCAGGGCTTAGCTGCCCAATACCAAAGAGTGATTACGAACATGTTCTGCTTGCTCATGGCGGTGGAGGGACGCTTTCGCATCAATTGATAAGTAAATTATTTTTCTCCCAGTTTGATAACGAATTTCTAAATGAACAGCACGACAGCGCAATATTCAATGTTGATAAATCTCGACTAGCATTCACTACAGATTCATATGTTGTGCAACCAATATTTTTTCCCGGTGGAAACATTGGCGAACTTGCAGTTAATGGAACGGTAAATGATTTGGTCGTAGCAGGTGCAAAACCAGTTTATATTTCTGTTGGATTTATAATTGAAGAAGGCTTACTGATAGAAGATCTTTGGAAAATTGTTCTTTCAATGAAAGAAGCAGCCAGAAAAGCGGGAGTTAAAATTGTCACCGGCGATACAAAGGTTGTTGA
>DATIJX010000192.1:0-4816 GCA_035478175.1 Ignavibacteriaceae bacterium
AATTTCATTTATAAAAGTTTCATCTTTCTGCGAGAAGGTATCTTCATCCACTGTCAACACTAACGGCTGCCATCCGAAAGAGGGAAGATGCTTTATTATTTTTAATGGCCAGTGAAGCGATGCTTTCCCCGATGGCGGCCAATAGTATGTTATGAATAAAACTTTTTTCATTATTTACTTCACCTTTTCTCCAACATAGCCAATAACACTTGCCTCTCCTTTATGCTTATCGCCTTCATTAAGTATTACATTTTTTTCTTCAAGAAGGATTGTCCTCATCTCTTTAAAGTCATTCTTAATATCTTCAAGAGAATTGAGCATTTCTAAATTCTGTGGCCCGCCAGAACTTTTACCTAATTGATTTTTAGAAAATGATTCGAGAATTAGTTTACCACCCGGTTTGAGAGAATCTATTATTCTTTGATGAAATACACTTCGTTCTTCAGAACTAAAGTGAACGAAGATAACTGCGGCAGCATCATATTTATTTTTTTCAGTGTAGAACTTTGTAAGATCAGTTACCTGATAATTAATATTCATTTCATTTTTCTTTGCCAGCCTCAATGCCTTTTCTTGTGCTTTGATGCTCTGATCAAAAGCATCAACCTGCCAGCCTAGCTTTGCTGCATATACTGCATTTCTTCCTTCACCTTCACCGGGCAGGAATAATTTCCCGGGAGACGAAAATTTATCTATCTGCTCCTTAAAGAATTGATTTGGCTCAATGCCATACACATATTCTTCAAAAGAATATCTCTCATCCCAGAAATTTGATTTGAAATCGGACATAACTAATTCTAATCTAATAATGATTCAAATTTAGGAATAAACATTTCTTTATAGAAAATTCAAAAAGAGGAAATCCGGATAATAGTTGATGATAACTTATAAATCTTACCATGAAAATGCTGATATCTTTCAATATATTTAAGTGAGAATTTTTCTAATAATATTAATGGAATCCATTTTGCGAAATATTGATCGATTTATAGTTGTCGGAGATAGAGTGTTATTAAAGCCTCAGGAGGAGTCTTCGAGAACTTCGAGCGGTTTGTATCTGCCTGCTGGTGTAGCTGAAAAGGAGCGCGTGCAAAGTGGTTATGTAATTAAAATTGGACCTGGATATGCAACCTCCACCGAAGTTGAGGATGAGCCCTGGAAAGAAAGTGCAAATAAAGTGAAGTACATACCGTTGCAAGCAAGGGAAGGGGATCTGGCTATATTTTTAAGAAAGGAAGCTGTTGAAATAGAGTTTGATAAAGAAAAATATCTGATTATTCCTCAGTCGGCAATTTTACTGCTGATTCGTAATGAAGATTTTGCAGTATAGTCCTACAAAGTAAATTAAAGATTCAATTCGCTACTGAAGATTACTAAATAGTAATTAGCTTATCTTATTGTGATCATAAGAATTGCTAACAACACAGAAACAATTACAACCACTTTTGTAATGTTCACAAAACCTCTCTCCTTGGAGGAGATTGTTACATCAAATCTGGGAAGATCTGCTGCAACTCCCTTGTTTGGTTTTAAATGCATCATATGTTCTCTCCGATATAAAATGAAATATTAAAAAATTAACTGATTTACTATCTATTCATACCACGAAACTATTTTAAAGCCACCTGTACCGGGATAAAACGGTGGAGACATAAACGCTAGTCTCCAATCATAACGATACTGTTTTGTAAAGCCTGATTTAATACCATTAGAATCAAATGTTCCTACTGGCTGTCTATAGTTCTGTTGTATTCCACCTAAAAGATTGATGTCGCCACTGACAGGTCTACCATTATAATTGTATGCGCCGAAACCCCACTGTTCGCTAAAGACAGATGCCTGAATATTTATACTATTTTTATTAGCGGCATTTTCGGTGATCCAGACATAGTTTTCTGCAACTATACCAAATAAATCTGTAGAATTTGGGTCTACCTGTGGATTTGTTTCGTAAACTATATCATCATCCAGCCAGACAGTTCCTTTTCCTGTAGAAGTAGAAGAGGAAGAACATCCTAAGGTATATCTTCCCTTCACGACCCCTTGAAGCCGTACTACACAATCTTTTGCATATATAAGACCATTAGGTGCAGCAGAGGGTAAGTAGAGAGCTGTAAAGTTGCTCGAATAACTATATTTGTAACGTAATGTATCTCTGTCGAAAACAAGATAAACAGTATCTTGATCGTGGAATTTATATCCATTATCATCTGCTGCTGCTTCCAGATTCTCAACAGCTTGAGGCGGTATCTCTAAATTTTTTCCTGCTTCATATATCCCGGTTATAACAGGAGAATCAGTTGTCTTATTTGTTTTGTATTGTATAGCGCCTTTGTGGGAAGTATGCTTACCAAGAAATGACGGATGTAACGCACAACTTAGTTTGTCTTGAGTATGGAAGGGTCCCCAAACTGTGTCCTTACCCGTCCACCATATCGTTCCGGTTGATGTAGAGCTGGCTCTTTCATAAGTAGAGTAATAGGCATATTCAGAAAAATTACTTGGTGCAATTCTTAATTTAATCTCGCTAGATTTGCCATAGAATGTGCCGCGTGAGGTTATCTCCCGAAAACCTAAAGCAGCATTTATCACTTCTACTGTGACATCCAGATGACCACCTTGGAACGGAACTGAGTATCCCTCATCCCAAACAGGATTCATATAAATAGCGTTTGCAGCAATGTTGGCACCGCTGAGTGCAATGTTATGTGCCACAGTTTCCACCTGGTATTTAACATAATTATCAACAACCCTGTTGGATATACCGCCAAATCTTTGTCCCACAGCTAAAAGTGTTAATGTGAAACCGATTACTACTAGAAGAATTGCTTTACCTGACATATTATTTAATCCTTTCTAATTATTTTGTTTTTGATCTGCTTACATTTCTGGAAGCCAGCCTGATTTGTTTCCAGAAGGCATTCGAGTACTTCTCATCATAAGCTGCAACATTTTCAACGGTAAGGTTTATTTCAATACTTTTTATTAAACCACGGGTTAGAACAGGGTACGGGATACTGTCATCATTTACGTCAAAGTAAACCATTCGAAAGTCAGTTACTCCCAAATTTGAAGCTACAGGTACATCGTTATTTTCTACCCTGTACAATATTCTGTCTCTCGGGTTTGGGGTTGACGTGCACTCTGAAAGAGGACCCAGGTAATAACGAACCGAGTCAAGATTTCCGTCATACGGATCAAGATCGGTATAAAACACCATGCTGTTTTCATCGGCATAAATAATTGCCTGAGAAGATATGAAAGGTTGATTGGTTCTGGGATCCATTACAACATTCCAGGTGTTACAATATCCGATCTTTCTGAAATCAAATTCTATCATTTCTGCTAATGTTAACAGGTTTTGCTGAACTGTAAGTTCTCCGCTGTTGTTATAGGTTTTTTCTGTACTGGCATCACTTAAGCGCCAAAGTACCATCATTAATATTCCCCCTATTATCATCGAACCTGCAATATCTAAAAGAGTTGTAAAACCCATCATTTACTCCTGATTAAATTAGAAATACCAATAACTGTAAATAGTGGATTGCTTAACAGTGTCGGCAGAGAATCCTATAGTTTGATCATTCATCGTCCAGGTAACAGAAACGCTTAATTTTTTATTCCAGGTCCGAGTGCTTACCACGTTATCCAGGCTTGTCGGATTGTCTGGATCCGGATCAACGTATGATACTTTACACATTGAGTAGAAGACCACGGAGCCAACAGTATCTATTTGAGGATAATTATTAAAATCATCAAAGTCGTCAAAATTATCAGGACCAGTTTCGCCGCTTTCTTTATTCGGAGGATAGGTAAGTGCAGAAATATCACACGGACCTTCTTTTGTATTTGCATCAAAAAATTTCTCAGTTGCACTTTCTATCAGTGATGTTGCTATTGAATTTGCTATTATTCCAAATTTCGAATCAATCATCATAGAATCTGTTAAGATAATATTATTATTAACTCGTAAAATTGTTAGTGAAAGCAGCAGCAATGCACCTATGGCGAATAACGATTGACCTGTATTCATAATTTTTGCGTCCTTAGGAAAAATTAATTACTCCATGATCTTTAACAACTTTCATACAACAATTGTATCCTTCGTATTTATTGCGAAAACAAGTTGAAATTGATGAATTGTCATTTATTGAAAGTGAAAATTCGCGTCATCACTGTCGTAGCTGTCGTGAATGAACTATTGAGGAAACCATTGAAATTCAGGCCATTTTCTAATATTCCATAGAATATGTTGTCAAAATGTGAAATTTTTACTTGTCAATAAGGTCGCATCATTAGGGAAGATTATCAATTCAAGTTAAAAAGTAAAGATTGTGTGGTATTTAATTTGAAACTTTTAGAAGTAGCTTATTTGATGCTCAAAAGCGAAATAATTTCTGTAAAAAATAAAAGGGGAACAATATGATGTTAAATCAGAATAATCTAAAACTCGTCCAGCCAAATTTACTATTCAACTCTGTTTCAGAGTCTTTTCTGAAATCTTTTATTAAACCGAAAAACTTTTTCACTGCTAAAGAAGGTACGATAATTTATTCCTTTGATGATGAAGCCAAAGACATTTATCTGGTGATAGAAGGTGAAGTGAAAATTAAATTTTGTGATAACAGAAGTATTATCTACAAAACCTTCTCTGATTTTTTTGGTGAGAAGGAGATACTTGAAAAAACCAACAGAGTCTCTTTTGCAATTGCCAATAAAGATTGTAAGCTATATCGCATTGAAGCAGAAGAACTGAGTAGTCTCTCCAAAGACAGCAGCGTAACATTAAACAAAGTGTTTAGTGAAAATTGTGAAG
>DATIJX010000193.1:0-2451 GCA_035478175.1 Ignavibacteriaceae bacterium
TGGAATCAATCCACCGGCAAATTTATCAAGGTTAAGAACTTCAACTTTGATTGGAGTTGTCCATACTTCACGCCAGTGTTCACCAAACCAGAATTCATAAAATCCGCTCGCAGCATATTGCTCTCCCGGAATTATTGTAATATAATTTTTAGTATCCGGTTGCTGAGAATTAATCAGGGGTTGTAATGCAAAGAAAAATAATAGTATGAAATAATAGCTTTTCAAGCTGATTCTATTTTTTCTGAATATTATTATTTGCTTTAGTTATTGTGAATGAAAACTATTCCAAAGGTAAATTCATACGCTGAAGAATTTCTTTAAATCGAGGATAATCATGGAGCTCTTTCCAGAATTTACCATTTATAAAATTCAGACCACCCACACGTCTATCGACCGCTTTGTGAAGTGAATCAATTGCTTTATCCAATTCACCCAATCCAGTATAAACGATTGCGAGCTCCAAATCAATTGTTAAGTGCTCTGATTCTGTTGTTTTTGCTTTTTCAATGAACTCAATTGCTCGTCCAGTTTGTCCAAGCTTAGCATAAGCATAACTCAGACCGGAAGTTGCTTTCATAATATTTGTTGGTTCATTTAGAATCTTGTTGAAAATTTCGATTGCTTTATCATATTGATTTGATCTCAAATACATCCATGCCATGCTGTTCCAGGCATCACCAAAATCAGGATCAAGTTCAATTGTTTTTTTCTGCTGCGCAATTGCATTTTCCGGTTGGTTGTTATTGTAATAAACATATGATAGACTATAGCTGATGGGTGCACTTAAGGGATCAATTTGATATGCAAATTCACATTGCTTTAAAGCTTTTTTATGATATCCCAGAGTCGTTAAAAGTAATGCATAGTACTGGTGCGTTTCAGCTGAGTTCGGATTTATTTCAAGCGCTTTAAGGAAACACTTCTCCGCACCCACCCAATCCCAATCGTTAAAGTATTTAATCATTCCCGTTGTAATTTGGGCATCAATGTGAGAACTATCAATTTCAAAAGATTTATTAGCATATTCTTTTGCTTTTGAATAGGCTTCTTCAGTCGACATAAAACCTGCAGCACCTAAAAATATGTAGCAAGCCGATAATCGTGAATATGCAAGAGAAAAATCCGGAGCGATTGCTAACGCATCTTCAAAATATTTAATTGCCTTCAAAATAAAATCCGGCGACCATTTATTCCAATTATATAATCCTTTAAGGTATAAATTATAGGCATCAATATTTTCAGTCGGAACTTTGACGAGATGCTTTGCGGGTTTATGAATATTTATTGTCTTTTTGAGTTGATCAACAATTGAGTTGGCAAGTTCATCCTGCACCGCAAAAATATCCTCGAGGTCTCTGTCGTAAGTTTCAGACCATTTGTGATATCCATTTTCTGAATTGATAAGCTGCGCGGTTACCCGAACTCGATTCCCGTATTTTCGAACGCTTCCTTCTAACACTGTTTTAACACCAAGCAGTTTACCTATTTCTCTTATGTCAGTATTCTTTCCTTTGAATGCAAATGATGACGTGCGTGATGTAACCAATAGTCCATCGACTTTTGCAAGTGCATTGAGAAGTTCCTCCGTAATACCATCACTAAAGTATTCATTATCCTTTTCAGCACTTAAGTTAACAAATGGCAACACTGCGATAGAGTGATCTGATACGGCTGATTTTCCTACCAACTGATCTGGAGTTGGTAAAATGATTCCATCGGATTTAATAGCATAAAGTTTAACCGGATATTTGACATTCTTCAGTTCGTATCTGCCAAGAAAAACAGAAGATACTTCAGTTTGATTTTTTAGTTCATCGTTAATTTTATCCGATACTAAAACACTTCCCGGTATGGCCATATTTTCTATTCTTGAAGCAATATTAACTCCGTCTCCATATACACCTTCGTCATCGTATACAACATCACCAGCATGAATACCAATTCTTAAAGGTACTTGGGGTTCTGTTTGAAGTTCTTGTTGAATTTTAGCGCCACAGATTGCAGCCTCAATAGCACTTCCAAATATTGAAAGAGTGCCATCTCCATAGTATTGAAGTATCTGACCGCGATGATCAAATATTAATCTTTCAAGAACTGCCCGATGTTTATCTCTTAATATTTTTGCCTGCCGTTCATTTTCCTGCATTAACGCTGTGTAGCCCACCATATCGGTAAACATAATCGCAGCAAGCATTCTTATTTCTTTCATATCAACAATTTATAAATGAATAAACTAAAAATTATAACGAGCGGGAAAAAATTAAAGGACTAATCGGTTAAAAGCAATAAAACTTAAATTAGCGGTTTCAGATGATTTTGGGTGAAAGGAAGAAAAAATCCAACTCTTCCCTTCACCCTTAAAATTGATTACTTTTTCTTTGCTCCTGCTTCGGCAACAGCAATCGCTGTCATATTGATTATATCATCAACGGTAGCACCGCGCTGCAGAAC
>DATIJX010000194.1:0-20109 GCA_035478175.1 Ignavibacteriaceae bacterium
TATAACCTTCCCAGAAGGATTTATTGAAAAAATATTTATAGATATAATATATGCTTTACCAAGTTAAAGCAAACTAACCCGCCGCTCAATACGGACATCGGTTTTAGTGCGTCAATTGTGAAGTTGTAAAATTGTATTTGCAAAATAAATTGTTGTTTAATTAGGTTGTTCTAAGAAACATTTTTATAAATAAATAATAGTTGCGATTATTCGGTATGGCTATTAAAGGCTGCCGGTTAGCGGCAACGCCGTTATGTGTTTATAAAATGGTATGTGTATAAGGCATAAAAATGATATTAAAATTTTTAATAAATAATCCGCTGATCATAGGTTTTATTACAATGCTCTTAATGTGGAGTGATTATTTATTAACTCTTGTGCAAGAAAAAGAAAGGAAAGAACATTATTCAAAACACTATAAAAGCTACCCTGTAAATACAATTGAGGGCAACCCGGCAATACAGGAATCAGTATCAAAACTAAAAATATTTAACCTTCGGCATTTTACAGCAACAATAATCGCAGGTATTGGGTTGCCGATTGCATTATTATTCATACCAAACCTACTACAGGAATTTTTCTTAGGATTTATCTGGGGAATGTTATTAATAGTTGATACACAACACCTTACAAATGTGCTTGGATATAGAGCAAGCAGAAGAGGTTTACATGGGAAATTATTTCTGCATCAGCGAACAGGATTAATTATTCAATCAAGCAGATATTTGGCAATTGCATTATTTTTATTTGTTCTTGCAGTGCTTTCTGGCTCGCTAATAATTTATGGAGTTACAATTGCAGGTTTTGTATCCTCGCTTAGGTTGTTTATGTTGAGTAAAAAAGTCGCGCCAATCGAAAAGGAGGATTTACCTCCTGAAAATATTGTTGCAAAATAATTTTATACTTGATTATAGATATTCTAACCGATTAAGGATATTGCTAGTTTAGAAAACACATAACAAGCGCCTCAACGCCGACCGCCATTTTAGTTCGGCTATTTTGTGATTTTTGAAATTGTGTTTTAGTTATAGTTTGTTGTTCTAAGTGTTCTTACTTAATTAATTAACTTGCCTTCGGTGCGTATGAAAACAAGTTACGCACCTACGGCTTAATCATCGGCAATTGTGTTTTACTCGGCTTCCTTGTTCTTGGCAGCGGGTTAGGCGCAAAGCCGTTATAAGGTAAGTATTTCAAAGAGGTTAATATGTATAAAATAATTTCTTCACTTCTGTTAGTAATCTTACTATGTTATGGATGTGATAGCACTGAACCAATAGTAGAAACTTCTGATGAAGTTACTATTAACCAAAATATGATTGGCTTTTCATTTTCATATGGGAAGGCTATTACTATTCCAAATTTAGAAAATATTATTCCTGATATAATCATACTTGCTCATTTAGATGAACAAGGAAATGTTCTTGGAGTTTTCTTTGCGGCTGATAGTCTAAGACCGGCGTTTAATTTAGTTAAAGAATTTTCCGATTATGATTCTGCAAAAACATTCTTCTATAATCTGACAGAGGCACCAGATTCAAACTATGAAGATTTGGCTTTACCAATCAGAGTAAATCAGATATGGGCAGTCAAAACAAATGAAAATAAATACGGAAAAATTTTGATAATTAATACAAACGCTTATTATGACAGCACTGCTCTAAATTACAAAACATCAGCAAAGTTTAAGTGGAAATACCAACCAAATGGTAGTAGGTATTTTTAGAAACCGTATAACCAGCCAAGCAATCCGACAGCTCTAGGTTATAGTTTAATTGCAATGTCGCTCGTAGTAAAAATATTTTTATCCAATTGGAAATCATAATGAAAGCACTGATTTTAGGTGGGAGTGGAAAAACAGGTAAGCTGGTAGTACAGCAACTTGTTAAAAGGGATATTCAAGTTCGAATCGTTGTGAGAGCATCTGCCGCAATTCCTGAATTTTTTACCAATGATAAGAGAATACAAATAACAAAAGGAAATGTAAACGGTTTTGATATTGCTAAAATAACGGAGCTTGTTAAAGATTGTGATTCTGTTATTTGCTGCCTCGGACACAACATAAGTCCAAAAGGTATTCTTGGTCCTCCCCACAAAATGGTTTTCAATACTGCAAGAAAAATAATTGAAGCAATGTATTCTCTAAAGCTTAATCAAAAGTTTATCCTGATGAGCACCACAGCATACACGAATAAAACGATAGGAGAAAGAAACGGCTTTGGAGAAATGATAATTTTTTCATTATTAAAAGTTTTATTGCCTCCGCACAGGGATAATATGCTTGCTGCTGATTATCTTGTTCATAAACTAGGCTCAGACTCAAGCATTGATTGGGTTGCTGTTCGTCCTGATTCGCTTATCGATGAAGAAGATGTGACTAAATATGAAATACATAATCATAAAATACGCAGTCCCCTTTTTAATCCCGGAAAAACCAGCAGAATAAACGTTAGTCATTTTATGGCGGAGTTAGTTACAAATGATAAATTGTGGCAGGAATGGAAGCATAAAACTCCTGTTATCTATAATAAAGAATAAGAATCTGGAGAAAGCCTGTTAAGTGAATTAATATGATCTCCTTTCCAATCACTTTATCACTCATACCTCAGCGCTTCAATCGGGTCAAGGTTAGCGGCTTTGTAAGCTGGATATGTTCCAAAGATAAGTCCTACTATTATGCACATTGTAATTCCGATAATCACCCAGTCATACGGAATTGCTGTTTCTGCATTTAGAAAACTCCCTGCAAAATTTCCGATTACAATTCCAAGAGTGATTCCAGCTATTCCACCAATTACACACAAGATAATTGCTTCAATCAGAAATTGAATTAATATGCTTGACTTCCTTGCACCGATAGCTTTTCTAATTCCAATTTCTTTTGTTCGTTCTGTAACTGAAACCAGCATTATATTCATTATGCCAACACCGGCGGCAATCAAAGCCACAAGTGAAACAGCAAGCGCACCTATTTTAATCGGACCGGTTATATCATTAACCTGACCAATCAATGATTCATTACTGAATACTTCAAAATCTGGTTCCTCACCCGGTTCAATTTTTCTTATCATCCTCATATATCCAATCGCTGATTCTATAGTGCTCTCATATTCTTCAGCGCTATTCGCCATTACTGTAATGTCAACAGTATCTGTTCTCTTTCCATAAATAGACTGGAAGGTAGATATTGGAAGCACAACATAGTTATCCACTGTCTGCCCGAAGAAATCAGGTTTTTTCTTTAGCGTACCTATAACTCGTAAAGGATATCCGTCGAGTTTGATTATCTGCCCAACAGGATCAACGTCATAAAAAAGTTTTTCGACCAAAAAGTTTCCAAGCACACAAACATTGCTGGAATATTCAATCTCATTGCTTCTGAATTCCCTGCCATCTGCAATTTCAAGATTTAGTGAAGGATAAACTCCTTCGGTTACTCCAACTATGTAAGTATTAGGATTAGTTTCCCGGTTACCAAACTTAATAACTTTCCCACCTGCACCTTGATATGCACCAACATTCTTTGCATCTTTCATCATATCTTCAAAACGATAAAATTCTTCTAATGTTATATCTCTTCTATTTCTATACTTTTGTCTTTCTTGTTGACCGCGAGTCTGTATTGCCGGCCATTTTTGAATTTGAAATGTATTCTTGCTAAGAAATTGGAATCCCTCATTGATTGTATTCTGAAGCATTGTAACAATTGTCATCACAACTATGATAGAAAAGATTCCTACAACAACACCAAGAACTGTAAGGAGAGTTCTTAAACGATTTGTTTTTAATGATTGAAGCGAAAGGAAGAAAAGTTGACTAAACCGCATTAAATCCCCGAAATAAAAATCTTATTAATCTAAAACTTTTTTTATCAGTAAATTAATATTAAAATAACCTCTCCCTTCTATTCCCTCTCCTTTTTAGAAGCTGTATGAAAATATAGAATTGCCACGACTTTTAAGTCGTGGTACATAAAAACTAAATCAACTTACGGCTTTAGCCGAAAAATGTTTGGCTAAAGCCCAGATTTTTTTAAATCCCTAAACCACGAGCTGAAGCTCGTGGCAATTTATCAAAGTTATCACATGACCTCTTTAAGGAGAGGGACAGGGTAAGGTTATTCATATCTCAGCGCCTCTATCGGGTCAAGATTAGCGGCTTTGTAAGCTGGATAAGTCCCAAAGATAAGTCCGACAATAACACACATAGTTATTCCAATAAAAACCCAATCATACGGAATTGCCATAGGAGCATTTAAAAAGCTGCCGGCAAAGTTTCCAATCCCGATGCCCAAAGCAATGCCAGCAAAACCACCGACGATACATAAAATTACAGCTTCAATCAGGAATTGAATTAATATGCTGGCCTTTCTCGCACCGATAGCTTTTCTGATTCCAATTTCTTTTGTTCGTTCAGTAACTGAAACTAACATTATGTTCATTATACCAACACCTGCTGCAATCAAAGCAACAAGCGAAACAGCAAGTGCACCAATTTTTATCGGTCCTGTAATGTCATTTACCTGAGTTATCATAGACTCATTACTAAATACATAAAAATCATCGGGCTCGCCAACCGGCACTTTCCTGATTTTTCTGAAGTGGCCGATGGCGGATTCTATCACATCATTGTAAGATTCTTTATCAAGTGCTGTAACTGTTATGTTTACACTTCGATTGTACTTACCATAAATAGACTGCCAGGTAGTAATCGGCATAACAATATAATTATCTCTGCTTTGCCCGAACATTGCAGGCTGCTTTTCAAGTACACCAATTACTCTGAGTGGTTTGTTATCAACTCGAACCAATTGTCCAACAGGGTTTATGTTTGGGAAAATTTTCTCTGCAACTTCAGGACCAAGCAAACAAACATTCGCGGAATACTGGACATCATTTTCCCTTAAGTCCCTTCCATAATCAACATTCCAGTCATTGGTTTTCATTGCATCTACGGTAGCACCTGCAACACTGATATTCGGATTAGTCTCAAGATTACCAAACTTAACTACTTTACCGAATTGCCATTGTTCTGCACCGACATATTGTGCCTGAGTCAACAATTCTCTCAACCTTAAAGCTTCATCAATTGTGATATCTTTTCTGTTTCTTTGGCTTCTGTCCTGAGCGTGACCGCGCATTGATTCATACTTCTGTATCTGGAAAGTATTTTTACTCAGCATTGAAAGTCCGTCTTCAATACTACTTTGAAGCATTGTTATAATTGTCATTATTACAATGATTGAGAATATCCCAACCACCACGCCAAGAATCGTGAGCGATGTTCTTAGCTTATTGTTGATGATTGATTGAACGGCAATTTGAGATAATTGGTTTATTTTCATTTATTCGTACCTCAATGAATCTACTGGATCTAATTTGGAAGCGGTATATGCTGGAGCTAATCCCGACAAAATTCCTGTTATTACGGAGACACCGATTGCAATAATCACAGCATCAACCTGGATGGATGTTGGGAAATACTGATTCAACATCATACTTCCTAATATTGCTGCCAGAAGTCCTGCAATTCCTCCGAGTAAACATATCGCTAAGGATTCTAATAAAAATTGAGTAAGTATAGTTCTCCTTTTAGCACCGATAGCTTTACGAATTCCAATTTCTTTTGTCCGTTCACGAACTGAAACAAACATAATATTCATAATTCCAATAGCACCAACGAAAAGTGATAAGCCTGTGATGAATAAACCAGCAATCTGTATTACACCGACTACAGAATTGTAATTTTCCATCAAACCTTCCTGCTGGTTGATAGAAAAATCATTTTCTTCATCATACCTCAATCCTCTTACTTTCCTCATTACACCTTCTGCTTCAGCTTTAGTTTCTTCGACCATAGCAGGATTTGGAGCACGAACATTGAAGGTTACCGTTCCTCTATGCTGTGCTATGAAATTTTTAAATATAGTTCCGATTGGTATAAAAACCTGGTTGTCCGGATTCCAGGGTCCAAGAATAAAACTTCCCTGCTCAGCCAAAACACCAACAACTTTAAAGTTAGCATTTCCTATTTTAATAGTTTTATCCAGCGCATCTCCTCTGGGGAAAAGTTGTTTAGCTATTTCACTTCCAACAACCACAACCTGGCGGGATGCATTGCTTTCAACCTCGTTATAAAATCTTCCCTGATCGAATGTAAAATTTGTTGTCTTAACATAATCTGCGTTTGACCCATTTAGAAAAACTCCATCAACTCTCTTATCACTAAACTTTACAACCTGCTGAGAATTTATAACCGGTGCAACTGCAGTTGGTAGTTTTACCAGAGATTTAAAATGCTCATAATCAGACATAGTAATACTTTTTCTGTTACGCAGCTTCCACCATTCCTCATTTGAGAACCAGGCCCATTTATCAATGTATAAGACATCGGAACCCAATGCACTTATCCCATCCTGGAATGAATTGTTTATACCTTTTATTGCAGTTGACATCAATACAACAACAGTGATACCGATGAATATTCCAAGCATTGTAAGCGAAGTACGAACTTTGTTCGCTTTCAATGCTCTGAATGCTATCATCATTCCTTCTTTTAGTTCAAATAGAAAATATCGCATAGTTGGTTATATGGTTATATAGGTATAAAGGTATATGGGTAGTATTCTGATACCTTTACCGAATGATAAAATTATTGATTTATTTGATTTTACTTTTAACATAATTTATAAATCCATTCAATGTAATTTTTGCAGACTCAATGAGCACTTCACCTTCTTGTTTGAGAGTGATTTCGATATAGCCTAAATCGTGACAACTAATTAAGTGATCCTTCAGTTCGTATAAGGAACCTCTTGAAATTCTATAAAATCTAGTTCCTTCCTGATAATGATATCTCCCATAGCCTTCCGAAATATTTGATGTTGTACTAACAGATGCTTTACGTATCTGAATATCAAGATTAAATTTTTCTTCTTTAGGTAATTTTGAAAGAACTTTCTTATAAAAAAATAATTTTACTTCCCGACATTTAATCCATGCTTCAAGTGAAGTGAAATCTCTTTTCTCATTATAAAATTCGTGCGGCTCATTGATATTAATATCACCATTTTTAAGATTTGAGTATATATTTTCATCATTCATTTATAATTAAATCCTTAAGTATTCATCCATTTCTCTAATTTATCCTTATACCTTTAGAACTTTAGACCTCTATACCACCTAACTTCAAACTCGGTAGTTTTCTTTCTCTAACAACTTCATCCTTTTCAACCAGACCATCCTTCAGCCTGATTATCCTCGCAGCGTGTTCAGCAATATATTCTTCGTGAGTTACGAGTATGATTGTGTTCCCTTTATCATGAATTTCATTGAAGAGCACCATTATTTCTTCACCAGTTTTAGAATCGAGATTTCCAGTAGGCTCATCGGCGAGAATAATTGATGGATTTGTAACCAATGCTCTGGCTACAGCTACCCGCTGTCGCTGTCCTCCTGAAAGCTCATTTGGTTTATGATGAATCCTATCGCCAAGTCCGACATCAATCAACGCTTTCTGTGCTCTCTCTCTTCTTTCGCTGTAAGAAACTCCCGCATAAATCAGAGGAAGTTCAACGTTATGAAGTGCATCGGATCTTGGAAGCAGGTTAAAAGTTTGAAACACAAATCCAATTTCTTTATTTCTGATTCTTGCTAAATCATTGTCATCCATATCGCTGACATTAACGCTATTAAATTCATACTTGCCGGATGTTGGCGTGTCGAGGCAGCCAAGCATATTCATTAAAGTAGATTTACCGGAACCCGAAGGACCCATAATTGCAACGTACTCATTTTTATCAATCCTGAGCGAAACATCACGAAGAGCATGAACTTCTTCTAATCCAACCTGGTAAATTTTTGCAATATGTTCTATATTAATAATATTCATAAATATATCCTGGTTTGGTTAGTTTTCATCCTCAGCTACAAGTTCCTGTTTTTTATTTCCGTTCTTCTTTTCTTCGACTCTAACAATGGAGCCATCTTCCAACTCTCTTGAAATTGCTTTATAGCTTCCAGAGATTACTTCATCATCGACACTTATTCCGCTTTTAATTTCAAGATAATTATCATCGCTTATACCTGTTTCAACAACCACAATTTTTGCTTTACCATTATCAGCAAGAAACACAACTTCTTTTGGCTTATTGAACATAGGTTTACTTGGTTCACTACCTTCTTTTTGTTCTACATTAGTTGTATCCTCTCCACCAGGTACATCTGTTCTCGCGGTAACACTTTGTATGGGCACACTTATTACATCTTTAACAGTTTCGGTTTCTATATCTGCATTGCAGGACATTCCGGGGCGTAAATTAGTATCAAGATCAATTAACTTAATTTTCACAGAAAAATTTACTACTTGCTCCTGTGTTCCAAAACCAGTTGCTTTTGCACTATTACCTATTTCAGTTACTACACCATGAAATATTCTGTCGCCAAATGCATCTACTTTTACATTTGCAGTATCACCGACTGACACTAAGACAACATCATTTTCATCTACGTCAACTACAGCTTCCATATTACTCAGATCTGCAACAGTCATAATATTAGTTCCCTGACTGAAACCACTGCCTAATACCCTCTCGGCTAACTCAACATTTAACTGCGTTACAATTCCATCCATCGGTGAATAAATTGTGGTTTTGTATAAAGTCTCAAGTACTTCTCTTAACTGCGCTTTGCTTTGGAGAACATTAGCTTCCGATGATTCGAAACTAGCTTTTGTTGAAAGGTAATTTGCTTCTGCGTTTTCCAATTCGGAATTGCTCGACAATCCTTTGTTATGCAGTTCTTTTACACGATTGAATTCCAATTCAATTCGTTTAAGTTCCGCCTCACTCATTCGAAGACTTGCTTCAGCCGATTTTAAGTTTGCTTCCAGCCTGTCCTTTTGAGCCATATACTGGTCACCCTTAATTTTGATAAGAAGTTGTCCTTTCTTAACAATGTCTCCTTCCTTCACAGGAAGGCTTATAATTTCACCTGTAACTTCGGGTGTTATAAGTACTTTAAATTCAGGATCGATCGTACCTGTTGCAGTTACTGTCTGAGTGATACTCCTTTTTGCAACCTTTTCAGTTTGGACTAGAATAATATTTTCCTTGCTGCCAGCTGTTAGAGCTACAATTACAAGGATGAGGACCAGAAGACCCAATCCGCCAAATATGAAAAGTTTTTTCTTCGATTTTTTTTTATTACCATTTGCCATTCTTTTTATCTCCTAAAAAGTCTATTGTTCATAAATCTTATAATCTAAAACTCCAAGGTAATACTTTAGCTGCTGGCTAAGTACTATATACGCAAATTGAGAATTGAGCAGAGAAGTTAACGCATCAGTATAACGTGAGTTTACGATGAGAACGTCTAACAGCTTACCCGATCCAAGTGCATATTTTTCTTCTTCTATCTTCAGGTTTTCTTTTGCCGCTGAGATGTTTTTCTCACTTACAACTAAAGCTTTTTGAGAAGCCTGAAGATTCAGGTAGTTTGTCTGAATTTGCCTTTTAATATCCCGTTCAATATCGCTTACTTCTATCTCACTGATTTTACTTTGAACTTCAGCCAGCTGAACACGGTTGCTCACTGACCAGCCATAAAAAATTGGGATGTTAAGCCCTAATCCCACCTGAAGATTTTTATTTTTGTCAACTTCGGAAAGACTGTTTCCCAACCAGTAATAATTAGCGTTTGCATTTAATGAAGGCCAATGCCCGGATTCTGCAATTGTCACTCCACTTTTTGCACTTTGCAAATTCAGCATTGCTGATTTGTAATCTAATCTTTGGTCCAAAGCCTGATTTACAAGCACAGTAATATCCTGATAGTCCTCCAGCAGATTTGAATTTAGTATTTCTATCTCTATAGCAGTTAATGAATCTGAAAATTCATATTCCTCAAGCACATCAATACCAAGGTAAAACAAAAGGTTTTTCTTCTGTGTCTGAAGATCATTTTCAGTTACTATTAGCTCAAGCTCAGCATTTCCTTTAGCCACTTCCTGCTGATATACATCGGCTAAAGTTGCAGCGCCAAGTCTGCTGCGCTCTTTTATTGTCTCCAAATTTTTCTCATTCCACTTAAGATTGTCTTCCTTAACCCTTAGAAGTTGTTCAGTATAAACTATATCATAATACAATGACATTGTCTGGAAAACGATATCCTGCTTGATTCGTTCAAGAGTAAATTCTGCAGATTGAAGTTCATCCTGGGTTTTTGACAAATTTGCAATATTCGCAAGTCCATCAAATAATGTCCAGTTAGAACCAAGCCCTAAAGTATAAGATCGTCTTTGATCTGACAGTGATGCATCTATAATCTGACCGGTCACAGGATCAACTATTAATCCTTGCTGATCAGTTTTATTCCACTGCCAATTTGCATTTGCATCAAGAGTTGGTAAAAAATTGCCGTAAGCTGCCTGAACTCCAGATTTAAATCCGTCAATCTGGCTGGAACTTTTAAGAAAAGTTGAATTCTTATGCAGAGCTATTCCTATAGCTCCGTCAAGAGTTAGTTTTTCCTGAGGCGAAATGATTGCATTAATTAAAATAGTAAACAAAATTATGATTGTGGATCGCATTCTTATCTCCAATTTGAATTTTTCCCTTTATTATGAATTAGACAGTTAGATAACATGCAATGTTACATTATTTTCATGAATGTATAAATCCCATTGCAAAAATACACATTACGCTTTCCCCGGATTAACCAACATTACGAACGGTAATATTATTACATATTCGGTTATATAGCCTTGCTGCTTCTTGTTTTCAATACCGGTTTATAATATGATTATAAGGAATATTACACTGCTTGAATCCTTCATTTGAAATACAGTATATTAGTGACAACAATTTCAGAGGTAAAAAAGTGCAAATATTATTTAAGCTTCTTTTGAATACTTTCACATTTATATTGATGATATCAATAATCACCCTTCAATCTGAGAGTTTAGCCCAAAGTAATTTAAGAATTTTTGATGTTCCTGGTGGAGGCAGCGGCGGTTCAACCCAAACTGAAGATAGTAATGATAATTCAACCATTTATATAGTCGGCGGTTTATTAATTGCAGGAATACTGGTGTATGCTTTGGTTCTTAAAAAAGATAAGAAGGTAGATACGGATACTACTGCATCTTTAAACTCCAATTTAATTTATTCGGAATCTAATGGCTTTAATTCAGCTGAAGAATTACAAAAAGTGAAAGATAAAATTCCAGTTGATGTTTTCTGGGGAATCAAGAATAATGAAGCCATTCCTAATGATAAAACTTATCTGTTTGGATTGAGGGTTAAATTATAGTTCAGACTATTTCTCAATAAATTGGTCTTTGATTTTTAATAGGTATTCGTAAGCTTCTTCATAATTATTTCCGATAATTCCATCGAGGATTGCTTCCTCAATTGCAGTTTTAATCTCCCCAACTTTCTTTGATGGTTTTAAATTGCAAACTTGCATTATTTCTTCCCCACCAACAGGAGACTGAAATGCACGCAGCTTATCTTTCTCTTTAACCTCTAAAACTTTCTTTATTACAATTTCGTAATTGTTCAAATATCTATCTACTTTTTCCGGGTTCTTACTTGTTATGTCAGCACGACAAAGTGTAATCAAATCTTCTAAATCTTCATCTGCTGTTACGACCAGCCTTCTTATTGCTGAATCTGTTACATCATCACTTACAAGTGCTATTGGGCGCAGATGGAGTCTGACTAATTTTTCCATATAATCAAGCTGACTCATTGGTAGCTTCATTCTTCTGAAAATTGACTTCATCATCCTTGCACCTAGCTCTTCGTGCCCGTGAAATGTCCAACCAGTTCCCTCTACAAATTTTTTCGTTTTTGGTTTTGCAATATCGTGAACCAATGCTGCGAATCTCAGCCAAACATTATCAGTTTTTTTTGAAATGTTATCAACTACTTCAAGCGTATGATAAAACACATCTTTGTGATGATATTCCTCTCTCTGCTCAACTCCGATCATCTGGGATATCTCTGGAAAGATTACTTCCATCACATTACTATGCTGTAAAAGTTTTAATCCAATCGAAGGTTTATGTGATTTTAATATTTTCAGAAACTCATCAGTCTTTCTTTCCTGCGAAACTATTTCAAGCCTGTCTCTAAGCTCTTCCGCAGCTTTTAGAATTGATTCATCAACATTAAAATTTAGTTGAGAAGCAAAACGAAATGCCCGTAATATTCTTAGAGGATCATCATCAAATGTAATCTTTGGATCGAGAGGAGTTCGGATAAGCTTTTTCCCGATATCATCAATGCCATTAAAATGATCAATCACTTCGCCAAAATTCTCTCTTGAAAGAGAGACCGCTATTGTGTTAATTGTAAAATCACGTCGCGAGATATCATCAATGAATGTTCCTTCTGAAACAAGCGGTTTCCTGCTGGATTTTCTATAAGACTCCTTTCTGGCTGCAACAAATTCCAAATTTAATCCCTGATGATTGAAGTGTGCCGTTCCGAAAGTCTTAAACACTACTATATCATTTATTCCAAGTGAAGTTGCAAAAGTCTGAGCATACTTCATCACATCACCAACAACAAGGAAATCGATATCCTCAACTTCTTTATTCAATATCAGATCACGGATGAAGCCGCCAACTACATATACTTCAACTCCGAGTTCCGCTGCTAGTTCGGAAGCAGTCTGGAGCAATCTATACTCTTTTAACTCCTCTTTGAAATTCATAATTATTAGTTCAACTCAAAATTTGTTTCATCAATAATCCTCTTAGCATTTCTGAAAAACCACTCAGTTTTTTTGTAATGATCCTCTGTGAGTTTCAGTGTATTGGCATCGCCTTTATATCGCAATGCAAATCCAGCCATTTTTCGTGCGTTGGCATAATCAAAATTTTTAAGCATATATTCTGAAAGTTTATAAACTGAATAACTGCTCAATTCATCTTTCACTTCAAGATGATTTACAAAGTTTTGCAGAAACTTTTTATAATCTTCCTCAAGCGAATTACTTAAATCGATCATTAAAGGTATGGATGAATAGTTATACGCTTTTGAATTCAAATTTTTTAAAACTGCATATCGATCATAATCACTTCCCTTAACATAATTCTCAATGCTACCATTTTGCATTAATGAAATTCTTGTATTGGCAAGCAATCCAATTCTTCTGCTCGGGTTGGCATTGGACAAATAATTGTAAATCTCCTTAGCTTTATCCGGTTCAGAATTTTTTACATAAAGCTCAGCTAAACGAAATTTCAAATCATATTCAGTGCTTGTTCCATTAAATATTTCTAAGCTTGAATGGAGTAAATGTATAGCTTTTGCCAGTGAATCTGTGTCCTCATAAATTTTCGAGAGACCAACAATCGCACTGTAGTTCTCTGCTTTGGATAGAATATCTTCAAATATTTCCCCGGCTTTTTCATAATTCTTTTCAGAATAATATTGCCAAGCCTTTGTGAGACTCGATGAAACATATCGCGGACAAACCTTGCTAATCAACGATTTACGTCCGAAATAATAATTAGCTTGATGCTTTGTTCCAACAGCAAATGATGTGTCCAAAAACATTTCATAATTCTTTACAACATCAATTAAATCAGCTTCAAAAGATTTCTGAAAATCATTGGTGCGATAATATTCTTTAACCTTTTCAATTCCATATTCTGTTTCTAAGAATTCTATAAAGGAACCGGAATAAATGTAAGATAAACTAGATACGCTGCCGAAGAAACTAAAACTTTTAAAAAGTGTATTGAGATTTACTTTATTATCATTTCTATATGCCAATGTGGCCAGATGATGGATGCTGTTCTCATCATAAAATCCATCCGCTGCTTCAGCAACACCTTCAATAAGTGCTGGATTAAATCCTGAGGCCAGCTTGAATATTCCAGTTCCAAAATTTGCTGTAAAACAATGAGCAATTTCATGTTTCAGTGTACTCTCCCAGCTATCGCAAGAAACATAAATACTATTCAGCCAGGGTTTGGCAACATCAGCAGCACCAGAACCAAATAAATCCTTTTTCTGCTGGCTGTCGAAAAAAATAAATGAATTTATTTTTGTCTTAGGTTCTTCGGCAAAATATTTACTGAGTTGTGAATAATAGTATTCCTGGTTCACAACAATTTGCTGAAGTTCTGCCTTAGTAATTCGTCTGTCAGCTTGAATTATAAAATGATTCGATTCAATATAAAATGAAAGCTCATCTTTTAATCTCGATTCTGTAGTAGTAAATCCTATTTGAGGTGAAATCAAAAAATAAAATATTGCAGCTATCCCGATCGTCAGAAACAAAAAGGATTTGCGTCTTACTATTGATGAGTTTTTAAATTGATATTTAATTAAATAAACTAGTATGCTCAGGAAAAAAACTACATTAAAAAATCTGTACAGTGTTAGTTTGAGATCCACACTCAAACCTTCGTCATAAATTGTTCCCGGGAAGTAAGCGAACAAGGGATTGTAAAGATAGATCTGTGGATTAAAATAGATTTCAAGAACAGGAATAAATAAAATCAGTGAATAAAAAACTATAAAAGCAGTAACTCTGAATTTATTTACTAAAAAGTAAGTTGATGTTCCAATAGCACTTCCAATTATAACTGAAGGGAAAGTAATTACTAAGTAAAAGAGTAGTCCATCTGTAAAAGAGCAAAAGCCAAATATGATTGAGTTGATAACTGAAATTGCAAAAGGTAAAAAAATCATCCATCTTAATGCTGATATGAAATTTTCAACATTAAATTTTTTATTTTCTTTAACAAGGGATTTTAATAAAGAAATACTAAATAAACCGGATAAGAATGATAGCAACAAAGCATTTATGGCAGAGAATTCGTATCCAAATACATTTGTCAATGGCAGAGTCTGGAGAAAAAGATTAATAACTCCAATTATAAATAAGTAAACAGCTAAGTAATTATTTTTTTTAAAAATATTAGCCATATTAAAATTTAATATTCCTTGCTTTCGACTCTCTGTATATCAGCGCCGAGCGATTTTAATTTTTCTTCGATTCTTTGATATCCTCTATCAAGATGATAAACCCTTAATACTTCTGTTGTCCCCTCAGCAATTAATCCAGCTAAAACAAGACTTGCACTTGCACGAAGATCTGTTGACATCACTTTTGCACCTTTCAATTTCTTTGCTCCAGTAACAATTGCTGTATTCTGATCTAATTCAATTTGAGCACCAAGTCTATTCAATTCAGGAACATGCTTGAACCTGTCAAAATAAATTGTATCAGTTACAGTAGATACACCATTTACGATGGACATAAGTGCTGTCCATTGTGCCTGCATATCGGTTGGGAATCCCGGAAAAATTGAAGTAGTAATTGAAACCGGATTTAGTTTGATATTTCTTGCATCAATTGAAATCTTGTTAGGCGCTCTGGTTATTTTACATCCACAATCTTCAAGCTTTAACAGAACAGCTTCAAGATGTTCTGATGAAGTCTCAATCAAAGTGATGTTGCCATTTGTTATTGTAGCGGCAATTAAAAGCGTACCGGTTTCTATCCTATCCGGAATCGTGGTGATTTCTGTTGAATGTAATTCATCTACACCCTGTATCTCCAAAGTGTTTGTTCCAATTCCATTTATTTGTGCACCCATTTTCACCAAATAATCTGCAAGTTGAGCAATTTCGGGTTCAATAGCAGCGTTGTTAATGAGAGTACTCCCTTTGGCTAAAACAGATGCCATCATCGCATTACCGGTTGCTCCGACAGATGAAACATCAAAATTAATCTTAGCACCTTTTAATTTTTTGGTTTCTGCGATTATGTACCCATCCTTTAAATCTATGTCAGCACCTAATTTTTTCATTGCTTCAAGATGAAGATTTACCGGACGTGGTCCCCAAGCACAACCACCGGGCAATGATACTTTTGCTTTTCCGAATCGGGCAAGCAAAGGACCTAACACATACACAGACGCACGCATCTTTTTAACATGTTCATAAGGAGCGGTAAACTCCTTGATTCCTGAAGTATCTAACTCTAAGACTTCATTTTTAAAATTAATTTCAGCACCGAGATGTTTCAACAACTTTGACATTGTAAAGACATCATTTAACTCAGGGGTGTTTTTCAGAAAAGATTTTCCTGAAGCTAGAATAGATGCAGGCATTAGTGCAAGCGATGAATTTTTTGAACCGCTTACTTTGACACTTCCCGATAGTTTTTTTCCACCTTGTATTATGAATTTATCCATAAGAACGATTTATTGTTTCGAATTGTTTTTACAAAACTAAATATAAATAATTGTTTTGGCAGATTATTGTCAGCCGATGTCTATCAAAAGGATAAGTTGAGTTGTCTGAATTTACTTCCCATATCATTCTGATTTTGAATTGATATACAAGTCCTCCGACAGTATATTTGTAGCCAATTTTCTTGAGAATTACACTCAAAAATAACAAATCTGCGAGAATGGCGGAATTTGGCAGACGCGCTAGACTTAGGATCTAGTACCGAAAGGTGTCGGGGTTCGAGTCCCCGTTCTCGCACTAACTTAAACTATTTATAATTATTTGAGGTTAATTTGGAATTTAAGGTAAATGATATTTCACAATCGGAAAAAGAAGTCGAAGTTAGTCTTAGCTACGATGAGATTAGAAATGAAATTGAAGCTGAAGTAAAAAAAGAAGCCGGCAAAATTCAAATACCAGGATTTAGAAAAGGCAAAGTACCAAAGCAGATTATTAAGCAAAGATTTGGTGATACACTTGAGTTTGAAGCTTCGGAAAAAGTAGCAAACTCCAAATTTTGGCAGTTAGCAAAAGAAAATGATTTACGCCCAATAGGTCAACCAGTTATGACTGATCTCGATTTCAACATCGAAAAAGATTTTAAATTTAAAGTTAAATATGAAGTCATACCTGAAATTGAGGTTAAGGATTATACCGGACAACTAATCGAAGTTCCCGACTTAAATGTTAAGCCAGATGACGTTGAAAAAGAAATTGATAATATTTTACGATCAAGCAGTTTACAGGAAGATTCTGATTCTGTTGGTGATGATATCAATTATATTTTGGATGTTGAACTGACCAGAGTTAGTGAAGATGGACAGCCAGCCGCCGAAAGTAAGCCTGAAAAAATGCAGATTGATCTTTCAAATGAAAATGTTCACATTGATATAAAAGATAACTCCAAAGGAAAAAAAGTTGGAGAAAAGTTCAAGTTTCATTTTCACGATGAAAGAATGGTTCAGAATAAAGATGGCCAGGAAGAAAAAGTTGTTGAGCATTTTGATTATGAAGTTTTAATACTTGGAATCAAGAAAATAGTTCTTCCTGAATTAAATGAAGAGCTTATTAAAAAAGTAACAAAAGATAAGCTTTCAACCGAAGCTGAACTAAGAACTGAAATCGAAAAAAACATTCAGAATTATTATGATCAAAGAGCTGACGAATTTACCCGGAACAGACTCATTGGTTTAATAATTACAAAGAATGATTTTACGCCACCCTCTTTTATGGTCGAAAGTATATTGGATGAAATGGTTAAGAGTGAAGAGGAGAGGCTCAAAAAACAAGGTATGAAAAAAGTTGATACAAAGTATTTGCGGGAATACCTTCAACCATCAGCATTAAATGAAGTGAAGTGGTATCAACTCAAAAATGAAATACAGAAGAAAGAAAATCTTGAAGTGACGGATAAAGAGCTTGAAGAGCTTGCAGCAAAAGATGCTGAAAAGACAGGTTTGCCTGTGGACAAACTTATAAATTATTATAAGTCATCTAACCAGATGGAAAGGATGCTCGATAAAAAACTGTTCGACTTTCTAAAAGAAAAAAATGAAATTAAAAAAGTTAATCCTGAAACACTTGCTAAAAAGCAGAAAGAGGAAAAAGAATGAACGAAAAATTAGAAATATATAACCAGCTTGTGCCTTATGTAATTGAACAGACCGGACGCGGCGAACGTGGAATGGATATTTATTCACGGCTTCTTCGCGAGAGAATAATTTTCATCGGTATGCCGATTGACGATCACGTGGCAAGCCTGACAATTGCACAGTTAATATTCCTTGAAGCTGAAGATTCACAGAAGGATATTAACCTTTACATCAATTCACCCGGTGGAAGTGTTACTTCAGGGATGGCAATTTATGACACTATGCGTTATATAAAACCTGATGTCTCCACAATTTGTGTGGGAATGGCTGCAAGCATGGGAGCAATTCTTTTAGCTGGTGGTGCTAGTGGCAAACGTTCAGCTCTTCCCCATTCAAAAATTATGATTCACCAGCCATGGATTGGCGGATTGCAAGGACAAACAACTGATATCGAAATCCACGCAAGGGAAATGATGAAAACAAGAGATTCTTTATATAATATTCTTGCCAAGCATACAGGCAAAACTATCGAACAGATAACTAAAGATTGCGATCGGGATTATTTCTTAACTGCTGATGAGGCAAAAGAGTACAAGATTATCGATAACGTTTTAGAAACGCGAATTACTGCTGAAAAAAAATAATTTAAGGGGGGAAATTTCCCCCTTATCCCTTCTACTTTCTCATTAAAAAATATTCTTGCTTTAACACAAAGTTTGATTTATTTTCAAAACGAAATTATTGTGAACTAATAATTCATTAACACTGTTAAATAAAGTATGATAGGTCATAGATTTACAGATTTTATCCCTGAAGACAGAGGCAATGGCAGCTTTGAAGATTTGCTCAAGGTTTTCCTTCAGCTTGTTACAATCACCTCTGGCGATGTTTCAGAAGCATTGAACTGGATGAATGAACTTGATCGTCAATATAATATCACTGGTGAAGAATATGGAATGGGTGACTTTATAGACGAGTTAAAGGAAAGAGGGTTTATAAAAGAAAACGAAGATGGGAATACAATTTCACTGACCGCAAAAAGTGAAATGACGATCCGAAGACAATCGTTGGAGGAAATATTTGGTAAATTGAGAAAGACTGCGAAGGGAAATCACAGAACTCCATTTTCCGGTCATGGTGATGAGATTACTTCGGACAGGAGAGAATATAACTTTGGTGATACTCTCGACCAAATTGATATGACCGATTCAATAAAGAATGCACAAATCAATCATGGAATTGAAGATTTCAAATTAACTGAAAAGGATCTTGAGATTGAAGAGAGAGATTACAAAGCACTCACTTCAACTGTATTGATGATAGACGTATCTCATTCAATGGTTTTGTATGGTGAAGACAGAATTACACCTGCGAAGAAAGTTGCAATGGCACTTTCTGAATTAATCACAACAAAATATCCAAAGGATACTCTGGATATTATTGCATTCGGTAATGATGCCTGGCCAATTGAAATAAAAGATCTTCCATATCTCGAAGTTGGTCCGTTTCACACAAACACTGTTTCAGGATTACAATTAGCGCACGATATTCTTCGCAGAAGAAAGACAAACAATAAGCAGATTTTTATGATTACAGATGGAAAGCCCACCTGCTTGAAAGTTGGAGCAAAATATTATAAGAACAGTTTTGGACTGGATAGAAAAATTATCAATAAGACTCTTGACCAGGCTGCAATTTGCAGAAAGCATAACATTGCTGTCACAACTTTTATGATTGCACGTGATCCCTATCTTCAGCAGTTTGTAAGAGAGTTCACAAAAATTAATAATGGAAGAGCTTATTACAGCAGTCTGACAGGTCTCGGCGATTTTTTATTTGAGGATTATATAAGAAACAGAAGAAAGAGAGTAAGGTAAACACTTTTATGAATTTGACTTCAATTAAAACACTTGGTGAACTAAAGCAAAGTGGATATAAACCTAAATCAATCAAAGATGAACTCAGAGATAACCTGATAGGATTTCTGAAAGAAAACAAAAATCCATTTGAAGGAATAATAGGATTTGACGACACAGTTATTCCTGATCTTCAGACTGCTGTACTTTCGCGGCACGATATTTTGCTTTTAGGATTGCGAGGACAGGCAAAAACAAAAATAGCAAGGCTGATGATAAATCTTCTTGATGAATACATACCTGTTGTCGAAGGTTCGGAACTGAATGATGATCCAATGAATCCACTTTCAGTTTATTCTAAAGAAATTATTTCAAGAGATGGAGATAAAACTAACATTTCCTGGAT
>DATIJX010000195.1:0-26577 GCA_035478175.1 Ignavibacteriaceae bacterium
TTTTTTGAGAAAGATAATGATCAAAATTCTTATAGTCGAAGACGAACCAAATATGCGAATGGGCTTACGCGATAATCTCGAATTCGAAGGTTTTGAAGTGAGCGTTGCTGAAGATGGTGAAAAAGGTTTGAAGATGATTCGTGAAAACCAGTACAACCTCATCATTCTCGATGTTATGATGCCGAAGATGTCTGGGTTTGATGTTTGCAAAATAATCAGGAAAGAAGGTGTGCAGACTCCGGTTATTCTCCTCACCGCTAAAGGTGAAGAGATAGATAAAGTGCTCGGACTGGAATTAGGTGCTGATGATTACGTTACAAAACCATTCAGCCTAAGAGAGCTGCTTGCAAGAGTAAAAGCAGTTTTAAGACGTGGTGAGACTTCCATAAACACAAATGCTGCCGAAGCTGTTATCGGTAAGCTGACAGTCCATTTTACAAGTTACCAGGCTTATGAGCCTGCCCGCCAACCTGGCGGGGAAGGAATTCACGTGCAGATGTCTCACAAAGAATTTGAAATACTTCACTATCTCTGGAAGAAGAGAAACCAGACTGTAAGCAGGGATGAGCTGCTTAACAACATCTGGGGTTACGATGAAAATCCTGCAACACGCACAGTGGATAATTTTATTGTGAAACTGAGAAACAGGATTGAAAAAGACCCCAACCATCCGCAATTAATTTTAACCGTTCACGGGATTGGGTATAAACTGGTGAGTTGAATGGATGTTTAACGGCGTTGTGCCTAAGCTGCTGCCCAGAACTGCAATACAGAATATAACACAACTGCCAATGATTTAGTAAACTGTGCTTATCTTACTTTGCAAGCACAGTTTACAAGTTACTTAATTAGAACGAAAACCTTAAACAACAAACTTTACACGTAACGATTAACCCGAAAAATTTACAACTGCTGACTGCGAACTCGCAGTCAGCTTGAGGCACGGGTTATATGGTTTGTTCTAATAAATTGTACTCTTTATTTCTTTCACTGTTTTAGAATTAGTTATTCGTTCAATCTTATTTGTTACTAGATGCAACAAATAAAGATTTGTTGATTCATAGGGATCTTTACCTTTTTTAAAACCGGCAAAAATTAATTCATCTTTACCAACAAAACGCATCCAGCTATAAATTTCTAATGAATCTTTTTCAATTGCATCAATTGGATGAACAACTAAGGAAGGATAATACATTATTTTAGGCCCCCTCGAATTAAATAAAAGCTTTTGTTTATCCAAAGATAAGTCATACAGAAGTGCAAGGTAAGGAATTTCTTTGCTGCTCTTATTCTTAAAATCTTTTATATAGATACTACTTGGTCTGATTCCATTATGTTCATCATCATAAATACTATAATTAACTGCAAATAAATCTTCATTATAAACTTCAAATTGAGCAATCAAAGAATCAGCATTGTATTCTCTAATTAATTTTAAATCAGAGAGTGAATATGAATTAATATTTTTCTGGCTAGCGAAATAAAAATTATTATTAAATATTTTGACATTATTAAAATTTGCAATACCGTATGACTGATAGTCAATTTCAGTTTCACTTTTTTTTACAACACCATAAATAAACACTTTACCAGTCGCGTTATAAGAATCAACGAAAATATTTTTACCGTCATTATACAGTATAAAATCACTTCTTTCTACCTCATCAAAATCATCGAATAATAGTTCTTCTTTAGTGTCAAGATTTAGAAGAATTAATACACGATTGCCTTGAAATTGATCGGAATAAAGTACTTTCCTCCCAGAAAAACTGAATTTTACATTCTTGCTTTGACAACCGGAAATTAATATTAGTATAAATAGTATTGTGAGCAGTATGCTATTTTTAATTTTATTTAATTTCATATTTCTATCTTTTTTTAAAACCATATAACTATTACTTATCCTGCACAGAAATATTAGTTAAAGAACGTCGATATGCGTGCAGTTGCATATCTACGTTCCATTTGCTTTCAAATTTTCTCAAAATCTTAATATTTAAAAATATCATATGCATATCTATCATCCTTGAAGTTACTGGATAAAAATCTACCCCATCTGTTCAGATCAGGATTCATCGTTTCTCCCGGATCGAAGAACCAATTCAGATTTGTATCAAAATTGCTACTGAAACTTAGACAACATTAAATAAAGAGTAAAGCAGTGGGTGAGATATTTACTCTATTTAATAGTTGGAACTCATCCCAACCCTTCTCTTAGCAAGAGAAGGGCTTATTTCTACTAATTTTCCCCAAATTGTTATGCATATCGTGGTGTTAGAAATAAACCATATAATGGTTTATTGAAAGTAAGTCTCTCCCTTCTCAAGGGAGAGATTAGAGAGAGTTCAATTAAGTAACGAGATGAGGTCCATGACAACTTTTTACAAACCTTTACTTGGTCATGACCGCTGTTGCAATTCAAAAGACTAGTTTTCTGGTGGAAATTAACTCAACTAATAACCATTAAAAAAAGTCCGTCGAGACTCCATCTCGCCGAGACGAGGAGGAAAAAAATGAAAACAACAAGATTCTTAACCGTAGTTCTTTTAGCAGCAGTTTTAATGGGCTCGGGGTATACGCAGTCAAATTCTATTAAAGATATCACTGCTCATAAGTATGCATTAGAAAACCTTATAGCTGGTATTCATTCAGAAAATGACGGAGTAAGAAGAAATTCAATATACTTCGCTGGTTATTATAAAATAGTTGAAACAGAAGATGCACTCATAGATCAGCTAAAAAGTGAAAAAGATCCCAGCACCAGAATATTAATTGCACTTGTTCTTTACGAATTGGGTAGTGAAGAAGGATTGCTCGAAGTAAAAGATCTTTCGCTGAATGATGAAGATGCGAAGGTGAGAAGAATGGCTATGCAGATATACAATGAATATCTGGTTAATGACTTATCAAATGGTTCTTTAACTAGTAAATAAATATGGTTTGTCGTCATTCTGGCGAGTCCACTTCAATGGCCGAGTCCAGAATCATAGGGTTGGATGATCTTTCAGATTCCGGACCCATCTTCTCCGCCTTTGGCGGATACGACGAGGCAAGCAAGTTCGTCAGAACTCCGTTCTGCCGGAACGAGCCGGAATGACAGATAAAAGTTATCAAGTTTATCTTCAATGCGTGAGTAGTATTTTATGGGGAAAATTAAAATCTTTGTTACAATGAAAAATATATCTGTTTGTCTTGGGATTCTTTTAATAGCTATAACTGGCTGCAAATCAGAAAATGATAATCAGCAGGAGTTTGATACTAAAAACTTTTTTAATGAGTTCGATAAATTCAATGTTGCAAATGATAAGAACTACATCAACCTTGAAGGTAACTGGAGATTTTCAATTGGTGATGATACCATGTGGGCTTCACCAGATTTTGACGACAACAACTGGGAGAAAATAAAAGTGCCGGCAACGTGGGAAGACCAGGGATTTCACGGATATAACGGTTATGCCTGGTACAGAAAAACATTTGAAGTTCCGAAAGAATTAACTGGTAAAAATTTTATTCTAAATGCTGGCTTTATCGATGATGTAGATCAAACATTTATAAACGGAAAACTAGTTGGAATGTCGGGAGGTTTTCCGCCGCAGTATGTAACCGCATATGATGCTCATCGTGAATACTATTTACCAAAAGATATTCTGAAGGAAGGAAAAAACACAATTGCTATTCGTGTTTTTGATGCTCAGCTTGAAGGTGGAATTACAAGAGGAGCAGTTGGACTTTCACTAGCCTCGCCCGATGTTCGGCATATTTCTTTTCTTGATCTTGATATAAATCTCACAGGGATGTGGAAATTTCATACTGGTGATGTTAGTGAATGGAAGAACACCGGCTATGATGATAAAGATTGGAAAGAAATTTTTGTCCCTGCTTTCTGGGAAGCTCAGGGTTACAAAAACTATAATGGGTTTGCATGGTACAGAATGAAATTTACTTTACCCGAAAAATATGCTAACAAGAAGATGGTTCTTTTGCTTGGTAAGATAGATGATATTGATCAGACATATTTAAATGGAACTATGGTAGGTTCTGTTGGCGATTGGAATTTTGAGACTGTTCCTGAAAGCTTTAATCAGAATAATGAATGGGAAGTAATCCGCGGATATTACATACCGAATGATGTTCTTTTACCGGGGAAAGAAAATACAATTGCAGTCAGAGTTTATGATGGATTTATGGATGGCGGAATTTACCAGGGACCGATTGGGTTGATAACGCAGGAGAATTACCGTGAATTCTGGAATAAACTAAAAGGTAATTAATCTTAAGCAAATCATCCTGCCGATAATTTCCAAAACACAAATAACAAAACTCAATCAATTTTCAAAGTTCAAACAACGGTTTTTGATAATTCGACCTTGGAATTTATTTGTTATTTGGTGCTTGATGTTTGGAATTTTTTCATCGATCTGTTAGGTCTGACTTAGAGTAGTATTTATTGAAGAGCAGAAAACTTATTATGATGAAGAATGATCCGAACAATACATCCGATGCATAATGTGCGCCGATAACAACTCTGCTCGAAGCTAATATTACACCCCAAATAAAAATCAAAACAAATGACAAATTTTTAATCCATTCTTTTTTAGTTGACAAAAAAATTAATAAAGGCAGAAGCATCCAACCCATTGCTGCATGACCCGAAGGGAATGAATCGAAACCGGTTATTCCCTGAGGCAAATACCACGGAGTAAATTGTGAAAACGTAGCATCAAGTTCTCTGAAGCGAACTCTTCCCCAAAAGTATTTTATTCCCTGAATTAAGATTACATATCCAAATAAAGCAACTCCGACAACTACTTTTGCATATCTGACAGCTAGTATATTTTGAACCTGACTTTTGAAGTGAAGAGCAATAATAACTATTAAGCTGATTGCAAATGAAATCACAAAGAAGATTATTAAATTATTCGTCACAAAGTTGCCGATGATTATCTCGCTCAGATGAAATATCAATCCGCTGCTGACTAAAAAGAAAACTACTTTTTGAATGTATGACCAGGCATCTGACTTTATTTTGATGAGCGAGTAATAGAGATAAACACCGCTAAGGAGCACAAATATTCCAGGAATCATTCCATAATCTTGAAGAAATTTTGCCCAGCTTGAATTTTGATTTACAATTTGCTTTGATATCTCGAGGTCATTTATTCCAAAAATGATCGCAAAAATTATCCATACTGAAACCAAAACAGCTACTAGCCAATTTTTTTTCATTATCTGATTTTCTTTTTTTGTTTAGTTTAGTGATAGAAACTTTCTTCTATTCAAAAATATCAATTAAAAGACAGAATAAAATATGAATGTATCATTGGGCAAATATCAGATGGCGGTAGAAAAATCACTCAACCATATCAGCCGTGAAAGAATCATTACAAGGATATGGCAAAAAGACCACACGGTTTGGAGAAAAGATTCCGCAGAAATTTCAAACCGTCTCGGCTGGCTGGATTGTGTTGAAGTAACAAGAAAAATTTTTAATGATATAAATTCTTTTGTTAAAGATGTAAGGAAAGAAGGTTTTACTGATGCACTCTTAATGGGAATGGGTGGTTCAAGTTTAGCGCCCGAAGTTTTCCGTTTAACGTTTGGTATGAAGCAAGGCTATCTCGATTTGCACGTTCTCGACAGCACTCACCCCGAATCAATTCTAGAATATGAAAAGAAACTTAATCCTGAAAAAACATTATACATAGTCTCAACTAAATCCGGTGGTACAGTTGAGACTATGTCCTTTATGAAATACTTTTATACGAGGGTATCAAAGAAACTTGGGAATGAAAAGGCTTCAAGACATTTTATTGCCATTACTGATCCTGGAAGTGGTCTGGAAGAGATGGCAAAGAAACTCAACTTCAGAAAAATATTTTTAAATGATCCTGATATTGGTGGAAGATTTTCTTCTCTCTCGCTTTTCGGAATGGTGCCTGCTGCGTTAGTTGGAATTGAAATTGAAAAATTGTTTGATGAAACAGCAAAGATGGTTGATGTGTGCAAGCATCTGGAAGTCTCTGAAAACAGCGGTGCAAAGCTTGGTGGAATAATTGGTTCATTGGCGAAGGAAGGAGTGGACAAACTTACTTTGCTTATTTCCCCTAAGCTAAAATATCTCGGCGGCTGGCTTGAACAATTAATTGCTGAGAGTACCGGCAAAGATGGAAAGGGAATTCTTCCTGTTGATCTTGAACCATCAATTGAAGTAAATGAATATGGCAAAGATAGAGTGTTCGTTCATATCAAACTTTCCGAAGATAATTTCCTCGATAAAAAAGTTAGTGAAATAAAAGCTGCTGGTTTTCCAATAGTAGAAATTGAACTAATTGATATATATCAACTCGGCGCTGAATTTTTCAGATGGGAATTTGCAACGGCTGCTGCAGGATTTGTGCTCGATGTTCAACCGTTTGATCAGCCGAATGTTGAGTCTGCTAAAATTGCTGCACGGGCAATGATGAATGCGTACCAGGAAAAAGGAAAACTTCCTGAAATAAAAACAGAAAGGAAAGAAGACAGTATTTCATCATTTCTTACTGAAACTAAAAGTGGAAAAAATTATGTTTCAATCCAGGCATACTTAAAACCTGATGAGAAAACCTGGCAGCAGCTTCAATCATTGCGATTAAAAATATTAAAGAAATACAGAGTGGCAACTACGCTTGGTTACGGACCAAGGTTTCTTCACTCAACAGGTCAACTTCACAAAGGAGATTCCGGCAACGGATATTTTATCCAATTAATTTCTGAAATTATAAATGACGCAGCAATTCCTGATGTTGTAGGAAGTGATGATTCATCAATTTCATTTGGAACATTAGTTCAAGCTCAGGCTTTGGGTGACAGGCAGGCATTGATTGACAATAATAGAAAAGTGCTTACTATAAATCTTGGGAAAGATGTTATTGGATATTTATCTAAGTAAAATGTTTAAGCTCCGTTAACAACAAGTACAGGGCAGCTGCAATTATTCAAAATTCTTTCAACACGTGGACCAAGGTAAAGTTTATCAGTTCCCGGTCGAATGTCGGTACCCAAAATTATTAAATCAAAATTCTTTTCTTTCGACATCTTTAAAATTACTTTGTCCGGCTCTTCTCCGATTTCAACTTCAGTAAAAGTATTAACGTTAAGCGATTCACCGAGCTTTTTTAACTCTTCAACAATTTGATGTGCAAAAGTTAATCTTCGCTCTTTGGAGCGTCCTTCAATATCAAGAGAAGCAAAACTATCCTTGCTTTCAACTACATTAAGAATGTGAACCTGGTCGTGATCATGATAAGCAATTCCGAAAGCAATTTCGGCAGCTCTTTTTGAGGCTAAACTTCCGTTGGTCGGAACGAGTATGCGGCTTGGTCTCCAATCTTCAGCCACGTTACTGCTTTGCACCACGATGCTCGGGCATGGTGAAAGCCTCACGAGATTATCTACAATCGGGTTGAAGAGCATATCGGAATTTTTTTGTCTCTCAGTTGCACCCACGATGAGAAGGTCATAATCTTTTTTAACTTCATCCAGAATACTTTCAAGCGTGTTTTTACTTTCTGCGATTTTTTTACTAACCGGAAATTTTGTGAAGAATCCGGCAAGTGTGTTTAGAAATTGCTGACTTTCAGCTTTCTCTTTTTCAGCAGATATAGTTAGCAGTGTTACGTCCAGATCAGTTTTCCTTCCAATTCTCTCAAGTATTCTTGCCTCAATCATCTTAGAAAGACTTGCATTGCCGATATCTCTTTTCCTTACTGGAAGAAGAACACGATGAACTCTGACAAGAAAATTATCTTTAAGAAGCTCTTCCTGCTGAAGTCTTTTTATTTCCTGGGCTTCCGGTTTAACGTGGCTTAAAGTCCAGCGCAGCATTACCGGAGCCATTAAAGATGTAACAACGGCAGTGATTATAATTAATGAATAAATTTCCTGGGAGAGAATTCCAAAAGATAATCCGATAGTTGCAACAATTATTTGGATTGCACCTCTTGCATTTAATCCTGCTCCAAAACTCAGTGCAGTCCAGTGATCAGTTTTTGTTAATAATCTTGAACCAAGATAAGCTCCAATAATCTTACTTAATACAGCCACTGTAATTAATGCAGCTCCGATGACAATTAGATCGGTTCTGAAAAGATCAAGAAGATTTACTTTTAATCCGGCACCAGCAAAAAATATCGGTGCAAAAATTCCGAATGCAGTGCTTTCAACTTTTTCAATTGATTCTTTTGGAATTGAAGGCATCTGGGCAAAAATAATCCCGGCAATAAAAGCGCCAAGTACTGCTTCAAGCTGTATTGCTTGCGCAATTGCTCCAAGTACAAATGTAAATACAACTATCAGTGTTAAAATTTTATCGCGGGAAGAAATTTTATTGAGTGTAAAGGAAACCAAATACTTAGCGATAGCTTTACCTATGAAGAAACTTAACCCAACAAACAAAATCACCTTTCCAAAAGAATAAGCAATAGTACCTGTGGTTACTGCTTCACCGCCAATTAAACCTAAAACAATTGACAGAACAATCCACGCTGCAGTATCATCAATCATTCCGGCAGCGATTGTTATTTGGCCGATGTCTCTTCTAATCAATTTTAAATCAATCAGCACTTTTGCAATTACCGGAATTGCTGAAAGAGACATTGCCGTTGCAAGAAACAATCCGAACACTACTCGCTGCGAAGGATCTATAAGCAATTCGTCAGGAATGTATAAGCTGAAAATATAACCGGCGACAAATGGTATTAGTAAACCACCAAACGCAGTTGCTGCAGCTTTTTTAGAATGATGTTTGATAAGTGCTAAATCAGTTTCAAGCCCTGTTATCAAGAGGAGAAACATTGCCCCTATTAATGTGATAACTTCAAGTAGGTTTATTTGTGTTTCTGTAGCCGGTATAATCCATCCGTGAATAAACGGTAACAAATTGCCAAGTAAAGAAGGACCTAAAACAATTCCTGCAAGAATTTCACCGAGGACGGCAGGCTGACCGAGCTTTTGTGAGAGTTCACCAAAAATTCGGGCGGTTATCAGCAAAACCGAAATCTGAATGAGAAGTTTCAGAATATCGCTGTCAATCGCAGCCTGGATTATTTCACCGGGAACTGACATTTAAATAAAAAAATAGGTTTGTAAATAAAAACGGGATTTGTTTTTGTGAAGGTAATCAAAATCAGGCTTATTAGAAAGAAGTCTTTATTAAGATTTCTCAATGGATTTATAACTTGATAAGTGGTCTTGACTTTTAAAATATTCATCGTATATTTACGATGAACGATTAAGGAATTTAATATGGCACTATCGAAAAAAGAAGAATTCACACAAGAAGACATCTGGTTAGCCGATGTCGCAAAAGCTCTTTCTCATCCTGCGAGAATTAGAATTCTTAAAATCTTAACTGAAATGGATTATTGCATGGTCGGAAGCATTGTTGACCAGCTCCCGCTTGCTCAAGCAACAGTTTCCCAGCACTTAAAAGAGCTAAAGCGCGTAGGTCTAATCGATGGTGAAATTGATGGTCCGAAGATTTGTTACTGTGTGAATAATAAAAATCTTGCTAAAGCCAAAGCTGCTCTGGATAAAATGTTTTCGAAAATAGGCTGTTGTTAAATAAAATTACAAGAATACATAATTACAAGATTTCAAAATTGTTCGGAAGGAATGGCTTTGCCAAAAAATTACAGGATTGATTTTTAATATTTATGAATATAATTAACTAAAAAAAGGAATTATAAAATGGAAAATGCAAATGATTTAAAGAAAATTGTAAAAGAAAAATATGGTGAGATTGCTAAAGCATCTCCCGAAATAGGTTGCTGCGGGCCAGTTGCTTCCTGCTGTGGTGATTCCCAAACTGTAGAATTCAAGATGATTGGTGATGAATATAAAAATTTAAACGGCTACGTTGCTGACGCCGATCTCGGTCTTGGCTGCGGACTTCCAACAGAATATGCCGGAATAAAAAAGGGTGATACAGTAGTTGATCTTGGCAGCGGTGCGGGTAATGATGTTTTTGTTGCAAGAGCAATTGTTGGCGATGAAGGAAAAGTTATCGGACTTGATATGACAGAAGAAATGATTGCAAAGGCAAAAAAGAATAATGAGAAACTTCGTTTTAATAATGTTGAGTTCAAGTTCGGGGATATTGAAGCAATGCCTTTTGGAAATAATATTGCGGATGTAGTTGTTAGTAACTGTGTTCTTAATCTGGTTCCTGATAAACAGAAAGCCTTTTCAGAAATTTTCAGGATCCTAAAACCTGGAGCACATTTTTGTGTATCAGATATTGTTCTTAAAGGTGAACTGCCTGCAGGATTGAAAAAGTCCGCAGAAATGTACGCCGGTTGTGTTGCTGGTGCACTTCAGCAGGATAAATACTTAAGCAAAATAAAGGAAACTGGTTTTACAAATATTGAAATCAAAAAAACAAAATTAATTGAATTACCAGACGATGTTCTTAGAGAGTATATCAATGATTCAGAAATTGAATTGTTCAGAAAAAATAACATTGGAATTTTTAGCATAACAGTAATTGGGTATAAAAATAAATAGTTACGATCAGATAATTTGAACTAGCAATCTTTGGACTTTAATAATTGTTGATTGCCAGAATTTTTTTATAAGATTAAACAAATACAGACATACGTTTAAAAAAAATATTTTAGAATTTAGCTCAACGTACAGCCCACAAAATCACTATTAAAATGTAATAATAATGATAGTAAATCTCACTTTTTAATATTTTTCAATTCAGTTGCTAAATAGCAAAATATGCCGAATAAGAGCTAAATTCGCAAGATTTAAGTTGACTTTAGAAATTTTGCCAGCTATTTTTTCGTTGTATTTTTTTTCATTTGTTGAATTGTCTTGAACTAATTTCCGCATATATAAATGGAATTTAGGAGTCTAGTTCAAACTATCGGCAGACAGGAGGAGGATTGATGATAGTTAATAAAAATGATTTCCATTCCTTCCTAAAAAAAGTAAATAATGGTTTGGGAAATTTCAGCGAAGTTATTGTCCCTTACCGTGCAAGGTCGGATGATGAAAAACCAGCCTTTCATTTTCTGCGCTTTGAAGAAGGTAATTCACTAAATTTAAATTTCTTCAGAACTGTAGACCCACTAAAAATTCTTTTCTATCTCACTCGTGAAAAGGTTTATCCTCTCAAACAAAAAATTCATACAAGAGCAATTGTTGGTGTAAAAGCATGTGATCTTAAAGCTTTACATTTGCTCGATAAAGCCATGCTTCAAAACGGATTTGTTGATCCTGCCTATAAAATATGGAGGGATAATACTCTAATAGTTTCTTCTGATTGCGATCATTTGCACGAAACCTGCAGTTGTAATCTGGTTAACGGTCATCCTTATTCGGATAACGGATTCGATCTTAATCTATCTGTAATTGATGGGAATTATTATATTGAAATCGGTTCAGAAAGATGCCAGGATTTTGTTGAGCTGATGAAGAAGGAAATCTCTGTAGGAAATTCAACTGCCTCTGATCAGGAACTTGTGAAATCAAAACGTCAAAAAGTTTTCGATCAATTGTGCAAGAAGAATGATTATCTGGAGCATTCAGGAGATTACTCAGGATTTCGAAAAGTAATACATAAAAACTGGGAAGAAGCTTCCAAAGAATGTGTCGGTTGTGGTGCTTGCACAAATATTTGTCCGACCTGTTATTGCTTAATTCTTAATGATGAATCAACGGAAAAAGAATTTGTGAAAGTAAGATCTTATGATTCGTGTCAATGGCACGGTTATGCGCGAGTTGCAGGAGGTGGAACACCCAGACCAAAAATGACAGAACGTTTCCGCAACAGGTATTTATGCAAGTTCGATTATATGCATAAAAATTTTGGTGAAATCGGATGCACCGGCTGCGGAAGATGCACTGAGGCTTGTGCCGCTAAAATTGATTTTCGTGAAGTTGTTAAAAATGTAAGTGCTCTTGCTCAGGAAGTAAACTAAAAATATTTTCAGGAAGAGTTATGCAAAATCCTTATGAAGTTATTCCTGCTGAAGTTTACGAAGTAATTCAGGAATCACCTTTAATCAGAACGTTAAAATTCAAACCGAAGAAGCCAATCCCTTTTAAAACCGGACAATTTATCGAAGTAGGTTTACCCGGCATTGGTGAAGGTCCATTCACCCCATCTTCCTCTCATTACACAGTTGAAGATATGGATGTGACAATTATGAAAACCGGATTTCTTACTGAGTATGTTCATAAGCTTCATGCCGGTGCAACAATAGGAATTCGCGGTCCTTTTGGTTCTAATTATCCCTTAGAAAAATTTAAAGGTAAAGATGTTTTAATTCTTGGCGGCGGCTGCGGACTCGCACCACTGCGCTCACTCTTCCTGACAATGCTTCACGATAATAAAGATTATAACAGTATTACATTTTTAGCTGGTGCAAAAACACCCAAAGATTGTTTGTACAAAGATGAAGTTACCGAATGGCGGAAATATGATAATGTAAGATTCATACGTGCAGTTGATGAAGTTCCTCCCGGTGAACAATGGGCAGAGGATGTCTGCCTCGTTACCAAACTTCTACAAAAAATTGATATGAAACCCGATGGCAACCCAGCAATTGTTTGCGGACCTCCTGTGATGATGAAGTTCGGGACTTTTGATTTACTCAAATATGGTTACAAGGAAGAGAACCTTTATCTCTCAATGGAAAAGAAAATGTATTGCGGATTCGGACAATGCAGACACTGTGTTATCGGAGGTTACTATGCCTGTAAAGATGGCCCTGTTTTCACTTACAATCAGATCAAAAATGAGGAGGCAATATGGGATTGAAAAGATTGTTTATTGATATACCCGTTTTGCTTGAATCAAATATCAACGCTGAAGAAATTCAGTGCGAGTATTTATTTCATAATAAAAATAGTGGTGCATTCAGTCTTCTCGAAGTAGCTGAGTTTTCTGCTTATTGCCGTCAATGTAAAGAAGCATTCTGTGTTGATGCTTGTCCAAAGGAAGCACTTGAACATCAGGAGAGCGGGATGATAAAAAGATACAATATGCGTTGTGTCGGTTGTAAAAGCTGTGTTCTTGCCTGTCCTTTCGGAACGATTTTCCCTGAAGTAATTAATTATGTAACAGCTAAATGCGATTACTGTTTGAATCAGCTCGAACAAAAACCTGATTACAAACCAGCCTGTGTTCAAACTGCGCCGGCAAATTCTTTTGTGATGAAAGAAGTAGTTGAAGATCATAAACAGAATATTTTCTTTGTTGGAAATCATCTGGCAGTTAGAACCCCCAACTGGCTGAATAAGGAGGGAAGAATATGAACCTCGAATTGTTTTTTTATCTGCTCATCTTCCCGGGATTTTTATTCACGGCAATTCTTGGATTAACTGTCGGCTGGGTTGATAGAAAAGTTTCAGCAAGATTTCAATATCGGGTTGGTCCTCCATTCTTACAAAATTTTAATGATTTTTTTAAGCTGCTTGGAAAAGAAACTATCATTGTAAAAGATGGTGTGCATTCAATGTTTGTGGTCGCACCGTTTATCTCTTTTGCGATGCTGGTGCTTGTTTCTGCAATTGTCGGAACTTCACTTTTCTTTAATATCAGCTTCGGGGGAGACTTAATAGTTATTATGTATCTGCTGATGATATTTTCAGTGATGGTTGTACTTGGAGGTTCAGCATCGGGAAATGTTTATTCAAGTCTTGGAGCAGGAAGAGAAATTAAACTTCTTCTCGCAGATGAACTTGCATTCATTCTTGTCCTTCTTGTGCCGATAATCAAATCAGGTTATCAGCTTGATCTTGGAAAGATTTTAGCTGCTCAGGCGGATGGAATGTTTATCGGTTCTGCTTCAGGAATAATCGCCTTCATTATTGGATTACTATGTATCCAGGCAAAGATGACATTGCCGCCATTCCATATTCCAGAAGCTGAAACTGAACTTGTTGAAGGACCATTTATGGAATACAGCGGTCCACCATTAGGATTCTGGAAGCTTAATCATTTTATGATGTATGTGGTATTTCCGTTTCTGCTTGTTCTTTTATTCTGGGGTGGATTTAGTTTAAATGGAATAGGAATTCTCTGGAGTGTTCTTAAATATTTATTGATTGTCGTGTTGATGATCATTATCAAAAACACAAATCCGAGAATAAGAATTGATACAGCACTTAACTTCTTCTGGAAGTATGCAACGCCATTAACATTAATTGCAATGGTGCTGGCAGTGTTTGGGTATTAAATTTAAAAAATTGAATCATTGCCCCGACCTTCAGGTTGGGGGAAAATGTTGGACTTTAGTCCATATTAAATTGGGTTAAAGCTCTTTAAAGATGGAGATTTCTTTAATTCCCAGCATAAATGCTGGGGCTATGAAGAAACTGATTATGATTTAAGAACAAGGATTAACGATTTCAGAATTTTGGTTTTTACTTCTTTAATCAAAAATCGTTAATCGATGTTCTGAGTTCAAAGAGAAAAATAGTTTTTCTAATCATAGAGGTAATAAATGAGCTGGTATAATAAACGGCTTGCAAAATCAATCTGGGTTTTTCATATGAGTGCATCGCCGTGCAATAACTGCGATATTGAAATTCTCGATCTGCTTACTCCGAAGTATGATGTTGAACGATTCGGAATTAAGCTTGTCGGTTCAGTTCGACACGCCGATGTAATACTTCTGAGCGGAGTTATCAATCAGAAAGTTGCACCGCAGGTAAAGAAGATATACGAGCAGGCAGCAAAACCATGTTTTGTGGTCGGAGTTGGTACCTGCCCTGCTTCAGGATGCTGTTTCAATGCAAGTTATAATATTGTTCCCAAAAGGGAAGATGTTATCCCGATTGACTTATACATTCCCGGCTGCCCGCCAAAACCTGAGGCAATGATTGAAGGTGTAGTAAAACTTATGGGGGTGTTAAATGCATAACTACAACGAATTTATTTCTTTAATGGGAAATAAAATTATATCAAAAATTGAAAAGCCTAAACGGCTCTATTTTGAAGTCGAGAATAAAAACATAAATGAAGTTGCAGAGTATCTTTTCAACAAGCTTGGCTGCAGGTTATCTACAGCAACAGGAACTGAAACTTACAGAGGAATAGAAGTTCTCTATCATTTCTCTCATGATAAAACGGGTGAGTACTATTGTCTCAGAGTTGTGATGCCCGATAAAAAAAATCCGAAGATGAATTCCATTACTCCGGTCGTACGCGGTGCCGAATGGATTGAAAGAGAAATGGCTGAAATGCTTGGAATAACTTTCGAGGGTCATCCAAGACCAGAACCACTATTAACTGGAAATCATCCTCAAAATATTAAAGTGCCTCTTAGAAAATGGAGAAGCAATGGATAAAAATATAATACCTGTTGGTCCGTATCATCCGCTGCTTGAGGAAGCAGAATATTTCACCCTCCAGGTTGACGGTGAAACAGTTGTTGATATTGATCTTGAGATTGGATGGATGCATCGTGGTCATGAATTTATTTCCGAATCGAAAACATTTACACAATCAATTTACCTTGTTGAGCGCATTTGCGGTATCTGTTCGACGTCTCATCCGATAGCCTGCGTTCATGCAATTGAAGATGTAAACAAAACAGAAATTCCTCTTCGTGCCAGATATATCAGAACTTTTATCGGTGAACTGGAAAGGATTCACAGCCATCTTTTATGGCTTGGACTTGCAGGGCACTTCATTGGTTACGATACTCTCTGGATGTGGGCGTGGAAATACAGAGAACCTGTTCTTCAAATGTTTGAAATAATTTCTGGTAACAGGAATCATTACGGAATGATGCGAGTTGGCGGTGTTGCAAAAGATGTTGATCCTGAAAAAGTGAAAAGCCTCCTGGATATTATGGATGAGATTGAAAAGAAAATTCAAATGATTGCCAAAGCTGCTACTGATGATCCTGTTCTGAAATCAAGATTAAAAGGTGTTGGAGTTCTCACTAAAAAAGATGCAATCGATTTTTGTGCTGTCGGCCCAACTGCACGTGCTTCAGGAGTTCCAATTGATGTAAGGAAAGATGAACCTACCGATGCATATGATCTGGTTGACTTCAAAATAATCGTTACAGAAAACGGTGATGTATTTGACAAAACAGTTGTAAGACTTCTTGAAACATTTGAATCAATTAAAATCTGCAAGCAGTGTCTCGAAAAATTAAGAACAGTAAACGGCGGCATTATTAATAATGTAAAGGAAATTTCCCCCGGAGAAGGCATTGGAAGGTATGAAGCACCGCGCGGAGAAGTTTTTCACTATGTGAGAACTGATGGAACAAACAGGCCGGTTAGACATAAAGTCCGTGCACCCAGCTTTGTGAATATTCCCACATTCAAAGCTTCTTGCAAAGGAATCCCGGTTGCGGATGCTCTGATAACTCTCGCTGCTGTTGATCCTTGTTATTGCTGTACAGAGAGATCATTAAAAATTCGAAATAAGAATAATGAACCGTATCAATTAGATCTTATGAAGCTCTCTCGCGAAAAAACAGAAGAGCTCAGGAGGCAAATGAAATGATAATCAACGAACTACTGCTGTTTCTAATTGTCCCGCTTGCAGTTGGTTTTGTTAATCTTTTCCTTCCTGCATTCTTGCGGAAAGTTTTAACATTCCTTGCTCTTGCTTTCGGATTGGTAATGGTTTATTTGTTCTATCAAAGACCAATGGATTCATTTGCTTACTTTAACCAGATAATATTTTCACTCGATCAGCTTGGATTATTTGTAGTTACATTCATTCAGATACTAAGCTTTATCATTTTAGTCTTTTCACTAAATGGATTGGACAAAAATTCTGAGAAAAGATTTTTCTTCCTGTATCCTATTACAGTTTCATTCTGCAATGCAGTTGTCTTGAGCGAGCATGCTTTGTCATTTTTGATTTTCTGGGGATTGAGTGGTTTAACACTTTATCTTTTCGCTACAATGGGTAAAACCCTCGATGCACCTAAAGCAGCGAAGAAAACTTTTATCATCATTGGCGGAAGCGATGCATTTTTATTAATGGGTTTGGTATTGATGTGGTTGCTTTCTCCGGCTACCGGATGGTCATTGAATAATCCGCAGATTCCTTTGCAGGGTGAGTTTGCACACGTAGCATTTATCTTTTTGCTGATTGCTGCATTTGCCAAAGCAGGTGCATTTCCACTTCATACCTGGGTTCCTGATTTTAGTCAGAATTCTCCTGTAGAAAGCGCAGCATTTCTTCCGGCATCACTAGATAAGCTGCTTGGAATATTTCTACTGGCAAAAATACTAACATCATTGTTCATTGTTTATCCTTTGATAAATATGATATTGATTTCACTCGGTGCATTAACTGTAATATCTGCTGTGATGATGGCGATGGTTCAGCATAATGGATACAGATTGCTTGGTTATCACGCTGTCAGTCAGGTTGGATATATGGTTATGGGAGTTGCAAGCGGAAGCGTTCTTGCATTTGCTGGTGGTTTGTTTCATTTGATCAATAACGCTTTGTATAAGTCGAGTTTATTTTTAACTCTTGGTTCAGTACAAAAAAAGGCAGGAACTGCAGAGCTTGATTATCTTGGTGGTCTGGGGAAAAATATGCCAATCACATTTCTTATGGCTTTGATTGGTGCATTATCAATTTCTGGTATTCCACCTTTCAACGGATTTTTTTCCAAGTGGATGATTTACCAGGGATTGATTGAAAAAACATCAACACTTGGTCCCGGTTACCAGTTATGGCTTCTTGCATGTATAATCATAGCTGTGTTTGGAAGTGCACTAACACTTGCAAGCTTTATGAAGTTCCTGCACGCAGCATTTCTTGGAAGAAGACCTGATATTTATAAAGATGTCAAAGAAGCTCCGGTTAATCAGTGGCTTTCGACCGGTGCGCTATCATTATTGTGTATTGTGTTCGGAATTTTAGCAGTAGCCTTACCACTGAAGTACTTTATTTATCCGGTTGTTGAAGCTTCAGGAATGAGCATTCCATCATTTGCAGGTTTATATGATCCTATAATAATTATTTTGTTATTTGCTGTTGCATTTATAATAGGCTTGTTGATTTACGGTTTAACAGCAAAGGTAAGATATGATGAAGTTTATGTTGGTGGTATGCCAGGTCTGGAAAAATTTCGTATTGCCGGAACAGAATTTTATAATGAAGTAAGAAATTTTACGCTACTTAAATCAATTTATAACTATGCTGAGAAAAAGTATTTCGATCTTTATGAAATGGGTAGAGAATTTACTTTTTCGTTTTCGGGATACCTGCAGAAAGCACATCCCGGTCAGCTTCAGCTTTATGTTCTTTATATAGTTGTTGGTTTTTTGATAATAATGTTGGTTGTTTGAAAAGTTTATGCTGAATTTATTTCAGCATCTTATAAGTAAGTCGTGTTAATAAACTAGTTTGGCTAAAGCCAAAAACTAAAAGCTCAATTAAACCCCGACTTAAAAGTCGGGGCAATTAAGAATAGCCCCGAGACCTGCCTACCGCAGGCAACTTTATCTTGGGGAAAAAAAGAAAAAGAGTAGAAGGGCTTTAGCTCAATTAATGAATTCGGAAAAAGATCCTGAGATAAACTCAGGATGATCTAAAATAAGTTTTTTCCCGGAGGATTAAATGCCTGTAGAACCGTGGTTAATTTTTATACTGAGCGTTATGATAATCGCTTCAATTGCAGCATTGGAGATGGAGGATATTCTTTCCTCAATCGTTGCAATAGGTGTTGTTGGTTTAGGAGTGTCACTATCATTCCTTTTCCTTCAGGCACCCGATCTCGCAATTGTTCAATTCCTTTTTGAAATTTTTGCCGTGATAATTCTTGTCAGAGCATTTTTAAAGAAAGATTATCACAAAGAAAAACCTTCAACAATAAATAAAATTCTTGCCGGAGTAACAGTAATCACTCTAGCTGCAATTTTCATTTTCAGCATTTCTGTATTTGAACTTCTTCCTCCGTTTGGCGAGCCGCTGATGACGACTGCACAATATTATCTTGATAACGGCGCGAAAGATACCGGTGCGGCAAATCTCGTAAGCTCAATCATTCTTGACTATAGGGCATATGATACGCTTGGAGAAGTTACGGTACTGTTTGCTGCAATACTCGGTACATTCACAATTCTCAGAATAAAGTCCAAATCAAAAAAAGATAAAACGGAGTTAGGTCATGCGGCAAAATGATGGTATGACATTAATTGTGAAAACCGTAACACGAATCAGTGTGTGGATGATATTACTATATGGGATTTATATAATATTTCATGGACATCTTTCACCCGGTGGTGGATTTGCCGGCGGCGTAATAGTAGCTCTTGCATTTTTGAATGTTATGCTTGCCTACGGAAGAAAGTTTACATTTGATTGGTTAAACATTGGTTTTCTTCATGACCTGGAATCAGCAAGTGCTACGTTGTTTTTAGTAATTGGCATTCTTGGTATATCTATTGGCGGAGCGTTCCTCGCAAACTTCATTACTAAAGGTGAATTGTTTGCATTGCTAAGCGCCGGCACAATACTTCCGCTTAACATTATTATTGGTATTAAGGTTGGGATGTCGCTCTTTTTAGTAGCCTGGGTATTAGCCGGATCTAAAACTGTGAAAGGAGAATAAAATATGATTGTATACCTTCTTTGCTTTGTGTTACTGTTAGTCGGTCTTTATGGCGTTTTGACCAAAAGAGATTTAATAAAAATTATTCTCTCAATCGGAATACTTGGCTATGCTGTAAATCTTCTCCTTATTCTATTTGCATATCGTAATGATTCTATTTATCCGATACTCTCCAAAGGAAAAGCAGTTGAACAAATGGTTGATCCACTTCCTCAGGCATTGGTGCTTACTTCAATTGTAATTGAACTTGGAACTACCGCAATGCTTGTTGCACTTGCAATAAAACTATTCGAAAAATATCAAACATTCGATATAACTCAGATAAGGAGGTTAAAAGGATGATACTTCCTTATTACATAATTATTCCGCTGCTTGCAGCATTTTTAATTTCTCTTATTGCGGGCAAGAAAGATAACTGGGCGGTTATTCTAAGTGTGATCTCGGTAAGCGCTTTACTTGTTCTTTCACTATATTCTTTCATTACAATGAAGGATCAGACTGTTACTTATGAAATGAGTGCGTGGTCAATACCTTATGGAATAGTTCTCGTTCAGGATGCACTTACTTCATTCATACTGGTTATGGTTAGTATCATTTCATTCACATCTTTGATATTCTCCATACAGTATATCCGGCATCTCTCAATGGATTGGAAATATTATGCTCTGTTCATGCTTCTTGTTACGGGAATGAACGGAGTGATTATCACCGGTGATTTATTCAACTTATATGTGTTTATGGAAATTGCACTTTTCTCGGCATTTGCACTTGTTGCCTACGGCAGTAAAGCTGAAGAGTTTGAAGCTGCATTTAAGTATGCTGTTATGGGTTCGGTTTCTTCATTTCTTATACTCGCCGGAATTGCGGTAACCTACAGTGCAACATCAACATTAACAATGGCCAAGGTTGCAGAAGTGCTGCCGGCTGTTGATCAGAAAGTCATATTCTGGATTGGCGCTTTGTTTATTGCTGGTTTCGGATTGAAAGCTGCCGCAATGCCTTTTCACGCATGGCTTCCTGATGCTCACTCATCTGCTCCAGCACCAATTTCTTCAATGCTTTCGGGCGTGCTGATTAAGGCACTTGGAATTTATGTTATGCTGAGAATTTTCTATAACGTGTTCAACGCACCTGAAATTTTTATGAAGATATTTTTAGTGCTCGGAACAATTTCAATCATCGTCGGAGTATTTCTTGCAATTGGTCAATGGGATATGAAGAGGCTTTTGGCTTATCACAGCATCAGTCAGATTGGATACATTTTACTTGGAATGGGTATTGCAACTCCACTTGGAATACTCGGCGCAGTATTTCATTTATTCAACCATGCGATATTTAAATCACTGTTATTCTACAACGCTGGTTCTGTTGAGATGGCGCTTGGCACTCGCGATTTAAGAAAGATGGGAAATCTGATGAAGCTGCTTCCTACAACATCACAAACTTCTCTGATCGCTTCACTTTCAATATCAGGCATTCCGCCTTTCAATGGATTCTTCAGCAAATTAATAATCATAATTGCTGCTCTGCAGGCTGGATTACCGTGGTATGCAGTCTTTGCAATAATCGGCAGCTTGTTAACACTTGCTTCTTTTATGAAAGTTCAGCGATACGGCTTTAAAGGAGAAACAGTAATAGACTTATCTGAAAATAAAATCGGCTGGCGAATGAACTCAGCAATGATAACACTTGCTGTATTATGCATCTTAACAAGCCTGATGGTTGTGCCGGGAATTCAGGAAGTAACTCTCGATCCTGTTGTAAAAGTGATAGTAGATAAAACCGAATACATTCAGCTTGTTCTTGGAGGTAAGAATGGAAACTAAAACTAAAAGCAGAATACTCGTTTTTGTTTTCGCACTTATTGTCTGGTTTGCACTGACTGACATTAAGAACTATCAGGAAGTTTTGATAGGTATTGCAATTTCATTGCTGATAACATTTTTAGCAGGACACTTTTTAATTACAACAGAAAAAAGTCAGCATCCGGCAAAAAGATTTTTGCACTTCATTATTTACATTTTCAGGTTTTTCTGGGAAATGATCAAAGCTAATTTCGAAGTTGCGTACCTTGTTATTCATCCTATGCTTCCGATAAAACCAGGGATAGTAAAAATCAAAACAAAGCTTACAAAAGATTCTGCAATCACTGTGCTGGCTAACTCAATAACACTTACTCCCGGCACATTAACAGTTGATATTAATGAGGATAAAAAAGAATTATATATTCACTGGATAAAAGTGAAATCAACAGATATAAACGAAGCAACTAAGGAGATAGGGGAAAAATTCGAGAAAACCCTTACGGAGGTGTTTGAATGAAAATTCTGAAATGGACAATCGGATTGATCATCTTTGCAGCCTTTTTCTATTTTAACTTCTTTATTTACGAAGGCGAATTGATGCTTCAGTTGATAAATGTGATTCTTTTCAGCTCACTTCTTGTACTGATCAGAGTAATTATCGGACCAACTGCAGCAGACAGAATAGTTTCTGTCGATATTCTTGGTATTCTGATAATAGGATTAACAGCATTATTAAGTCTTTATTATGATGAATCTTTTTTTCTTGATGTGGGACTTATCTGGGCATTGCTTAGTCTTATTGCGACACTTGCCTTTTCAAAAATCCTGGAAGGGAGGCAGTTAGATGACTGATACAATTGGAATTATTTTAATCTGCATCGGAATTGCATTTGATTTTCTTGGAGTTCTTGGGCTTGTTCGTCTTCCGGATGTTTACAACAGGCTTCAGGCAGCAACTAAGTGTGTTACTTTTGGCTCGATGGGAATTTTACTTGGCGTAATTGTAATGCAGGGCTTTACAAGCTTTGGATTTAAAGCATTAATAGGAATTGTGTTTATTATTCTTGCTGCACCTACAGCAGCACATGCTATATCAAGAGCAGCTCATCGAAGTAAGATACCATTAGCAAAAATATCCGTCGTGGATAAATATGCAGAAGATAAAGAACTAAAAGACGAAACTCTAAAAGAAGAAGTCGAAGTCTGAAATAAAAAGTTTGGAGCAATACTATGTATCTTCCCAAAATAAGAGAAATTAAAGAAGCTTTAACATCTTTTTTCTCAAAACCTTATACAACCAAATTTCCGGCCGGAGGATTTAAGCCAGAAGAAGAATTCAGAGGTTTCCCGCGGTATCATAACGAAGATTGTGTTGGGTGCGGAACCTGTGCACAGGTTTGTCCTCCCGGTGCAATTACTGTTACGGATGATTTAGCTCTAAAAAAAAGAACATTAACAATCGATTATAACTCCTGCATTCATTGCGGGCAGTGCGAAGAGCATTGCATTACAGAGAAAGGAGTTTTATTAAGCATCGAATATTCTTTCTCGGTAATGGATAAAAAGGATCCGTCAGTTTTTGAGAGTGTTAAGAAAGATGTTTTACTTTGTGAAGTATGCGGTGCATTGATTGCACCCTCAGATCAATTAAGATGGATTAGAGAACGCCTTGGTGCAAAAGCTTATGCGCATCCGAACTTTTTATTGAATATACAAAGAGACTTTTTTGAATTAGAACCATCGGAAGCAAAATCAAGAATAAGAAGAGAAGACCAGATAAAAGAAGTTTGTCCTAAATGCCGTAATAAAATTGTGGTTGAAGATGAATTTTACGCAATTAACAGATGAGCTTTCGAAGTACGATAAGGATAGAATTGTTTTTGTTGGATTAGGTAATGAGCTGAGAGAGGATGATGGTGCCGGTTTAGAATTAGTTGAAAGACTCAGACTAAAAAAAGAATTACATAAGTCTCATTTTATAATAGCCGAAAAAAATCCCGAAAACCATCTGCAAGCAATTCTGAATTATAATCCGTTGATAGTGATTTTTATTGATGCTGCGGAGTGGAATGGAAATCCGGGGGAAATAAAAAAGTTCAACGAAGATGAAATCAGCCACACTGATTTCAGTACACATACCTTTTCAATAAAAATGATTCAAGAATTTCTATTAAACCAACGGCAAATGGATTTTATGTTTTTAGGTATTCAACCTCTTTCAACAAGCTTCAGGCAAGGTCTTTCGGACATCATTAAAAATAAAATAGAAGAGTTTTTTAATAATGAAGTTTGATCTCAGAACATCCGAAAGTGCAAAACTGCCGTTTCACACGGTAGCATCACTTAAAGAAAGATTAGCCTGGCTAACTAATCTGAGATGGCTATCTATCATGGCGCTACTATTTTGTGTTCCGGTTGCTGATAAAATGTTTGGATTTAAAATTGGTTTTGATGAAATCACAAACATCGCAGTTATTCTTCTCGCTATAAATATTCTTTATTTTTTTATAGCCAGACATTTCTCCTTCAAAAATGAATACCAGGAGCTTGCATTTCTTGAATTGCAGATACTAACTGATCTTTTAATAATATCATTTGTAATTCATTACTCCGGTGGAATTGGAAATCCATTCTACTTTCTTTATATGGTTCAGGTTATTCTTTCGGGAATAATATTTCCCGGAAAAGCCCTTCCATACTTTAATGCGATTGCTGCGGCACTTCTGCTAACAATCTGGACTATGCTTGAACACCTGATTATGGTAGATAGATATCTGCTCCGCGATGAACCTGCTACATTAGCATTAATTATAACGTCACTTTTAGCTTTCTATATAATCAATTTTGCCGGTATTTACATTATAAACAATTTTATGATTGGCTATCGGTCGCTCAAAAAAATAATTGATCAGAAAAATGTTCAGCTTGAGCAGGCAATTAAAGATAGAAGCAGAACTTTTCGCTTTGCGGCACATGAACTGAAATCACCATTGATTGCAATACAAAGCACACTTGATGTAGTAAAAAGTTTATTTTCAAGTGACCTTCGTCCCGAAGTTAAAGATATGGTGTTAAAAGCAGAAAGGCGGTCATCCCAGGTAATTGATATGGTTAAAGAGATGATTACAGTAACTCAGTATAATCTTGGAATGGAAAAACCTGTTTTTGAAAATATAGATTTCGATGAGTGGTTATTCAGCATTGTTAGTCATCACAAAGCATATGCAAACAACAAAAACCTGGAATTAATTTATAATCACTTATCACTCACTTTGAATGTTACAGTTGATACCAATGGATTTGAGAAGGTTGTCAGCAATCTTGTCAGTAATGCATTAAGATACACTCCATCCGGAGGGAAAGTAATTGTTGAACCCTTTGTGTCTGATCATTCATATGGTTTGATTGTGAAAGACAGCGGAATCGGAATCCCGAAAGAGGATATCGAAAAAATATTTGAAGAATTTTACCGTAGTAAAAATGCCCGCGAGGCAGAGCAAATAGGAACAGGGCTGGGATTAAACCTGGTGAAAGAAATAGTTCATCATTATAAAGGCGAGATATCGGTAAAAAGTGAAATTGGCATAGGCAGCGAGTTTAAAGTTGAGTTTCTGCTGGAAGAAAACCAAAACAGTTTTGAACAATCAGAAGAATTAAAAAAATCGGTTTTTCTATAATCCCAAAAAATTAATTGCAATCCCGCAAATCAAAATTACTCCTCCTGCAAGAGCGTGAGTATACCTTTCTAGTCTGCCAACATTAAAAAGATTTATTCCCCGAAGAGAAATTATAACTATTGAAAGCATTGTTAGAATAGTTGTAATTCCAAATACCGATGTGACTAAAATTAAGCCTGAGACACTTTTTGTTGCTGCCGGATACATTAAAATAGGTATCAGAGCTTCACAAGGACCAAAAATGAAAATTGTAAAGAGCACCCAGGGAGTTATACTTTTCTTTTCTTTCTCGTGTGGATGAACATGTTCTTTCTGATGAGCATGCTCATGCGAGTGCATTGTTCCGTTTTCGTGCATGTGAATATGAGAGTGTGGTTTGTGTTTAATAGCTCGCTTTATTCCCCAGATTAAGTAAGCCAGACCAAAACCAATCAGCAGCCAGCCTGCGATTTCTCCACGGGTTGATTCAATTAACTCAAGTTCACTAACTGCAACTCCGAAACCAATTCCGATTAAACCAATAATTACGGAACTCAATACGTGTCCCACACCGCAGGCGGATGTAATAAGTGCAGTTTTGTGAACTGACCAATCTTTGGCTTTTGCCATTGCAATAAAAGGAATATAGTGATCAGGGCCAAGGATAGTGTGAACGAATCCGAGCGTTGCAGCAGTTATTGTTAAGAGAGTAATTTCCTGAGGCATAGCAAAACTCCCGGGAATAAAAATATTATTTTGGGAGCCAGGCGGCTCATTATTTAATAGCTTTTCTTCATTCAAAATTCGTATATTATTTTGTGATTGGCAAGATTTTTTAATAATAAATTCACGTTATATGCACGAATTATCTGTCGCACAGGAAATTTTAGGGATTGTACATCAATACGTTCCCGATCCCAAACCGGATACTGTAAAATCAGTTAAAGTGAGCGTTGGTAGATTAAGCAATGTATTAAAGGATTCCCTCACTTTTTGTTTCGAAGCAATAACCAGCGATACGCCGCTTAAAGGGACAATGCTTGTAATAATTGAATTGCCTGTTAAAATTCAATGTTCATCTTGCAATGAAGTTTCGGAAATAGACGAGCCGGTTTTTGCTTGTCCAAATTGCGGCGACAATCAAATAAAAGTAATTTCAGGGACTGAACTAAAAGTTGATGAGATTGAACTCTTCGACGAAAACCAGTCCGTCTCTGCTTTGCAGAGTCGGGACAAGCCTGCCTACCGAAACGATAGTGCAGGCAGGGAGGAACAATGAGTGTAATTACAGTTGAACGAAAAGTATTAGAAAAGAACGATGCTATTGCTCAGCAGAACAGAGATTCGTTCAAGAAAAAAAATCTTTTTACAATGAACCTTGTCAGCTCACCGGGTTCTGGAAAAACCAGCCTTATTGAAAAAACAATTCATCATACTAAAAATAAATTTAATGTTGCTGTGATTGAAGGTGATGTGCAGACAAGTCTTGATGCAGAAAGAGTGGCTGCTTACGGTGTACCTGTT
>DATIJX010000196.1:0-3981 GCA_035478175.1 Ignavibacteriaceae bacterium
TCTATCCAGTTCAATAACCTGGTCAAAAGTATATTCTGCATCTTCATACGTCATATGATGAATGAGTGCAATTCCAAAAGCTATCAATGTATCCAGCTTCGGACTGCAGCCATCGGAAAACTGAACTGTACCGCACATTATATCCGGAGTTAAATATGTTTTTTGTGTCTCTGAAACTTTTTGGTCTGAACAGGATAGAGAGAATAAAAATGAAATGAATATCAAAACAACCAATGGTGTTCTGAAGTATTCCCCTGCTATTCGTTTGAATGTTGCCGGGTTCATATAATTTTCCTCCTTAAAAATTAAATAGAATAAAAATTATTAATGCACCCGGGCTATGGGAGAGTGCTCAAAACTAAGTATTAGTTTGGCAATCGGCAAATGAAAGCAGTAAGCCTTAATAGATGTCTAAAGTTCGAATGCAACTTAAAGTAAAACCAAAAAAGCATCGAACATTTCCACAATTACTTTCACACTTTTTTTCCAATTGCAAAAATTCTTTCGTTGCTTATTTCAAAATCATAGGGATTTCGTTTGTCAAAGAATTCGAGTAGAAATCCTGCTTGACTAAAGTAGGTGACAATTTCTTCCTGCGTAAATAGTGAAGAGTAAGATTTCGCTTTTATTCCAAGCAGTTCATTTCTGTATCCTTCGGTTGTTCCAGCTTTAGCTGCATCATGATATATTTGCTCGTTGAAAAAGTGTGTATATATACGGTCGTGTATCACCTGATGGCATTTGATATTGATAAGGAAAATATTTCAGCAGCTTAAAATCTTTGCCAAGGTATTCTTCAATCATTTTGTGATCATAATTCTTCACATCAAGACCGCTGCACTTCTTTGCGCCCTCAAGCGAAAATACCGCAATAATTACAAAGCCTTCTTTTCCAACCAGCTTTTTTAATGTTTCCAGATATCCCTTCCTCTGATTTTCTTCGATTAAAAAATGTAAGACAGTTCTATCGTGCCAGAGATCAACACTCTTTAGTTGAAGAATATTTTTTGGATTTGTAATATCATCTGCAATCCATCTTATTTTTTTTACTTCTTTAGTGTCTAGCAGCTTTTTTGCTCTGTCCAGCGCCACTTTGCTAATATCAGTAGCAATGATGTTGGTGTAAGAATCTTGGATCAAATTCTTAATTAATGTTGTGGCGCCGGAACCGACATCCAGGATTGCAGCATTCTTTTTAAGGTTACAACTTTTTATTAATTCTAATGATGGTTGAGGAGTTTCCTCATACCACCCGAGTTTGCTTAATTCGCTTTTAGCATAAACATTATCCCAATGATTTTTATAATCTATCATCTCCGGAGATCCTTTTGTTTCAGTTAAATCTTTTTCAAGCAAAGAGTAAATTATGCTGTCAAGAAACCTGTTGTCGAATAAATAATTTTCTCTGAAATATGCTTCCTTTTTAAAGCCAATCCTTTCCAATACTTTTTTAGATCTTTCGTTATCGGGATTTACGTTTGCTTCGATGCTGTGGAGTTTCATATTCTCAAAACCAAACCTTACAATTCTGTTTATAGTTTCATACATATACCCTTTCCCCCAGTACTCGCGTTTAAGCGCGTATCCAATTTCAGCCCGGCAATGTTCGGGAAATATTCTAATGAATCCGATGTAACCAATGAAACTGTTCGAATGTTTTTCAATAATGCTCCAATCTATGCCGGATTCTTTTTTATAAGATTCATCGATTAATTGAATCAGCTTTTCTGAATCACTAATGGAATTATGTCGGGGGACATCCATAAATCTCATAACATCATCATTAGACCGGATGAGAAGTAAATCCTTTGCATCACTCAATAAAAATTTACGGAAGAGAAGTCTTTCGCTCTCAAATTCAGGGAATGAATTAAAAATACTTTTATCTATTTCTATAATCATTTTGTAAAAAGTTTATTAAAGTTATTGTTCTTTATTTAAATCAATTTCAAAGACAAAAAACCATTAAACATCCTCAAACGAAGCGACGATTACTTCACACCCATCAGCTTCGGTAAATCATTTAACGAATGAATATTGTAATCCGGATGATTAGAGCTAAGGCTGTTAAACTCACTGGTTACACCGATAAAATAAACACCTGCAGCTTTTGCCATTTCGTAATCGGCGGAAGAATCACCAATGTAAATTGCTTCATCTGGTTGCTTGTCCAGGTTTCGCAAAGCTATTTCCAAACCTTCGGGTGAGGGTTTTGGTGTTTGAATGTCATCCCCGGTTACGATCGTTTTAAAAAATATATTAATGCTGGTTGCTTTCATATCTCTTTCAACCCTGGATTTTGAACCCGACGTAACAAGACCGAGTGTAAAATATTTGTCAAGCTTTAAAAGTATTTCTTTAACTCCGGGAAAAAGTCGGGCAGTTATTTTCTCGGCTTCCTTTAGCCAGAAAGAGTCTGCTGTTTCCCAATCCTCTTTCCTTAGTCCAAACGCTTTGTAAGTCTCATACCAGTTTGGCGAGTAAGTTTTTAGGAATTCTTCTTCTGATAAATGAATACCAAACTGTGCGAAGGTCGTTTTAAATATTTCTAAGTGAACCGGGAAAGAATCAAGCAGAGTTCCATCCAGATCGAACAGTAAAGTGTTTATCTTCTGAAAAGTTTTGTTATTCATAATATTTTTATTCGAAATCCTCTTTCAAAAACTTCTGAACATCATTAAGAGAAAAAGTATTCTTCCCGAAAGAATCATAACTGCCAAGAGCTGAAAGCTCATCAACAATGTCTGAAAACTTTTTGAGCAGTGTTAAACCTCAGCAATACTCTTAAGCCCGAATATTTTTACTTTCTTTTCTTTACCCTTCAATTGAAGTTCACCAACAAATTCAGAACGCAGGTATTCGGGCAGTTCAACGTTTTGCAGCATATACTCGCTTAATAAAAATTTCTGTCCGTACTTGTTGCATTCATCCTGTATTCTTGCAGTTGTGTTAAGAACATCACCATGGTAAACAATTTCTTTTTTAATGGTTCCTATCCAGGTAACCGAAACATTTCCTCCATGCAGTGCAGCTTTAAACTCCGGGTGAACATCATATTTTTTCAGATACTTTTCCCTTTGCATTTCAATCGAATTCATTATATCAAAAAAACAGTTTATGCAGCGTGCGTGTTTAACTCCGCCATTAAATGACCAGGTTAGAATTATTTCGTCACCGATGTATTGATAGATTTCTGCTTTTGACATCAATATTGCGCCGGTCATATCGTGGAAGTAATCGATAAGGAATGAGCTGTACTTTGTATTGCCAAGCTTTTCGGCAGTAGCAGTTGAAGATTTCAGATCAATAAAAAGAAAAATTTTATTTACTTCTTCGGGAATATGATATTTGCCAATAACATATTTAATTAAATCACCGGGGCGATGTAATCTTCTTATCTGAAGTAGTGAAATTGTAGCAATAGACATTGCAACAATAATTCCGAGATCTCTTACATAATATTCCTCGTAAAGAGCAAAATGTATTGAACCATAAAGTGACAAATCGGATGCAAAATATTTAGTAAGAGAATTAATTGTTAATTCATAAAATGCGAACATGCTGGAATACACCATCGCACGGAATAATAAGAGAAACAAATAGCTCTTGTTTCTGAATTTTTCTAGAAATAGGAATTCCTCACATAGTCCGACAGACATGCCCACTAAAAAACCAATTATTAATCCCCGGATTGTTGGAAGATAATTATCTATTCTGTCTGTGTATTGTAATGCCAATCCGATTCCAGCACCGGCAACAATTCCTATTATAACATAATATGAAACGTTTTTTAATTTATAAATCCTGGTTACGAACATTTATAATAAAAAAGCAGGTTATAGAAAATTTTAGCGAATTAATTTGTTACTATTAAATCAACTTATGGAAAAATACGAAATAGTTGAAGAAATTAGTGATAAGCGGAATTATTTTTGAGTAATCTGAATTAGTTAATGATTTTCCCGCTGATTAACGGCGCAG
>DATIJX010000197.1:0-11542 GCA_035478175.1 Ignavibacteriaceae bacterium
TGTTTGATGATGTTGTAGTAGAAATTTATATAAGACCGGAAGGAGAGTACCCCGGTAACATTGCTGCAATTGTAGAACCTGAGGAGTTAGCACCGGGAGATACAGCAAGTATAACATTTAAGAGAAGATACCTGAACGGCACACTTGAAGATTTTCGTGAATGGCGTACATTTGAAATAGGTATGCTCGATGGCTGCACGCTGGGCAACCTTTTAGTTGATGGAACGCTTGGTCAATACTTTTATGATGTTGCACAGCCGGTATATTTTGTGGTTGATCCATCTGCAAATACAGGAACAGTTAAGTTGCAGGTAGGATTGGTAGGAATAGGCACAAGACCAATAAAAAATAATTTAACAAATGACACTGACAAACAAATTAATACTGAAAATCCAAAACAGAAACTAGACCTAAAGGAAATAACTAGTACGAGAAGAGAGATCAGAACAAAACCTGTTGAGGAAAATAAAAAGATCTATGAAAATAATCCCCCAAATAAACCTGAGAATAGTAATTGTCCTTTATTAGATTTTATTGCACCAGTACCTTCCAATTTTGAGTTTAATGTGGGGGATGAATGTGATGATCTTAATTTATGTGTTGGTGTTCCTTATCCCGAATTTGTACAATATAAAATGATAACAAGTGGTGGTAATAATCCTGATGTTTGCACTCCCAATACAATTGATCCTATAACAGGTAATATTCAATTTCAATCAGGTGGATTCACTGCTTTGGACTGGAGGCCTGATAACTCACAAAGAATCAGTGCAGAACCTTGCTTTGATAATGAGAATAATAATGTTCAATTTAAAATGGTTCTAACTGATGCAGAGACAAACCAAAATTCACCTATACTAAAACCTGAAGCAATATTGGAGGTTTGTGAAGACAATATTACTAGTGCTGGAGTAATTTTAATTAACAGCACAGAGCAGCTATTGAATATAATAAGACTGTTCCCGGAACAAATTCCAATAATAAAGGCCGATATGGATAGCGTTCTTTCCAGGTATAACGCAGGTATTATAAAATATAAATTCAGACAAGAAATATTAGTCCACGAGTCAGAGCATAAAAAGGATTATGAATCCTATTTAGCTTCATTGAAAACAGACTTGTTAGATGGAAAGGTTATGGATTATTCTCTTACCTGTGAACAGTTTAATTTGGATCCATATGCAACTGATTATGCTAAAATAGAATACCTGAGAATTGTTAAAGAATATATAAAGGAATCTAATCGTATAGCAGGAATTGAAATCGACGAACTAAAACTGCACCAACGTCCAAGTGTTCAAGCCTCTTTAGCAGATTATTATATTTTGTTATACAATTATGAAAATCGAATCATATTCTGAAGGGAACCTAATATGAAAAATAGAATTATATATTTAATTATATTTTTATCATTTATTGGTGTAAGACAAGCATACACTCAACTATTTGGTGAGGAAGATAAACAAAAAATATTAGCAGACTTGGATTCAACTGGCTATGAATTCCTAACTCTTAAACAAATAGTCTTCTATAAAATCACCGAAGCAATTCCGATTCTGGAATCAAAATTTTGGGGTAAGTCAATGACAATGAGATTAGCATACTTAGATGTTATGGCTGAGCTTAATTCATCCAGTACAGCTTTTTTTGCATATGCATTAATAGATTCAGCAGAAACTTCAGTTATGCACTTACCTATTGAAATTAAGTTGAACGCTACTTATAGTTTATTTAAAGTAAATGACTATTCTACTGCAGACTATATTTTTGAATGGTTGGAGGAATATCATCAAGGAAAGTCAAGACTTCAAGGAAGTTTTGCAATAAGAATGCTGCCAAAATTATTAGATTTTCCGGAATATGAAGAACAAGTAAAAGAAGAGCTGATTTACGTGGCGAGAAACGAAGGATTTGCGGATTATCGTAGTCTCGCTATTGACGGACTAACAAAAAAATATGGTGATGAATTTATACCATTTCTTCTTGAGCGGGTCAGAGAGGATACAACCAGCTACGTCCGTTGGAATGCATTTATCAATCTAAGAAAGCTAGACTACTATGAATTACATAGTTTAATTATAGAGAGATTACCATTAGAGTCAGAATATATTTATAGAGTATTTTATGCTGACACTCTTTTGAAGAGATACGGACAGCCTTCAGATTACTACTTCCTAAAAAACTATCTCCCTTCAGAAAACCATCCTTCTGCAAAAGAAATGATCGGTTTATATTCTAAATATCATAAGCCGCCAAAGATAGCATTGAGTCCGGAAATTGTTGATAACTTAGACTCTTTAATATCTTACACCAATCAATTATATGTGTTTGAATGGATTGGGAATGAGGGTTTTATGAACAATTTAACTACAGTATTAGGTGAAGCTAAAAATTACATATTAAATTCAGACTCACTTCTGTGTAGAGAGAAGGTTTTACTTTATCAGCAAAATATTGATAATGTGTTCAAGGACTCTTTGAATTTAAATCCTGAATTTGTCTTAAGAGAAGGCTGGAATATTCTTTACTGGAATGCACAGTATATTTTAGACAGGCTTCCTGCAATACCAATTGTTGTTGCTGCAGACATAGATGTTATAAACCCCGCAATGAGTTTGGTTAATCCCGGTGCATTTACAATGGAGATAAAGGGAAGTGGGTTTGCTTCAAACTCAATTGTTTACTTTAATGGCAATGCAAGAACTACAACATTTTTTGCAGATACCTTGCTTTATGCACAGATACTTTCAACCGATGTAAGTGTAGCAGGGAATTTTCCTGTATGGGTAAGCAATCTAACAATAAACAGCGATACACTTATTTATAAAGTAGTAAGCAGTCTTCCCAAGCCGGTTCGTCCTGTGCTTGAGTGCGTAAAGAACAACGGTGACGGAACTTACACAGCACACTTCGGATATAAGAATGACAATGATGTAAGCGTATATATCCCGATAGGCAACAGGAACAAGTTCACTCCAAATCCACAGGATAGAGGACAAACGAGAGTGTTCAAACCGGGCAGACAGATAAAAGTATACACAGTAAACTTTAACGGCAGTAACCTTGTCTGGACATTAAACGGGCGGACATCGACGGCATCAGCAAATTCAGCGCCGTGTCAGTAAGTAGTAGTTAGTATTGAGTAATGAGTATTTAGAATTTAGCATAAAGTAGGCAGTAGGCAATTAAGATGGAAGATGGAAGATGGAAGATGTATGATGTTGAGCAAAGCGAAATCCGCCTTTGGCGGAGAAGATGGTTGATGTTGAACGAACCTGCCTGTCCGGTAGGCAGGGCAAAATCCTGCATTTGCGGAGAAGATGAAAAACAAGTAGGCAGTCAACAATAGGCAAATAAACAATATAGCAATGAAACAATAGAAGAGATTAAAAATGAAAACAACAAAAGTCTTACTCTTACTCGTAATCTTACTCTTACTCAGCGGTAGCATTATCGCACAAAACATCTACGAAATCCAGCCAGGCACAAAGGGAAACGAGATAAAGCTGATGGTAGCGAATGTATCGGAAGAAAATCCTGCAACGAATGTAAACATCGTTCTCACCAGGAAATCTTCAGCGCTAAGCTTCAACAAAGAAACAGAGACAATTGAGATGATAGAGGCAAAGTCTGAGGCAGAGGCATTGTTCACATTTGACATAAACAGAAATGCAACGGTAAATAAAAAAGACACAATTGATTTTATGATAAGCGACGGTAGTGGAATAATGATGACGAAACAATTCATCTTCAGCTATACAGGTCCAAAAGAATTTAAGCTTGAACAGAACTATCCCAACCCATTTAATCCCACAACAACAATTCAGTACCAGCTTCCACAGGATGCGAGAGTAACTTTGAAAATTTACGACATACTTGGCAGCGAAGTAGCCACTCTTGTAAACGAAGAACAGGAAGCTGGCTACAAAGAAGTGCAATTTAATGGAAGCAACATTGCAAGCGGAATGTATGTTTACAGACTTCAAGCCGGAGATTATATCTCAACAAAAAAAATGATGCTATTAAAATAGTTTACAATACATTGAAGCATAAAGAGAAAGAAATAATGGAAGTTTAATTCCGCAAAAGTGAGTTTACTATTTAACCCGGCCAATTTAGACCGGGTTTTTTATTTTGTAAAGTGGGTGCCTTTCATCATAAGAATTTGCACATTCAATTCTCAGTATCAATTATTAATTAGTTGATTTTTAAGTAAATTTTGATTCAGGTAAATAAGAATTAAATGTTTCATATCAGATTTTAATTAAGCTTGAAGTTTTTTGAAAAACTAAAAAATATTCAAATTGGTCCTTTTAAGGTCTCAGACTATATAAATAAGGATGTTCTGAGGAATGTCGTTTATTTAACATTCGCCATAATGGTTTTCTTTTTTGGTGTGTTGGTTTATGGAGTTGTTCTTAATCTTCGCGATATCACTCTTTCTGAAGCGATAATTAAAACAGGATATACGGAAATTACAAACCCCAAAATTGTCATCGATAGACATAACTATACATTAGGTATTTATGAAGATAGTGTTTTGATTAAAAATTACAGAGTCAGTTTTGGAAAGTCGGTTCAAATAGCTAAAAGCAGAGCTGGTGATAAAGCTACACCGGTCGGTATTTATAGAATCTGTAAGATTTATAAAACACATAAATACTATAAATATTTTCAGATAAATTATCCTAACCTTGAAGATGGTGCCAGCGCGCTCCGAAAAGGATTGATTTCTCAAAAGGAATTCAATGACATTAAATTTCAATATTATTATGAAGGATGCACAAAGTTTCACAATGTTCTTGGTGGTGATATTGGAATTCATGGCATCGGAGAATTGAACTATATTTTTAAGAATCTTCCATTTGTTTATAACTGGACGAACGGATCTATTGCAATGAGTAACGAAAACATAGATGAAATTTATTCAGTAATAAGAGAGGGAACTGAAGTTGTTATCAAATAAAATTTTTATCAGTTTGCTTTTAGCTGCTTTATTATTTGTGATCGCCGGTTGTAAAAAATCATATGAGCCGCCGCCTCACAATCTTTTTGAGAATGAACAGCTGGTTTTAAAAACGGCAAAAGAAGTTGTGGGTGAAAACATTTCATTTACAAGCGCAGGTTACTTTGAAACCGATACAGTAAAATCAATCATTGCAGGCCTGGAAGTATCCGAAAAAAATGAGTGGGGAATTAAATTTTACCTGATAAGCTGGGTAGAAGGAGAATTTAAAATTAAGTATCAGACAGGATTACTTAATGGTTCTTTTGTACAATGTCTGGTTAATAAAATAAAGTTCTCTGACTTTGCTAATGAACTGATTTATTATAATTCAAAAAGTTACTTTTTAGGAAACGCTGGCGGAGATGTGTACTCGCATGTTATCGATTTGAAAAAGCTTAGAGTATACAGTGCACACCTTTCAGTAATCTCGGAAGGGCTGGTTTCCCTTGATCTTTCACAAAATATTGATAGTCCGATGATTAAAAATTTCTTTACAAGTTATTTTAGAAGAGATTATCCAAACCTTAGATTAGTTGAGAGAGCACTATAATTCAAAATTATCATAAAGATGTGTTACCTGATAAGATTTTAATTCTTCAAATAAGAAAATAATCCAACCCCTGATGAAAATTTTCTTATACATAATCGTTGTTACTTTTCTGATTAGTTCCAGTCATTATGCACAGGAGGACGACAGGTACGAATTATCTTCTATAAGTTTTGAAGGAAATGAAACCTTCGATGATGCGGAATTAAAAGCTGTTATTCAAAGTCAGGAAAATCCATTTTGGTTCTGGCGATTTTTATACAGCACCGTTTCATTTATTGGCTCGCCTCCAACTTATTTTGATTCCACAGTAGTATCAGTTGATATAATTTCCCTCAAATCATTCTATGCTGTCAATGGTTTCTTTAAGGCCGAGATTAATTACTCTTTCATTGTAGATACAGTTGGTAAATATGCTGAGCTGACTTACTTTGTAAATGAAAATGCAATGTATACTTACGGAGCTACTAAGTTTATAGGTCTTGAAATATTAAGTGAAGAAATGAATAACGCTATAGAAGATTATGTTAAATATCCCGGCTGGGAAAGATATGTTCAGGAAAATGTTCAGAAAAAAAATGATGCAATTATCACTTACTTAAAGAACAATGGTTTTATGCTGGCTCGTTATGACAGTACCGTTGTAAAAATTGATACCGTTAATACTAAAACAGATATCGCTACATACTTCAATACCGGGAGCTGGTATACTTATGGCGATATAATGATAGAGAGAGATGGCGAATCAAGCTCACAGGTTAGCTATGATCTTATTAAATATATAACCAATATTAATATTGGCGATAGGTATAGTGAGGAAAACATTTCGAAAAGCAGGGTTAGGCTTGCGCGTACAGGATTATTCAGTTCAATTAATTTGACACCGGAGAAAATCGATTCCTTAAGCAGTAAAGCAAGGCTGATAATTAAAGGTACCGTCGGAAGTTTAAATGAACTATCGCCGGAAGTATTTGCCGATAATGAGTTCGGTTTTTTCAACGTAGGTGTTGGTGCAAGCTATACAAGGAAAAATTTTCTAGGTGATGCGCGAAAGTTTACAATCAGGGCGCGCTTCAGAGTAAATGATATTACAAATATCAGGTTCGATCCTGATTTGTTCGAAGAAACTTTTCAGACCGAAGTTGATCTTTCAGCAATACTTGAACAGCCTTTTCTTTTTAGTAGAAATGTTGCCGGCAGACTTGAGGGATATCTCAAATCTTACAGCATATCCTCCGTTGATTATGAGAACTTTGGTGCAAACTTCACCGCTGCTTTTGATATGCCTAGATACACTTTTGTAAATCTTTTTAATCCTTATCTCAGATTTGACAGATTGAGTTATAGTATCCCAGCGCTTGAGTTTGAAGGAGATACGGTTTCAGCTAGCCCGAGTACTTTTACTTCATCACTCGGTAGTGAACTTGGTTCTACAAATACAGATGATCTATTTTATCCAACTGAGGGTAGAATAATTTCATTGATTTCAGAATTATCATCAGCAAATGTTAAGTGGGATGTAAAAAATCTTCAAACAGGACAATCATCATTAGCAATTGACTCATTAGGTTTTTATTTCAAGCTGCAGCTTATGGTTGGATTTTATTTTGCTGTATCTCGTGATAACCTGACAGTCGTAGGAATAAAGATTAAATCAGGATACATTCAAATGATAAGTGGAGATGCCGCACTTGTATCGCCTAACCAAACATTTTTTGCTGGCGGCAGCAACTCAGTCAGAGGATGGAGGGGGCGAGAACTAATTCCATCAGACCAGCTGCTAAATTTATTCCCGACTTCTTTGAATGAACAATTGAAAATCAGAGGCGGTAATATTTTGTTAGAGGGAAGTTTTGAATACCGCAGAAAGTTTGAAGAAGATATGGGATTTGTTTTTTTTACTGATTACGGCAATACCTGGAATAGAATAAGTGATATAAGGATTGACCAGATAGCTGTTGCCATTGGAACCGGTTTAAGATATTATTCACCTATTGCGCCATTCAGGATTGACTTTGGTTTTAAGTTTTATGATCCGAACGACATGAAATTTATTTTTGATAAACAATTCTTTGACACAATGGTTATTCATTTTGGTATTGGTGAGGCCTTCTGATTAATCCTTTTGGCGGCTTATCATTATCTTTCATAAAGAATATAAAAATTATAAAATAAATCGAACAGGTTAAATAAATGATTTACAGTATGACAGGTTATGGCAAAGGAAGCATTGCAAAAAATAAAACTTCGGCAGAAGTTGAAGTAAAAAGTGTCAACAGCAGATTCTTTGAAGTCTCGCTAAAGCTACCATCTATTCTTTTCCCTTACGATTATGAAATAAAAGAATTTATCAAAACGAAATTGCAGAGAGGTAAAGTCAGCGTTGTTATCCACTTTAAGAAGGATGGTGTTGAAAACGGCTTTATCACAATTGATGAGAATAAATTATCAAATCATTTAGCACTGATTAAAAAAATAAAAAAAGCTGCAAGCGTAAAAGATGATATCAGGCTTGAACACCTGCTCAGCAGTAAAGAAATATTCACATCACAGGATGCAGAATTAAGCAAAGCAGAATTTGATATTGTAAAATCAGCACTGAATAAAGCGCTAGATAAATTGATACTCATGAAGAAAAAAGAAGGTGCTGAACTTTCACGGGACCTTGCAGCAAGAATTGAAAACATTCTCAGTAATGTTGCCATCATTGAAACAGAATTCAGAAAAAGTATCAATGAATATCACAACAAGCTTAAACAGCGAATTCAGGAATTAACTGGCAACGTGGAAATTAATGAGGACAGGTTGAACCTCGAACTTGCGCTTATCGCAGACAGAGCAGACATCACCGAAGAATGTGTGAGATTAAGAAGTCATCTTAAATTCTTCAAAGAAACTCTAAAGAATGAAAAAGAACCCGGCAAAAAATTAAACTTTCTATGCCAGGAAATGAACCGGGAAACTAACACCATCTCATCCAAATCAATTTCAACTTCAATAATACATTCATCAGTTCTGATGAAAGAAGAAATTGAAAAGATCAGGGAACAAATACAAAACATCGAGTAGCTGTTGAATACGGAAACCGGAAAACTAATTGTATTCTCTGCTGCAAGCGGTGCAGGGAAGACTACCATTGTAAAGGAAATCTTAAAAAGCTTTCCTCAACTGGTTTTTTCAATTTCTGCCACAACAAGGCCAAAAAGAGAAATTGAAACAGACGGAGTTGAATATTATTTCCTTTCAGAAGAAGAGTTCAAAAAAAAGATTGAAAACGACGAGTTTATTGAATGGGAAAAGTTTTATGACTACTATTATGGCACCCTTAAAAGCTTCATTGCAGGTAATATTGAGGCTGGAAAGCAAGTATTGCTTGAACTTGATGTTAAAGGGGCGCTCACAATAAAAAGACTTTACCCTTACGCTCATTTAGTATATATTTCTCCTCCCAGTTTCGAAGAACTTGTTAACAGACTCAGGCAAAGGAATACTGAAAGTGAGTCTGATTTTGTCAAAAGAATTGATCGGGCAAAAATGGAACTTAGCTTAAAAGATCAATTTGATTACATCATCGAAAACAAGGAACTGGATACAGCAATTAAAGAAGCAAAAAGTTTAATAAAAAAAATATTAAAGGAGAATTAACCAGATGGAAATAACACCGATTGATTTAAGAGAGATTGATAAAAGAGCAAGTAATGTTTACGAAGGTATAATAGTTACATCTAGAAAGGCACGTCAGATTAATGCCGAGAATAAGATTGAGTTCAATGCATTGCTAAGTACAATACCTGAAGCTACTACAGATGATGAGAGTGAAGACATTGATAATCCAGCACAATTAAAGATAGCTTTAGAAATGGAACAAAAAAAGAAACCGCATCTTCAGGCTTTGAATGAGTTCTTAGACGGTAAAATTGATTTTGAATATAAGAAATAACCATTTTTAAATTTTTCTTATCCATCTAAATCCGGTCAAGTGCCGGATTTATTTTTTTAAATATCTTGTTATTATTTGCATTAAACCCTAAAATTTCAACAGGAAATGCTAAACTTCACTAACATTAAAAAATTTAAGATAACAACAGCAAAAGGGTATCTCATTAATTCTGATGCTTGCTTGTTTGATTTCTCAAATGAAATTTTTGGGTTAAATTTCAGTTAAACAATTTAAAAGTACTGCAATGATAAAAGATCAATTAGCTGGAAAAAAAATTCTGCTTGGAGTAACGGGCTGCATAGCTGCATATAAATCCTGTTTTATTGTACGAGAACTCATCAAAAGAGGCTCGGAAGTAAAAGTAGTTCTAACTCCTTGTGCAACTGAGTTCATTACACCGCTTACACTTGCAACTCTTTCGCATAACGAAGTTATAGTCAATACATTTCCGCCAAGTCAGAAGGATGGCACAAATTTATCGACCTGGCATATTGATTATGCGCTTTGGGCTGATCTGATGCTCGTCGCTCCTGCAACTATAAATACAATTGCAAAAATTTCTTATGGGTTTGCAGATAACGCTTTAACTACACTTGTTACCGCTTTAAGATCTCCTCTTGTAATTGCACCTGCTGCTGATGTTGATATGTACAACAATCAAATTAATCAAGAGAATCTTTCTAAGCTTGAGAAACTTGGACATTATATTATTTATCCGGAATCAGGTGAGCTCGCAAGCGGGCTTTCTGGTGAAGGAAGATTAGCTGACACAAATAAAATTATTGATGCAGTTGAACTTATTCTCTCTGGTTATTCAAAAGATTTAATTGGTAAAAAAATTCTTGTATCTGCCGGACCAACTTATGAAGATATTGACCCCGTTAGATTTTTAGGGAACCGTTCTTCCGGTAAGATGGGTTATGCCATTGCTAAAGCAGCGTATTTACGAGGGGCTGATATTACTTTGATTTCAGGTCCTTCGTCACAAAGTATATATCCCGAAATTAAAATGATTAAAGTTCGATCTGCTTCAGAAATGGAAAAAGCTGTTAAAAAAGAGATTGATAAAAATGATTTGCTGATTATGTCCGCTGCAGTTTCAGATTTTCGCCCCATCAAAGCAGCTTCAAATAAAATAAAAAAAGAAAAGGGAACGTTTGATTTGAAGCTTGAACTTAATCCTGATATTCTTTCTTCAATTAAGGCAAAGAAAACCAAAGTAATTGGTTTTGCACTTGAGACACAAAATGATTTGAGTAATGCAAAGAAAAAGCTGAAAGAAAAAAATCTGGATATGATTGTGCTTAATTCTCCCGGTAAAGAAAGCGGATTTGAAGTTGATACAAACAAAGTAACTATAATCAAGCAGGATGGTAAATCGGTTAATCTGCCACTGCTATCTAAGTTCCAGGTAGCGAATAAGATTTTGACTGAAGCTAAAAATGTTTTTAAATGACAATGAGCAAATCAACCAAAAACGAAATAATAAAATCATTAAATCTTCAAAAAGAAATTTTTGGAGATGAGTTATTTATTTCCAAAAAGAAAAGAACTATAAAAGTTGTGAAAGAACCCTCTGCATCTTTTGCTGAGCAAGAACTCTTTCCGGCAGAGAAAGAGGATTGGGAAAAAACCACTTCACTTGATGAGCTTGAAAAACTAATCAGCAACTGCACCAAATGCAGATTACATAGCGGCAGAAATAAATTTGTATTCGGGACAGGTAACCCAAATGCTGATGTACTTGTAATTGGAGAAGGTCCCGGCGCTGAAGAGGATAAGCAGGGTTTACCTTTTGTAGGAAGAGCAGGTAAACTTTTGACAGATATGTTAAAAGCAATAAAGTTTGAAAGGGAAGAAGTCTATATCGGTAATGTGGTTAAATGCCGTCCACCTGAAAACAGAACTCCGTTGCCAGATGAAATGGAAACGTGTATGCATTATCTCAAAAAGCAATGCGATCTTATAAAACCAAAATTAATTTTGTGCCTTGGTTTAACAGCAGCAAAAGGTTTATTAAAGAAAAGAGAATCGCTCGGTGAATTAA
>DATIJX010000198.1:0-106206 GCA_035478175.1 Ignavibacteriaceae bacterium
CTACAGTTGTACCTTTTGGAGTTCCGGGACATTGATCTAAATAATCCGGCACACCATCTTGATCAGAGTCAATCGGACATCCGAAATCATCAACTTCAACTCCATAAGGTGTGTCCGGGCACATATCTTTTGAGTCTAAAACTCCGTCGCCATCAGAATCAGAATCAACAAATGGAGAATACGAAATTCCGACTAGTATTGAAGTATAAGAATCATTTTCAAATGCAGCAGCTATATCATCTAAGTAGTCAGTTGAAATAATGTGGGGATTCGCTGAAACATTGATACCTACTTTATCACTGACAAGTATTTTGAATCCGCCTTCAAAGCTAAATCCATTTGCTGTTTTGCTATACAAATTTGCACTATTGCCGCCTGCAGGTTTGCCATCACCATCTTTTGGATCGAACCAGAAATTTGTAACTCCTACCGATATGTATGGAAAAAATACATCGTTAATGGAAATACTGTATGTGGTAGCAAGCCCGGCAGAAAAAACGCTCGTTTTAAAAATAGGAGGAATTTCACGCGATCCATCCTGCGTAGAGACTGTTGTTCTGGAATCTTCACCTGTAACCTCCTCTGAGCCTATTTTGAGCTTTGTACCAAATAAATGAATAGAGTTTGTCTTAAAAAAGTATTCGCCAGATAGCCTGACGGAATATCCCATTTTACTTTTTTCATAATCAGTTTGAGGAAGAGTAATTCCTCCGTCTAATCCAAAAACAAATGTATTGTGAAAGGCATGATTTACACTCTTTGTTACTTGCGGAAATCCTTGAAAGGTGATTATGAACATTAAGAATAAAATTATATATGAATAATGCATATATTTTTGGGAGGTTTTGGTTTCTTTAGACATATTGATCAGTTTTATTTTTTTGTAAATTATTTAAACAATCTTCCAGTAAATTTAAGAACTAGTCAAATCTTATGCGAGTATTTTTTTCAAAATGAGATAATGAAAGCTTCATTTTTGGACTAAAAATTGATGTTATGATTATTTGAGAAAAATAGAAATGTAATTGCTACATTTGGGTACACAAATTGTTTAAATTAACTGTCAAAGAATTTAACATATTTTTACTGTTTAATCTGTATTAAGGAGCCACCATGTTCGAAACTAATATCTTTATAGAGAGAAGAGATATCTTAAAAAATAAATTTGATTCTGGGGTTTTGTTATTCTTAGGCAACGAAGAAACTCCTGCTAACTATGCTGCAAACACTTATTCCTTCAGACAGGATAGCTCTTTTCTATATTATTTTGGAATTGACAGATCTGGTTTTGCAGCAATTATAGATATTGATAATAATCTGGAGACAATTTTTGCAAACGACTTTAGTATTGACGAAATAGTATGGATGGGACCTCAACCAAAAGTTAGTGAACTTGCTGAGAATGCTGGAATTTATAGAACTGCTCCAATAGATAAATTGGCTGAACAAATTAATAATGCAATTAGAAAGGGAAGAAAAATACATTTCCTTCCTCAGTACAGAACTGAAAATACTTTAAAGATCGCTTCTTTAACCGGACTAAACTTTTCGAATGTAAACGATTATGTTTCTGAAAAATTAATTAAAGCTGTTGTTAATCAAAGGTCTGTAAAATCAGAAGAAGAGATTAAAGAAATTGAAGATGCAGTTGATATTGCTGCGAAGATGCATGTGGCTGCTATGAAGATGGTCAAACCCGGTATCTACGAGCAAAAAATTGCGGGAATGATTGAAGGTATTTCACTTTCACTCGGATATGGGCTTTCATTCAGACCAATTGTTTCAGTACATGGTGAAACTTTACATAACCATTATTATGGAAATCTCATTGAAGATGGCCAGTTGCTTGTTAATGATTCCGGGGCAGAGAGTAAACATCATTATGCAAGCGATATTACCAGAACTATACCGGTGGGCGGAAAATTCACTCAGAAGCAAAAAGAAATCTATACAATTGTACTCAACGCAGAATTAAATGCCATACAATCAGTTAGACCGGGAATGAATTTCAGAGATATACATCTTCAGGCTGCATTTGATATCGTTACAGGACTTCAGGAAATTGGTTTAATGAAAGGTAATCCTCAGGACGCAGTTAATTACGGTGCTCACAGTTTATTTTTCCCTCATGGTTTGGGACATATGATGGGGCTTGATGTTCATGATATGGAATCACTCGGAGAACAATATGTTGGATATGATGAGAACACTCAGCGTAGTACAGAGTTTGGATTAAAATATTTACGATTAGCAAAAAACCTTCAGCCCGGATATGTTTTTACAATCGAACCGGGAATTTATTTTATTCCTGAGTTGATTGATATGTGGAAGCAGGAAAATAAATTTGACGAATTCATAAACTACGATATGGTTTTTGATTACAAAGGCTTCGGCGGGATAAGAATTGAAGATGATATCCTTGTTACTGAAGATGGTTACAGAGTTCTCGGATCAAACCCAATACCCAAGTCGGTTGAAGAAGTCGAAGCACTGGCTTCCAGTAAATAGCATTTCAAAAAGCCCGGTTGATCCGGGCTCATTTATTCTTTTTAATTCCAATGGTTGAAATTTCTCATCTGATAAATACTTATCGAATAATAATATAAATCTGAATTCTAACTTGAATTGAAAAATATTCTTATAACCTGCTTTTTTTTATTCATCTTTAATCTAATTATTATTCCACAATCTTTATCATCCACATCGTACCATCCTCTATCAAACGCTTTCGGAATTACAGTTGAGTTAGGCGGAACAATTCCAAAGACAGATTACAAAATTGATGAATTAGATGTCATTAGCAGATTGTTACTTGAATATTATTTCCCTTCGCGCTCAATTCACGCATTTGGAATAAGGTTAATTGGTGGTGGTGGTTTTCTGAGTGGAGAAGTTTTCAGTAACGATATAGTATACCCGCCAGCTCCGGATAATTTCAGAACAGGTTTTCTTTTTCTTGGGGGAGGTTTTGTCTATGCTATAATATTCGGTAACGGAGTACCGTACGCTTCAGCTACTATTGCATATACAACCTTCGACCCAGGAGATGGCAGTGGCAATCAATTGCCTAATAATCAGTTTTCAATCTATAATAAAAATACAATCACATATTCTGGTGAAGCGGGTGTAAGGTTTCCATTCGGTGATATGTGGAGCCTAAATGTTGGAGTTAACATTAACTTTTCAAACACAGATTACCTTGACGATATCAAGGCAGGAAATAATAATGATGCATTCATCGGTTTCTTTACAGGAGTTTCTCTTTATCTGGGAAAAAATTTAGATAAGGATAATGATGGAGTTGATGATGATATCGACTTATGCCCTGATACGCCTGAGGGCGCTGAAGTTGATGAATTTGGCTGTAGTGTAATAGAAACTGCGCTCGAAGTGGTCATTTATGATAGTTCAAAAGATAATTTTATTTCGAACGGAATTTTCACGGACGGAACTATATTTTGTTTCCAGGCTGATATTTTCAGAGATATGAATGATGCTGAAAATTTACAAAAGAAAATTGTTTCTCTCGGTTATAATTCAGATATTTTCAGAATACAAATCGGTAGTTCCGATTGGTATTCGGTCAGAGTTGGATATTTCGCTTCTTACAATGAAGCACAAGTTCACAAAGAGAATTTTTTCAGGCAAACAAAGTTAAAGTTGAAATTGGAGTGACGAAAATTTTAACACTCAGCAATAAAAAGAAAATAAAATTTTCTGAAGCGAATTAATTATTCAAATCGATGATTTTAGTTGCAAGCTGATTAATTGTTGGACACTCAAAGATTAAAGCTATAGATAGTTCTACCTTAATTTGTTCCTCAATCTGTCTAAACAGTTGAACAACTAATAGTGAATGACCACCAAGCTCAAAGAAATTATCATAAACACTGATATTTTTAACCCGGAGTACTTTTTGCCAAATTTCAGTTAGTTGTTGTTCAAGTTCATTACGGGGGGGGGTATATTTTTCTGATAATGATATTCGGGAAATTTCGGGTGAAGGTAAAGCCTTCCTATCTATCTTTCCATTAGATGTTAAGGGCAACTCATCAATGATCATAAATACCGCTGGTATCATATAATCAGGAAGCCTGCCAGATAATAACTCTTTTAGAGAAGGTACCAAAGTATGTTTGAATTTGGGAATTAATGGATTATTTGTATAAGCTTTTATGTTATGATTTTTGAGAGCCGCTGAAATCAGATTAATTGAATTGTTTATATCATTCATAAGAAACACTGCGTCGAAATGATCAATTTCCCTATCAGAAGACCAGGTTAGAAGGACTTTGCTGCGATATTTTTCAGCAAGATCATATAATAATTCAGGATCAATCCCATCGTCCTCACTAACGTTTTCGATAGATAATAAAGCCTCAGTTAACGGAACTTTATTTTTGGTTTCAGATATCAAGTTGAATAACTTAACATCATTATATAGTCTTGAGTTAGGTATATTCTTAATAGCAACAATTGGCTGATCATTTTTTTGCAATGCAGATTCAATATCTGATACCTTCAATTTCTGGTCTGAATAATCAATCCACTCTTTGATATCTATTCCGTCATTTTTTTCACCGATGTTCAAAATGACATCATATCTATACTTGGTTAATTCATTTAAATGTTTGCCTCTCTTAAGATGAACTTCAACATTTGAAATATTGCGGACCTTGTTTTTAAGGAGATAGAAAAATTGAGGGTCAAAGAGAAGTTCCTCTTCTTCAGAAACTCTTTTATCTGCTAGTTTCCGAAGTTCAGTTGTATCTGAAATATTTTTTGTTCGCTCAATTTCCACAGACACAGAAAAAATATTTAATAATTCACGGCTTCTTACATCTCCAATAAAAATTTTCCCGCCCGGTTTTAAAACCTGGGCTGCCTTTTCAATAACAGTAATTAAATAGTCTGAGCCTGGGAAATACTGAACTACAGAATTAATAACAATTACGTCATATAGATTAGTATCTATGTTATCAAAATTATGTGCTTCCTGACATAACAATTCAACATTATTTAAGTTTCTAGCTCTAACTATTTCTTTTGTTTTATTTAATACCCTCGAAGAAAAATCCAGACCCATATACTTTTGACACTGCGGAGCAATTTTGAAGAGTAACAGCCCGGTACCACATCCTATCTCGAGTACATTAGCTGGCTTCAAACTCATTATACGGTTCACTGTGTGATCTACCCATTCACGCATTTCATTCTCTGGAATCGGATCACCGGTATAGCTGCTCTTCCAACCACTTATATTGAAGGTTGGATCAATATCCTCATTTTTTGATTTGTATGCATCATCCCATATCAATTGCCATTCGGAAAGATGTTCTTTATTAATATCTTCAGTATCCTGAAGTTTCTTTTCGTCAATTGTTAAGTATGCAACCAGGCGTGCATTCCCATCTTCATCTTCACTTGCAACAACAACATTCTGTTTTACGGCTTCGTGTTCAGATAGAATCGTTTCTATTTCACCCGGTTCAATTCTGAAACCCCTGACTTTTACCTGATGGTCCACTCTGCCAAGACACTCTATTTCTCCATCTGATCTATAGCGGGCGAGATCGCCTGTCCTATAAATTTTCACTTCGTCTCTGTTTTCAAACGGATGTGAAATAAAAGCTTTTTCTGTAAGTTCCGGACGATTTAGATATCCTCGTGCCAGTCCATCTCCGCCAATACACAGTTCACCCGTAACACCAATAGGAACAAGTTTATTTTTACTATCAAGTATATAAATTGAAGTATTAGCAATCGGCTTACCAATGGTTATAAAATTTGCCGAGCTAATTTTCTTAATGGTTGACCAGACAGTTGTTTCTGTTGGTCCGTACATATTCCAAAGTTCACTTCCATAATTAAGTAATTCCTTCGCCAGATCGGCTGGAAGAGGTTCACCTCCGCAAAGAATCTTTAAAGGCAATTTTTTATCCCAGCCAGCTGCAAACATAAGTCTGAATGTGGTGGGAGTAGCCTGCATCAGAGTGATTTTTCCTGATTCGATCTTACTAAGAAGTGCTTTACCATCTAAAGTTGTCTCCTTTGAGACAAGTACAAGTTTAGCACCTGTGATCAGAGGTAGAAAGATTTCAAGTCCAGCAATGTCAAAAGAAAGTGTGGTTACAGAAAGTAAGCTGTCACTTTCATTTAACCCGGGTTCTCTCTGCATAGAAATTAAGAAATTGACCAAAGATCTATGCTCTATCTGCACACCTTTTGGTCTTCCTGTAGATCCTGAAGTATAAATAACATAAGCAAGACTATCCGAAGAAATATCTTCAGGTAGATTTGAACTTTTTTGCTTGTCTATAATTTTATAGTTCGTATCAAGACACACTTCAGTGCCGGTGAACCCACCAAACCAACCGGAATATTTTTCTTGTGTAAGAAGAGTATTAATTCCGGAATCCTCCAGCATATATGATAATCTATCCCGCGGAAATACAGGATCTAAGGGAATATAAGTTCCACCGGCTTTAAGTGTACCAAGAAGTGCAACGACAACATCAATTGAACGATCGAGAAAAATTCCGACGAAAGATTCCTTACCAACATCTATGCTTGTGAGATACCGTGCTAGCTGATTAGCTTTTTCGTTGAGTTCTTTATAGGAAATTTTATTGTCTTCAAACTCAACGGCGATATTTCTTGGATAATTTTCGGCTGCTGTTTCAAAAAGCTGATGTATACATTTGTCTTTCGGATAATCGAGCTGTGTCCTATTCCATAAGGTGACTAACGTATTTTTTTCGTTTGCAGAAAGTATTTCAAATTCACTCACTTTCTTTTCGGGTGACTTAACAATATCCTCAAGAAGTGCCGAGAAATTATTGAACATCCTGTCAATTGTTCCATCTTCAAACAAATCTGTATTATACTGGATTAAACCTTGAAGCCCATCCTGAGAATCCCACATCCAAAAAGTTAAATCGAATCGTGAAGTATTACTTTTAATTTCAACAGATTTGCACTCCACTCCATTCAACGGGAAAGTAGTAAGAGGTTCCTGGAACATAAAGCTTACCTGGAATAACGGGTTGAAACTAGCATCACGAACCGGGTGCAGTTCTTCAACAATTTGTTCAAATGAAACTTCCTGATTTGCCTGCGCACCAAGTGTTACATCTCTTACTTTATTCAGAACATCACGAAATGAATCTTCCGGTGAAAAAGTGGTACGCAGCGGAAGCGTATTCATACAACAGCCCATTACTTCTTCTAATCCGGGTTGGTTACGATTTGCAAAAGGGCATCCGACAGTAATATCTGTTTTACCACTGTATCTATAAAGAAAAATTTTGTAAGCTGTAAGCAGAACCATAAACAAAGATTTTTTTTCTTTACGACTGAACTCTCTTACCTGATCGCTTAACTCTTTTGGAAGCGATACTTTCCTTTCAATTCCGTTAAATGTTTGGCTTGCTGGTCTGGGCTTATCAGCAGGCAGACCAAGAAAAGACTCCTGATCCTTTAACAAGTTTTTCCAATAATCGAGCTTGGAACGCATAGCCGTAACTTGTTTTTCATCATTCTGCCAGATTACCATGTCTGCATACTGAATTGCAGGTTTAGTAAGATTTAACTCTTTCTCTTCCTTAAAACTATTATAACACGCAGATAACTCATTAAAGAACGAGATTACAGCGGTATGATCCAGAATGGTGTGATGAAAACTTAAGAGAAGAATATGTTCCTGGCTATCAAGAATAATAAGGCCTGCCCTGATAAGTGGATCTTTTTCAAGATTAAATGGACTTAATGTGAATTCGTGGATTTTTTTCTCAGTTAAAATCTCTTTTTCGCGTTGAGTCGAAAAGTTAAAAATCTCAAGCGGTAGTTTTAAAGACGAAGATATAAATTGTGTAAGCGAACCATCTTTTAGGGCAAATACAGTACGGAATGTTTCATGTCTTCTAATAATTTCATTAATGCTTCTCTCAAGAACAGGAATATTTAAATTGCCTTTTAGTCTGAAAGCAAATGGAATATTATAAACGGCACTATTAGGATCTAACTGGTGCAGAAACCAAAGCTGCTGCTGCCCATAAGAGGCAGGGAACGCATATACCTCTGGAGATTGCTGACTGCTATTATTTTGTAAATTATTTTCTTGCATTAATATTTTATTCTGATCGGAGAATTACACTCTCCCAAAAGTCATTCTCTCACATTATTAAAATTGTTTTAGTTAACCCGATATTTATCTCTTGATACTGCAGAGATTACAGATGTTTGATTATCAGCGCCTGCATTTTTCGCTTTCTCTACCTCTTGAGTAAAAGCTGCTATGGTAGGAGTATCGAATAAGTTGCTTAACGATAAATCAACATTAAACTTTTTTCTTACCCGCATAACAATCCTTGTTAACAATAATGAGTGACCTCCCAGTTCAAGAAAGTCATCATTAATTCCTATGTTATCAACTCCCAGAATTTCCTGCCATATTTCTGCAATACCTTTTTCAACATCACTACGCGGGGCAATAAACTCTGTAGAAAGTTTCGGGCGTGATGATTCTCCCGGAGTTACTCCGGAAGACAATTTTTTATCCTGTCCATCCTTATTAAGAATAATGTCATAAAGTGCGTTGATGTTCTGAGAAACAACTATATACTGAGGATATTCAGGTTTCCTGAGAATCATATTAAATACCTCTGCACCTTCAGCAGGAAGTATTCCTTCCTTCTGGCCGAGCTGAAGTATCTGGTTGCCGGTTGATTTCGGATTAACAGGGTTATGACTTCCTTCAATAATTATTTCCTGATGAACATTTTTCTTACCAGCCGGACTTATCTGTACATCTGATGAATTTGATTTCATCATCACGAATTCATTTATGTCAATAATTAAATTTCCCTCCGGATCATATATCGTGATATCAAATACAGCCGAATTAGTATTTTTGTTTTCTTTTAAACGATACCTGATATGACTATAAAATTTATATGGCAATCTTCGATCAATTTTTATCCTGGAATATGAAAAAGGAAGAAAGAACTCGTTCTCTAAATCGTAAACAGCTAATGACTGTGCACAACCGGTAGCGGTATCAAGCAGTGCAGGGTGCATATTATAAAAATTCATATCCCCCATATACTCAGAGGGAAGTTCAATCAATGCAATAGCTTCTTTATTTCCGAAGTACAGCTCTTTAATATTTTTCCATCTGGAACCAAAATTCATATGTTGATGGTCAATTGTATTTTCTTTGAGCGCCTGCTTTGAACCGCAGCGGCTAATAATTGATTCTATATCTGCTTTATCTTCTGATACAGCATTGGATTGTCTGATATATCCTTTAGCGTTTTCATCCCACTTCGGTTGTAATGAATCTTCACGCGACAGAACTGTAAACTCATATGTATCTTTATCCTTCGAAAGGATTACCTTGATATCCTTTTCTTCCCCATTCTTAAGTATAACAGGCTTCAAAAAAAAGGTATCGCTTATTTCATACTGTTTATCATCAATTCCGTCAGAAGCTGACGCGAGAGCAAGCTCCAGATATCCTGTACCCGGGATTATATATTCACCGTGTTTACTTTGATGCTCATTTAGTATCCAGAATTCGTTCGCGTTGAGCTTGTTAACGAATTCAATTTCTTCAGGACCATTTTTAGTTTTTGTGCCAAGCAGCGGATGCACAGATTTTACTCCCTGTAAAGTTTCTTCAACAAGGCCTAAACTTTGTGCAATCCTTGCAGCCATTCCAACTTCCTGCCACTGACCCCAGTTTATAGCGATTGTTTTCAACCCATTGGCATTAAAGTTTGCATTAGCGAATGCATCCAGAAATGAATTTGCAGCAACATAGTCAACCTGACCGGCAGGTGCGAGTATTGAACTGGCAGAAGAAAACAAAATTAGAAATTCGGAATTATACTTTTTACCAAGTTTATTAAGTATCAATGTACCCTTTACTTTTGGAGCCAGAACAGCTAATGCATCTTCTTTCTTTTTGAAAAGTATAACCCCATCATCAATTGTACCGGCTGTATGAATTATTCCATTCACAAAACCATACTTCTGATTGACATCAGCAAAGATTCTTTCCATCTGCTTTTCATCAGTAACATCTGCAGAATAATAATTTACTTCAGCGCCTAACTTTTCAAGTTCTAAAAGCTTATTAATATTTAATGCATCCCTATCTCCGTAAGGTGCTGCAGAAACAAATTTTATCCACTCAACTTTATCCGGAAGTGGATGACGGGAAATTAGAATTAACTTAGGCTTGAATCCGGATGCAATTCCTTTTGATAGAGTAAGAGCAATGCCGCCTAAACCACCTGTAATAATATATACACCGCCATTTTTAATCAGATGTTTTTCATCAAGCTCAACTTTAACATCCATACGTTCAAATGATCTTATTAAACGCAAACCGTTTCGGATAGAAACAACCTGTTTCTTAAAGTCAGATTTAAATTCCGACAGAATCAACTCAGCAAGTTTTTCTCCATCAAATGAATGGTCAATATCTATACTAAGACAACTGAAGCCCGGAAATTCTTTCGGTATTGTTTTAATCGGACCTAGACTTACTGATTTAATTGCAGAGATAAAAGATTCATCTTTTATTTTATGCATTCCGTTGGAAATAGATATCCACTTCAAATCGTTTTGAATATCTTCGTTGCCTAATGCCTGAGCCAGAAAAAGATGACTGAAAAAACAAAAATTCAGATTGTTATCTAGAGACACTAGAAAATCTGAATCATCATTATCATAAATACTCCACAAATGAATTACTTTTGTCGGGAGAAGATTCTTTGCAGATAATGCTTTAACCAATTCGGAATAATCGTCGTGATTTTCTACTCGTATTATAAATTCAGTGTCGCTTAATTTTTTGTATTCATTCCCTGGATTAATTGTGATCACTTTCTGATTGGATGATTTCAGTTTTTCTTTAATTACTGAACCAACTCCCGTGCTATCATTCAGTATTAACCAGATATCATTTAATGAGTTAAGATCGGATGATGAAAATCGACTAAATTCTGATTTTTTCCAGACTGGTTTTGAGAACCAATCAGTAAGATTTTTCAACTTCTTCAAAGGATCAACTGCCAGAGCTTGTGACTGAACCAATTTACCGGGCTCAATCCAATATGGTTGATGATCGAATGCATAAGTTGGTAATGCAACTCTCTTTCTTTTTTCGTTTGGCCGAATCAAATTCCAATTAATTGAAAAACCTGAAATCCATAACCTGCCAAGAGATCTTAAAAAGTATTCGTAATCGGATACAACCTCCTGAGGATGCCTCAGTGATGAAACTACAGAATGCGAATTGGTTTTTTCATGATGACTGCGTACTAATGAACTCAACGTATTGCCAGGTCCTGTTTCAAGAAAAACAGCATTAGATTCATTAAGAATTTTACTCAATCCGTCTGAGAAACGGACGGTGCTGCGGAGTTGATTCACCCAGTATTGAGGATTTATAGCTTCTTCATTATTTATCCAATTGCCGCTAAGATTTGAAACGAAAGGAATTGAAGGAGGATTCAGTTTTATTTTTGAAACACCGGCTTTAAATTCTTCAAGAAATGGTTCAAGCATTTTGGAGTGAGCTGCAACCGAGATTCTTACTCTTGAGCATTCCAAACCGTCATCTGTAATTTTCTTTTCAGCATCTGTGATTGCGGTAACAGTTCCAGAAAGAACACATAATTCCCTTCCATTAACCACTCCGAGTTCTAAGTTTTCGTTAGTATATTTTTTTACTTCTTCCTCAGTCATAGTAACGCTGAGCATACCACCCTCGGGCATTTTCTCGAAAATTCTGCCTCTGAGTTCAACAAGTGTCAAAGCATCTTCCACCGACATTACTCCTGAAATGCAAGCTGCTGCATATTCACCCATACTGTGTCCTGTCATTGCTTTGGGCATAATTCCTTTTGACATCCACAACTTTGCTAAAGCATATTCGACGATCAAAATAGAAAGAATAGAATTAAGGGGTTTTTGTAATTCGAGAGATGCTTTTTCAAAATCGTTTGTATCTGGGAACATTAAAGGCTGGAGATCAATATTAAATTTATTTTTGATGAAATTTAAACAGAAATCAATATTCTCCCTGTAAACCTGTTCATGGATATACAGTTCAAGACCCATATTAGGATACTGAGCGCCGCCGCCGGGAAACATAAAAATAACTGAAGGTTTAGTACCTTCATGAAAACCTCTGAAGATTTTTTTATTATCATTTGTTGCTAATACTTCCGCAGCTTCTAAAGCATCTTTACAGACAAGTATTTGTCTGTGTGAAAATTCTTTACGTCCGGATTGAAGTGTGAATGCAACATCTGCAAGATTTAGGTTTTTTTCATCATTTAAGAAATCAGCAAAGCGATTGGTAATATTTTCAAGCGAAGATTTAGTTTTAGCAGACCAAACCAACAACTGCCACGGTTTTGATTTTGACGTAGATTGAATTGCAGGTGCTTCTTCAACAATAACATGAGCATTTGTACCTCCTACACCCAATGCGCTGATACCTGCTCTTCGCGGATGATTTTTAACATCCCAATCCGCTAATTTTGAACTCACGAAAAAAGGACCACTATCAAAATCAATATTTGGATTTGGTTTTTCGTAATTAATACTTGCAGGAATTTTTTTATGTTTCAGCGCAAGAATAGTTTTAATGAACCCTGCCACTCCTGCAGCAGTATCTAGATGTCCGATGCTTGTTTTAACAGAACCGATACCACAGAATCCTTTTTTCTTAGTGAACCTTCTAAATGCTTGTGTTAATGCTGTTACTTCAATTGGGTCGCCAATGAATGTACCAGTTCCGTGAGTCTCGATATAATTTATTGTTTCAGGATTGATGTTTGCAATCGCTATTGCTTCAGCAATTGCTTGCGCCTGGCCATCAACACTCGGAGCAAAATAACCTACTTTTAACGAACCATCATTATTAATTGCCGTAGATTTAATAATAGCGTGAATATTATCTTCGTCATCAATAGCATCTGAAAGTCTGCGAAGCACAACAACTCCGGCACCGCTTCCAAATATAGTCCCATTAGATTTATGATCGAATGCACGGCAACGTCCGTCGCTGGAGAGTATCTCACCTTCCTCGAATAAATATCCTTTTCTTTGTGGAAGATCTATCGTTACTCCACCTGCTAAAGCCATATCACATTCACCATTTAAGAGACTCTGTACGGCAAGATGAATTGCAACTAGAGATGTTGAGCAGGCAGTCTGAACACTTACGCTAGGCCCGGTTAAATTGAAATTATAAGAAACACGAGTTGTTAAAAAATCCTTATCATTACCGGTATGCCGTAAGAGAAACAGACCAGTTGATTTAACAAGCTTTGGATTGGTTAGAATGTTAAACATAAAATAAGCGTTCATTCCGCATCCGCCAAAAACACCTATCGGACCTTTAAATTTTTCAGGTACGTAACCTGAATCCTCAAGCGCTTCCCAGGCACATTCAAGAAAATGTCTGTGCTGTGGATCCATAATCGCAGCTTCTTTGGGGCTAAGTCCGAAAAATCCTGCATCGAACATTTCAACATCCTTAAGTACTACACCGGCTTTAACATAGTTTGGTTTTTCAAGATCTTCCTCATCAACCCCGGCTTTTCTTAGTTCTTCATCGGAAAAAGAAGTTACTGATTCTTTTTCATTAACAAGATTTTTCCAGAATTCAGAATAATTTTTCGCATCCGGAAAATGACAAGACATTCCAACAACCGCTATATCAGCATCACTATAATCTGAACCAATGTTCATTCCTGATCTATCTCCTTAGTGTTAGAATCATTTAAAGTACTTCTGCTGCCTGATGAAGATTTAGCAAAGCGCTGCTTGAATAATGAAACTCGCTTAGAATCTGCAGATAAAGAAATTTGGGATACATTAGAGTTCTTATTTTCTAAAAATTCTATAAAAGATTGTATTGTTGGATAATGAAAAATATCGATCAGAGTAATTTTGGTATTTAACATATTCTTCAATTTTTCATATAATTGAACGGCGAGAAGTGAATGACCGCCTAAATCAAAAAAATTATCATCAAGCTTAATGGTTTTTTTCTGAAGCATCTCTTTCCAAATTTTTAAAATATTATTTTCTAAATCTTCCTGTGATTCATTACAATTTTTTTTTGACTCTTCATTATCAGTAATAATTCCATTATTATCAATTGTTTCAGATTGTACTTTAGGAAAAATAATTAATTCAGCCGGAACTCCCATTGCAGTAGCACCAGCAGGTACATTCTGAACAATTCCGGAATTCAGTCCGATAGTAGCCCAGGCCCCAATTTTCAGATCCGGAAGAACTGAGGAATTAGTTCCAATATAAACACCATCTTCCACTGTAATTCTTGCATTTAATACTGCACCGGGTGCAATGATACAAAATTTACCGACGGTACATCCATGACCGATAACTGCTCCTGTAAATGCCACCGAACCATGATCTAAAACTGCACCTGCAGAAAAGGTTACATTCGGATAAATGATAACATCTCCTTTATATTCAACGCCCCACGTATCAACAGTAAAATCTATCAGCGATACAAAAGGAATTCCGAATTTAGATATTTTTTCGTAAGCTGTTTTTCTTTTCAAAGTTGTTCTCGCTACAAGATTAACAACTTCAGTAGTCGACGGATCTGCATTATTAAGAATATCAAATGGTCCAAGAATTTCGATTCCAAGAATTTTCTTTCCTAATTTCTGGGGATTATCATCAAGAATAAATATTTTTTCCCAATTCTTTTGCTTTTCATTTATTCTTAGCGCCAGTCGTACGCCTTCCGCGTTACCAGCACCACATAAATAAAGTATTGATTTCATAATCTCGCGCTGATTTTTATAAATTATAATCTAAAGGTTTAATTTTTTCTGCAGCACCAGTCATCCAGTCAGTACATTTATGACAGCGATCAGGCAACTCATCAAACATGTGATTCAAATGATGGTCTCTGTTAGCCGCCATTTTACTCCAAAGAACACTTAAAGGTTCATCCCATGCATTTCCCGGACCCTCTTGTCCTTCAGTATCACCCGGGCAGCGTGGAACTCTTCCATCCCAGAATACATGCATCATAGTGCACGCCCATGGACAGGGTATACGATTTTCATCCGGAATATCCAGATTTGAGGTTAGCGTTCCTCCCCAGCTCAGCATACGTCTTGCCTTTATCGTTGCACCTCTTTTTAACCAGTGCTTTTTAAAGTTTTCAAACTCATGTTTATTCTCTTCCATCTCAATAAACTGAACTTGTATTTCAGGTTTGTTTCCATATTTTTTCCTTACTTCAAGTAAGTGCTCAACATTTGAATAAACAACATCCCTTTTAGCTTCAACACGAATTTTTTCAAATGTCTCAGCAGTAAAACCATCAATACCAAAAACAATGGAATCTACGCCTGACTCTATTATCGGAACTGCCAAATCAGGTGTTAGCAGCATTCCGTTTGTATTAATATTAATTGACTTAAGCCCGATTGATTTACCATATTTTATCATCCTGATGAGTAATTCCGGTTCAAGCAGAGGTTCACCACAAAACGAAAACCAGCATTGAGTTGACGGAGAAATTTCTGCAACCTGGTCGGCACATTTTTTCCATAACTCGAAGGGCATTCTTCCTTTTGGTCTAACCATTCCGGGATGGTGACACATAGAACACTTAAGGTTACATTCTGCAGTAACTTCGACTGCAAACCTTGTAGGGAAGTCCAGATTCTTAAGTGTACCGGAAATCTCTTTTAAATATTCATATTTTGGTGTTTCTTCTTTCATTATTCTCCACTGCTTTAATTTGTTAAGTTTATTAATAATTTTTTAGTTTACTCGAAAAAGGGATGTTAATGATCCTTTGAAATAATTATAATTCTATTTTTACTCATTTCCCTGAACATCTATATCATTAGAGCTTCTTTTTTCTCTGGATTTTTGCCTGCTTATTCTCTGTTTTGACATCTCAGCACGTTTTGATTCAGGAAACACCATTTCTTCGCCTTCAAAGTTAGCTTTGCTGTTTACAAATTCTACTAATGAGATGATGGTTGGATAAGTAAATATATCTATTAAAGTAAGTTCAGGATCAATTAATTGTTTGAGCCTGGCATGGAGCTGAACAGCAAGAAGCGAATGTCCGCCGCTGTCAAAGAAATTATCATTTGTGCCGATTTTAGGCAATTTAAGTAGATCCTGCCATACAGATGCAATTGTCACCTCAAGCTCATTGGAAGGCATCACATAATCTTTATGAATTGCAAAGGACTTACTTTCAGAAGGAGCGGGAAAAGCTTTTCTATCTATTTTACCATTTGGTGTTAAGGGAAAACTTTCAATTGTCAAATACTGTGATGGAACCATATATTCAGGTAATTTACCTTTAATAAAATTTCTTATCTCTTCTATATCGGTTAATGAATCTTTCTGTGGGATAACGTAAGCAACCAATCTTACATCACCAGGGGTATCCTCCCTAGCAATTACTACTGCTTCACTTATTTCTTTATGTGATGATAGTACTGTCTCTATCTCTCCCAGCTCTATCCGGTATCCTCTTATCTTTACCTGATGATCCAGTCTGCCCAGAAATTCTATCGTTCCATCATTCCTGTAATATGCTAAATCTCCTGTACTGTACAGGTTTCTGTTTGCTTCATCCGAGAATGGATTATCTATAAACTTTTCTGCCGTCAGTTCCGGCCTGTTATAATATCCTTCGGTTACTCCATCTCCTCCTATGCACAACTCTCCCGGTATGCCTACAGGTACCAGCTGCCTGTAACTATCCAGTATAAATATCTGTGTGTTGGCTATTGGTTTTCCTATCGGTATTGTTTTCCCCACAGGCTTTTTTAGTTTATAGATTGTTGACCATACTGTAGTTTCTGTAGGACCATACATATTCAGTATATCTCCCTTTATTACCTCCACCAGGTTATCGCCTAATTTCACAGGGAATGCCTCACCGCCTATCAGCATTGTATGCAATGATCTCAACGATTCCTTTGACTCTTCATCCATTACCAGCATCTGGGCCATCGACGGCGTACACTGCATATGTGTTACTTTCTGCTCCTTTATCAGCGACGCTATCTTGTACTTATTTCCGCCTGCGCTGACTGGTGTCTGCAAATTCGCTTCCCGCCTTACCTGATTCAGATAATGTAGGTGAGCCATTACCATATCCGAATCTACTCCGAAATCTATAAGACACGCTATCTCATCTACATCTATTTCCTTAAAATTCTTTATGATCTGCTTACAACTCTCAGGGGTTCCGAACAATCCGCTAGTCTGATAATACCTTTCAAAAGAATAGTCAAGTATTGCTTCAAGATCATTTGAAGAAAGATTATTCATATTAAAGCTGCCATCAGAAGCTGTAGTTGCATTCTTAAATACCGGGAATGACCAGGCAGCCTCTTTAACTAAATTAACTGCGCTCTTCAGATAATTTTTCATCGGATTTCGAACAGTTTCTTTAACCATATTCTCATCAGGCCCAACAAAAGTATGCAGCATTAATGTAAGAATACCTTTACCACTATGTCCCGCATCATTCCATGCCTTTCTATAAATATTAATTTTTTCAGACAGTTCTGAAATGCTTTGACCAAGAAGATGTGTTAAGAGGTTATGCCCGAGTCTTCCAGCCATCTCAAAAGTTTCAGGATTTCCAGCGGCAGTAACCCAGACAGGTAATTCTTTCTGAACAGGGCGTGGGAGAATGCCTATCTGAATTTCTTTATTATTTGGATTAGTAAATCCAACTTTTTCACCTCTCCATAGCTTTTTCACTTCATCGATCTGTTTGAACATTAAATCTTTTCTGTCTTTGAAATTCTCCGGCATTATAACAAAATCATTTGGCTGCCAGCCTGCTGCAAAAGAAACACCTACTCTTCCATGTGAAAGATTATCGACCATTGACCATTCTTCGGCAATTCTAATTGTACTATGCAGAGGAGAAACAACGCTACCTGCGCGAAGTCCTACGTTTTTTGTTACTGAAGCAATTGCAGCACTTGTTACAGATGGATTGGGATATAATCCGCCAAAATCATAGAAATGTCTTTCGGGAGTCCAGATTGCTTTGAAATTATTCTGATCTGCATACTTGGAACCTTCAAGAAGCAACTTATACTTGTCAGTACTCTTCTCCCCTTCATAACTTGAAAAATAGAAGAGGCTAAAATCTATTGATTTAAAACTTTCTGGTACTTTCGAAATCTTTAAATCATCACCGGTGTAAACAACAACCTGCAATCCCCTTGTTAACGTCCAGAGAAGCTCCAACACCGAAATGTCGAATGATAAACTGGTCACTGCTAACCAAACTGAATTTTCATCAACCTTGATATGATCATCCATACCGGTAAAAAAGTTAACAACGTTACGATGAGTTACCATCACTCCTTTTGGTTTGCCAGTAGAACCTGAGGTATAAATAAGATATGCCAGATTCGAAGAAGAATAAGGCAATTCCAGGTTGCCTTCGGGCTCACCTGAAAGAGATGAAAATGAGCTATCAACTTCAAGTGTTTGACAATCTATATTTAATAGCCTATTCTTTAATTCAGGTTGTGAAATTATTATTTTAGTTGCAGAATCCTTAATCATAAATTTGATCCTGTCGGAAGGATAATCAGGATCTAATGGTAAGTAAGCGCCCCCGGCTTTATGAATGCCCAGAATGGAAGCAACCATTTCTACAGAGCGTGTCGTATATATTCCGACAAAAGTATTTGGAGCCAGACCAAGTCCAATCAGTTTATGAGCTATTTTATTTGCTGTTTTATTTAGCTCTGAAAACGATACTGAAATCTTTTGAACTGAGAGAGCTGTTTTGTTAGGACGTAACTTAACCATCCTCTCAAACAACTGGTGAATACAAATATTCTTTTCAAAATCTTTATTAGTTTTATTCCACAGATCTAATAGGCTTGCTTCTTCGTCTGTAATGAAGGAGATGTCAGATATTTTTTTGTCTTTACCATTAACGATTTCTTTAAGAAGCAATTCAAGATGTTTGTTTATTGACTCTGCCGACATTCTTGAAAATCTTGTTTTATCATATTCAAGCTTGAATAATAATTCTTCATCAAGATAGCCAAAAAGAGTAATCGGGTAATTTGTTTGTTCAAGAACTTTAAATTTTCTATTAAGCCATTCTCCACCCTGGTTACGCAAATGAGAATCAAGCAAGTAATTTTCAAATACAAGAATACTGTCAAACAGATGCCTGTCTCCCTGCAGTTCGCTTGCATTCTGAATCTTTACAAGGTGAGTGTGTTCGTGACCTCGAATTCTTACCTGTTCCTGCCTTAGTTGATGAAGCCAATTTAAAATAATTTCGTCGGGGTTTACCTTCACCCTAACAGGTAATGTATTTATTAATAATCCAACTATGTCATCTGAATTTTCAACGGTATTCTTTCTACAAGAGCGGGTAGCTCCAAATACAATATCTTCCTCACCAGAGTATTTATAAAGAAGTAAAGTCCAGGCTGCGAGTATCAGTGTGTATGGAGTTAAAGAATTATTTTTTGCGAATTCTGTAATAGATTTAGTTAATTCCTTTGATAACCTATGATATATTACATCATAACCTGTTCGAGGCTCTTCGGGTAGATAATCAAATTTATCGAAGGATAATGGCGTCCTTGATTTAAAACCTGCGAGATAATCTTTCCAAAAAACAATTGATTTGTTCTCATCAACTTTTTCAAGCCATTTTATATATTCAATGAATGGTGTTGGCAGCGGTAATTCTTTATCAATCTTGTTTATCAAATTGGAATAAATACGAAAAATTTCGTTTATAATTATAGGAAACGATCTGCCATCGAGTAAGATGTGATGAAAAGTCCATACACAAATATATTTTTCCAGAGCAATCTTAAATAGACTTACCCTCATCAAAGGTGCAGCAGCTAAATCAAAGCCTTCTTTACGATCTTTCTGATAGAACTCTTCAAGTTTTACTAATTGTTCTTCAGCGTGAAAAGATGTATAATCAACCAAATTAAATTTTAGTTCAACTACTTTATTTACTATTTGAATTGGTGAATCAATGCCATCCCATCTGAAACTTGTTCGAAGAACAGGATGACGATGTAACACCTTTTGCCAGGCTTGTTTAAAGATATCTACAACAATTTGTTCATTCAGTTCGAAGACGATCTGTTCAATGTCAACTCCCGAGCCTGGTGCAATCTGAGAATGAAATAACATTCCCTGCTGCATTGGAGAAAGAATATAAGAATTTTCTGAGTTTAACATTCTTACTTTAGAATTTATTGTAATTGAAAAAAAGCAAGGAACACACTAATTTATATCCCCTTGAACTGGGGAAATGAATCTTTTACTTTATTTTCCCGTCATGTTCAAAGAGAAACTAGAAAATGCTGTGCCCTCTTAAAAAATTATAACATCAGACTTGTAAATGAATTCTGGTAAAAGATGATCTTGTATTTGATATTAAAAAGCTACAAAAAATAACTGTGCGATTACAAGTCGAAAACATCCAATAATTGCTATTTCGTTTTTACTTCAAAACCAATTCAGATTTTGATTTTAGCTTGAATTGGCTACAAACACAAAACTGCCATATTAAATACTAAAAAATCCAACATCTATGCCAATAATATATAATTAAAGGCAACAAATTGGATTAAATACTATTAGTGGGTGAATTATGTATATTAACTAGATTTTTTTATTTAAGAGGTAAATAGTTTAAAGAAGGGATACCTGAGATAAAATTCGAACAATAATATAACATTCCTTAACCAAAACAATAATTTATTACATAACTTATTGCTGAAACAGCCTTCTCATTAAGAAATAGACTGTTCATTTTGATTCATTCTGATACAAGCTCGTATTACTTAAATTCAATAAACTTACCTACTTCCCACCGGTGTATGTTCAATCGCAAACTCCCTTCCTGCCTTCAACGCGTCAATGTTCAGTTGAACAATCTTCTCCCCTTTTCTGCCGAATATTTTCTTGATTCCAATTTCAAGGCTTTCATAAGGGAGATCAAGAAACGGTGATGATGCACCGAGCATTACCATATTCGATGAACGCGGGGATTTTACCTGACGTGCAATTTCATCTGCATTAATTGCGATGTGATGCGGAAGCTTTTCTATTTCTGCGAGAAGTTCTTTCATATCGGGGTAATCTGGTATGTTAACAAACGGAGTTGTGTTCGTTACCAACCAGCCGTTTTCTGAAAGCCAAGGTAAATAGCGCAGTGACTCCATAGGTTCAACTGAAATTATTAAATCTGCTTTACCGAGTGGAATAAGATCGCTGGCAATTTCATTTTCTGAAATTCTTAAGTGAGACTGAACAGCACCGCCGCGCTGACTCATTCCATGAACCTCTGCTTGTTTTAAGTGAAGATGATTTTCGAGTGCTGCCATTCCGATTGTAGCCGCTATTGAGAGTATTCCCTGTCCTCCCACACCGGATAAAATAATATCTGATTTCATGATACAACCTCCCCGGTTTTCACTTTTCCCTCTTTTTTACTCTTCGCTACCGATTGCACAATACACTCTCTTCTTGGAATAATAACCGATACACCTTCATACAGTAATTCCGCTCTTAAAGCTTTTACCATTTCTTCATGGTACTTCGGTAATGGAGTTAGAACTTTTACGTGCTCAGGTTTAACACCAAGACCAACACATATCTCTTCTAACTTACCTGTTGCGTGAGATGCTTGTCCGCCTGTCATCGCAGTTGTTGCATTATCTGAAATTATGATGGTAACCGGAGTGTTTTCATAAACGCAATCGAGAAGTGCAGTCATTCCACTGTGAGTAAAAGTTGAATCACCAATAACAGCAATTGAAGGACGAACTCCAGCATCTGAAGCACCTTTTGCCATTGTGATGGACGCACCCATATCAACACAGGAATTAATTGAATTCCAGGGAGGTAAAGCACCAAGTGTATAGCAACCGATATCAGAAAAAACTTTTTGCTTACCGAACTCCCGCATCGTTTCATTTAATGCATTATAAATATCCCTGTGGCTGCATCCTGAACATAACTCAGGAGGACGATTCGCAACAACCTTCGGGACAGGCAATCCTTGTTTTACTTCTTTGCCAAGTGCTCTGGCTACTATATCAGGATTTAATTCGCCATCCCTCGGAACCGTTCCATTCAATCTTCCAATAATTTTCGAGTTGATATTAAGAAATCCTCTCAATTGTTCTTCAACAAAAGGATAACCGTCTTCAAGCACAAGAACTTTTTCACATTCGTCAACAATCTTTTCAACTTTGGAAAAAGGCAGCGGATATTGATTTATCTGAAGAACAGGATGGGGACAACTTTTAGAGGGATAGTTTTCTTTCAAATAATTAAAAGCAATTCCACAGGTAATTATTCCAAGTGATTTATCTCTTCCGGGAATATAAGTATTATAAACTGAGTGCTCTGATTCCTGCTCTATTAATGATTGAATTGCGAGCAATCCTTTATATCTCTTTCTTGCATTTGATGGAAGAAGAACGAACTGTATTGGATCTGAAGGATATGTCAGCGGATTTTCATTTTTAATTTCTCTCGTCTGAACTCCGGAACGTGAATGTGAGAGTCGTGTAGTAATTCTTATCATTACAGGAATTTTAAATTTTTCAGAAAGTTCAAATCCCTCATAAGCCATATCGTATGCTTCCTGCTGGTTTGCAGGTTCAAGAATTGGAATCATCGCAAACTTTCCGAAGAAACGTGAGTCCTGTTCATTCTGTGATGAATGCATTGAAGGATCATCTGCAACAGTTACAATCAACCCGCCATTAACCCCGGTAATTGCTGAGTTGATGAACGCATCAGCGGCAACATTTAATCCAACATGCTTCATACAAACCATTGCACGCTTACCGGCATAGCTCATTCCGAGTGCAGATTCCATAGCAGTCTTTTCATTTGCAGACCATTGTCTGTGAAGATTTCTTTCTATTGCTGTTTTATTATGCTGGACGTATTCTGTTATTTCAGTAGATGGTGTGCCTGGATATGCGTATACTCCGGACATTCCCCCATCAATAGCACCCTGGGCAATTGCTTCGGCGCCGAGGAGAAGAAGTTTTTCCATAATTCCCTCTTTATTTGCATTTAAAGAAAAGGTTCCCGATTTGCGGAAAGCGAATAATTTCTACTCTAAAAATAAGAAAAGGAAGTCCTCACCCCAACCTTAGATCTAAGAAAAAACTGACTTTAGGATTAAAAAATTAACGAAATTTTCAGCGCTAGGATTATTGGTATTTATTTTTAAACTCTAGCAGTCGGGGATTGTCAGGAGATTTTTCAATTAATTCACTGAAAAGCACTTTGGCCTTTTCTGTTTGATTTACCTCAACATAAAGCTCAAGCAAATTAATCTGAGGATTTATATAATTAGGAAAATTTTTACGAACTTTTTCATATTGTTCGATTGCACTCTGCAGATTTCCCATTGCCTTATATGATGCTGCCACATTTTGCATAATAATCGGATTAAACGCAGCCAGATCCTGAGCCGAAAGATTATTTTTCAAAGCCTCCGAATACCTACCAAGATATGAATTAGCAATACCGCGGTAATAATCAACGGGCTGTTTTGAAGTGTCAAGTGGATAAAAAATTTCTGAAACCTCTTCCAACTTTTGAAGCATGATTAAGTATTGTCTTCTTTCTTTCAAATACATTGCCTGCCCGAAGCTTATTTCTGATTTCAGCTTTATGTAAGAAACAGTGCCTCCGATAATTAATACCACAAGCAGTGCCCATTTAAAATGAATCATCTTTATGGCAAAAGGTTTATTCCCTTTCTCAGTCGGAGCAATCAATACAACTCCACTAACAACGGCAGCAAGAAAGCATGAAGCAAATTTATAATTAGGAAATGCAACGAAGGAAAACGCAAATGTTATTAAAAAGGTAAGTAACAGTAGAAAATATTTTTCATTCCTTCTGCTTCTGCTGAATAGGTTTAATGCAATAGTAAGATAGATCAAAACAAAAATAAGTGATGCTGCAATACCATTTTCAGCAAAGATTTCAAGAAAATCATTGTGTGCGTGAATGTTATGAACCAGATAAAGATTTTTATCATTAAAATAATCCCCGAAATATTGAGGATAGTACCCACTCCATTTATATAAACCTTTACCAGTAAGCGGTTGCTCTTTTATCATTTGAAGGGAAGCATCCCAAAAATTTAAACGCAGAATATTACTCTTAAACTCCTCGTCAAAAAAACTTGCGGCAGTAGACTGAAGATCAGGTCTCTCTCCAACTTTAACCGGAATTAGAGAGATAAGAAATGAGGCCACCAATACTATCATAACAGGTTTTAACAATGCAAATCTTTCCCCTTTTGCATTTTTGATAAAAATGAAAAGTATATAAAGCACTGTAATAGCAAGCAAAATTAAAAGCCCTGCACGGCTGCGAGTAAAAAGGAGAAATGAAACATTTATAATGGCAGCAACCAGAAGTATATTTTTTTTCTTTTTGCCTATGTATTCATTTGCTATCAGAAAGAACGGTATTGCTGAAAGAAGGTACTCAGCAGCAAAGCCCCTGTGTCCTAGCACTGAACCCGGCGGCATAACTGAAGGAAGCGGTATAATTTTGATCTGAAAAACTTCCAACACACCTATAAGGCTAAATAGAGTAGATATTATTACTACTGCGTAAGAAACCACTTTAAAAAACTTTTCTTCGCCTAAAATAAAAAACACGAGTGCTGATTGAAGAATAATTGACAATGGGATTATGATATCACTTAATTTAAGAAGTAAAAGAGAAACGGAATTATTGAAGAATGCTATTAAAAAAGTAACTGGGAAAATTGTAAAGAGTATCAGAAGGAACTTGTTTAACTCGATTGCTTTGTCAGAATTAAACCTCAGCAGGTAAACCAGGAACAAAAGGACCGCGGTTGAAAAGAAAAACATTCTTTGTGCAACATCCATTTCGTACGCAAGCATTGAATATGTAACCGGTGCCAGGAACGTTATTCCAAACAATATGCTTAACCCGATATTTGTCTTTTTTCTCGCCATATATTGCAAAAATAAGTATAGACTATACCCGCTACAATTTCCCCAGTTAATTGTTTTGCCGGAACTAAGGACTTGAGAACTTTGCAATTAATTTCTTAACTTAAAGAAGTTATTAGTAAGACCTCTTTCAAAAACAGAAATTCTTGAATGTTTTGAACAACAACCTTACATTAAATCCTTTAAAGAGAAGCATAATACGCACTCTCGCCTATTATGATATATTTTCCTATCCTTTAACTGCTGACGAAATTTACTACAGTCTCGACGAAAACCATACCACCCCTGAGGAGGTAAAAACCGAGTTGGAAAGTTTATACTCAAATCAGCTTATACAGTTTAATGGAAAATTTTATTTACTTAATAATGATGATTCCTATATCAGACGAAGAGAAGCAGGAAATGAACTTGCAGTAAAAAGATTAAAAACTGCCCGACGTGTATCCGGATTTATTTCCAGGTTTCCATTCGTTCGTGGGATAATGCTTTCGGGCTCTATCTCAAAAGGTTTTATGGAAGAAGATTCAGACATTGATTATTTCGTTATTACTCATCCAAACAGAGTCTGGTTTTCAAGATTCATATTAATGATATTCAAAAAAATATTTTTGTTTAACTCCAGAAAGATATTTTGTATAAATTATTTTGTTGATACCGAAAATTTGGAAATCGAAGAAAAAAATATTTTCACAGCAACTGAGATTGTTACTTTATTGCCAACTTTTGGAAGAGATATTTACGAACAGTTTTATGAGATGAATCTTTGGACAAAACATTTTTATCCCAATTTCCCCAAACGCGATATTCTTTCAGTTCCAGATAAAAAGCCCGGGATATTTAAATCTTTTTGGGAGAAAATTTTAGGCAGTAAACTCGGTGATAAACTCGATGACTTTGCTATGAACCTTTTCGACAGTTTTTATAAGCTCAAATACAAGAATTTCAACAGGGAGGACTTTAAGATCGCATTTAAATCATCAAAGAAAGAATCAAAGCATCATCCAAAATTTTTTCAAAAGAAAGTTCTGCAGGAATTTGAGAAGAAAATAAAATCACTGGAAGAAAGACTGAACCTTTCTCTTTAATCAAAATGAAAAAAATTCTTTTCACACATTCATATTTTTATCAGTTCGACCAGAAGCAATGGAATACTAAGCAGCCATACCCTCCGCTCGGAACAATTTATGCCGCTTCAGTTATGCGAGAAGAAGGATATCAGGTTTCACTGTTTGATACAGCTTTGATTGATTCACCTGATAAAATTATTCCTGTAATTGAAAAAGAAAAACCTGCTTACCTGATTATATATGACGACGGATTCAACTATTTAACAAAGATGTGTTTAACAAATATGCGCGAAGCCGCATTCAGAATGGCTGAAATTGCAAAGCAAAAAGGGATAAAAGTAATTGCTTCGAGTTCAGATGCTGCTGATCATTATGAAAAATATATTGAGCACGGTGTTGACTTTGTGATAATCGGTGAAGGCGAAATAACTCTAAAAGAATTAATTTCTGCAATTGAAAAAGGTGAGTCTGATTTTAAAAAAATTGAAGGACTGGCATTCAGTTCTAGAGATGAGGTAATCAAAACATCACCCAGACAGATAGTAAAAGAGCTTGATTCGTTTCCTATGCCTGCGTGGGATTTGATTGATATATCGTCATATAAAAAAATCTGGATGGAAAATCACGGTTTCTTTTCGCTGAATATTGCAACAACACGCGGTTGCCCATTCAAGTGCAACTGGTGTGCTAAACCTATTTATGGCAACAGGTATAATTCACGTTCTCCAAAAAAGGTTGTTGAAGAAATTGAATACCTAATGAAAAATTTTGAAGTAAAGAATTTCTGGATGTGTGATGATATTTTCGGGTTAAAGCCAGGCTGGGTTCAGGAATTCAGGGATACAGTTAAAGCGAAGGGATTAAAATTTAAATACAAAATACAGTCAAGAGTTGATTTGCTTTTACAGGAAGACACTATTACGGCTCTAGCAGAATCTGGTGCTGAAACTGTCTGGGTTGGTGCAGAATCCGGTTCACAAAAAGTTTTGGATGCAATGGACAAAGGAACAACTGTAGAGCAGATTTATGAAGCAACCAAACTTTTGAAAAAGAACGGAATCAGACCCGCCTTCTTTTTGCAGTTCGGTTACCTCGGTGAGGAGAAAGTAGATATTGAAAAGACAATTAATATGCTTCTGGAGCTTATGCCGGAGGAAATTGGAATTTCCGTTTCTTATCCGTTACCCGGTACTAAATTCTTTGACAAAGTAAAAGATCAGCTAAAGGGAAAATCCAACTGGACTGATTCGGATGAACTTGCACTGATGTATAAAGGAACTTTTTCACCAGAATATTATAAAAAGCTTCACAGGTATGTTCATAAGGTTTACAGAAAAAAACAGAGCACACTGAATCTGAAGAATATTATTCTCAATCCATTTAATGCAAACAAACAAAGAATCAGATCAGCACTTGCACTTGCATATTACTCACCTATGTCTTTGCTGGATTCAATCCAATTAAAAAGATTAGAAAAAATCGCCTGATGCAGCAAGCATTCGATACAATTGCAAAAGGTTACGATGCATCGTTTACCCACGGCATTATTGGAAAAGCGCAAAGGCAAATTGTCTGGGGCTATCTTGAAAAAACTTTTTTAGATAATAAAAAATTAAACGTACTGGAACTGAACTGCGGTACCGGTGAAGATGCTATTTGGTTTGCAAAACAAGGGCATAAAGTTCTGGCAACAGATTTGTCAGAAAGCATGCTTGATATTGTTCAGCAGAAAATTGATAAGGAAGATTTATCTTCCCGCATCCAAACATCTAAACTTGATATTACCACAATCCCGGATAAACATTTTAGCGAGGGATTCGATTTGATCTTTTCAAACTTTGGTGGGATGAATTGTATTTCACCTGCTGAAATGCTACAAATACCGAAAGCACTATCCGGTCTGCTTAATACAAACGGCAGATTGATTATGGTAATAATGCCAAGATATTGTCTATGGGAGACGAGTTATTTTCTTACAAAACTCAACTTTAAAAAAGCATTCAGAAGATATTCTGATGATGGTACGATCGCAAAACTGAACGGATTGGAATTTAGAACTTTTTATTATACTCCAAATCAGATGAAAAAAATATCCGGAAAATATTTTGATGCAATTAATATTAAGCTAGTTGGATTTTTTATTCCGCCATCTTATCTCGAAAAATTTTTCGCACCAAAAGTGAAAACATTTAATCTTCTGAAAAAGATAGAGAAAATTTTTTCAAATCAACGTATTCTTGCCGGTTTTTCAGACCATTATTTAATTGATCTTCAGGTAAAAAAATGAAAGTGCTTCTTACACACGGATACTTTCTTAATGAAGATCCCACTGAACAAAGGATAATGAAACCTTATCCTCCGCTTGGAATCCTTTATATATCAACCTATCTGAAAGAGCATGGAATTGATAATAAAGTTTTTGATACGACTTTCTCTTCAAAGAATGAATTTAAAAAATATTTAGTTGATGAGAAGCCCGACTATATAGCTATTTATGTTAACCTGATGACAAAGATTAATGTTCTTGATATTATTAAGTACATCAAGTCCACCGACTCAATTAAGAGCGCAAAAATTATTCTTGGTGGACCTGAGGTAAGATACAATGCAACGGACTTACTCGAGCTTGGTGCAGACTTTGTGGTAATCGGAGAAGGAGAAGAAACAACTCTGGAGCTTATCAACAGACTTGAAATGAAAAATGCAAAAGATTTTAAAAATATTAATGGAATCGGATTTAAAGATGAAAAAGGCAAAATAGTTTTTAATGCGGAAAGAAGTTTAATTTCTGATATAGATACTTTACCGGTTCCAAACAGAAATGGAATTGACATCAGAAAATACCAGGAAGCATGGAAAGAACGTCACGGTATGAATGCTGTTTCAGTTAGCACAATGCGTGGATGTCCATACACCTGCAGATGGTGCAGCAGGGCTGTCTATGGTCTGACCTACCGCAGAAGATCACCTGAAAAAGTTGTTGAGGAACTGCTGCAGATAAAACAAGAATATAATCCCGATACTATTTGGTTTGTGGATGATGTATTCACAATAAGTCATAAATGGCTTGCAGGATTCAATGAAGAGTTGAAGAGAAAAAATCTTAAAATAAAGTATGAATGTATAACACGTGCCGACAGGATGAATGAAGAGGTTATAGAAACTCTGAAGGACTCGGGTGCTTTTCGGGTTTGGATTGGCGCTGAAAGCGGCTCACAGAGAATTATTGATGCTATGGACAGAAGAGTTAAAGTTGAGCAGGTACGGGAGATGATACAACTTGCGAAGAAGCACGATATTGAAACGGGAACTTTTATTATGCTTGGCTATCCCGGTGAAACTGAAAAAGATATTGAACAAACTATTACTCATCTTAAAAAATCCAACCCGGATCATTTTACAATAACGGTTGCTTATCCAATCAAAGGAACTGAATTCTATGAAGAAATAGAAAGCAGTCAGCTAAACGCTTTTGATTGGGAAAAACATTCAGACAGAGACAGAGATTTCATAAGAACGTATTCAAAAAAATATTATGATTTTGCTGTTAGGCGAGTTGTTAATGAGGTAAGATATCACCAAAAAAGAAATAACGGATTTATCAACACCGAAACAGCAGTATTAAAACTTAAATCAATTGCAGCTAAATCAGGGATGTTGCTTGTGAGGAAACTAAAATGGATAAACTAAAACTCAATAATTATCCTATTCGGGAAGGGATTTACATCGTCTCTGACATTCGCAATCAGTTTGAATCAGTTTACCTGAAGTTAAGAGAAAGTGAAAAAAGAATTTACTCAGATGGTGAAGTAAGAAATCTCCCATCAATTTCAGATAAGCATCTTCATTTTCAGGAATGGAAGCTTAGAAGTAAATCCCTCGAACGCTTTAGAGCATACCTTAATTCATATGAGAGGAATTTAAATTTTCTGGATATCGGCTGCGGGAACGGATGGTTCTGCGGTCAGCTATCAAGGCTCTACCATAACAATTTTTATTGTATCGACATTAATTTAACTGAACTTAAACAAGCCGGGCGTGTTTTCAATAATGGCAGAATTAAATTTATTTATGCTGATATCTTCTCCGCTGAATTACCGGAAAAAAATTTCGACTTAATTACTATCGTAGCTGCAGTGCAATACTTCCCGAATCTCAAAAAATTGATCGAAAGACTTCAAGCCCTAATAAGCGAAAGAGGTGAAATTCATATAATCGATTCGCCGTTTTATAATTCAGAAGAAGTTGATGCGGCAAAGAAAAGAACCTTTGAATATTACACATCAATTGGCTTTCCTGAAATGGCAAATAATTATTTTCACCATTCCCGGGAAGATCTCTCTGCATTTAACTATGAAGTACTTTTCGATCCAAATACCATGCTCAGCAAGGTGAAGAAAGTTTTAATGATAAAAGATTCTCCCTTCCCGTGGATTATTATTAGAAAATGATTTTATGAACAAAGTAATTTTATTCAATCCACGAAGTGCAAATTCAAAGCACAGAATTCCCAATACAATTCTGCAGGTCGGCGCTTCAATTGAAAGTAAATACGATTACGTTTTTGTTGATGGAAATACAGAATCGGATCCCTGGACAAAAATCAAAAGTTACCTTTCAACAGGTGAGTTTAAATTCTTCGGATGCACAGTTATGCCGGGCTTGCAGCCAAAGCAGGCTATTCCTTTTACGAAAAAAATAAGAGAAGAATTTCCGGAAGTTATAAATATCTGGGGTGGATACTTCCCTGCTAATCAATACAAGTCAGTGCTTAATTCCGGTTACGTTGACTATGTTATTAATGGACCTGGCGATGAAGCTTTTCCTCAACTAATTGAAGCAATCAAAAGTAAAGCAGATACTTCTTTAGTAAAGAATCTCATCTTTAAAAGAGCAAGTGAGTTCATTAAAACTCCCAAAGCAGATCTGTTTGACCAGGACACACTTCCGCCGCTTCCTTATGAAAAATTAAACAGCTTTTATCCTCTTAAAAACTATCTTGGTAAAACTTTTCTTGGAACAAAAACTGCGGCGTATCATTCTAGTATGGGCTGTCCTTTCACTTGTTCCTTTTGTGCAGTAGTACCGATTTATGAAGCGAGATGGAAAGGAAAATCCGCTCCATTGATTTACAAGGACATAAAGTATTTGAAGGATAAGTTCGGTGCGAATGCAGTAGAATTCCACGACAACAATTTCTTCGTCTCAGAAAAAAGAACAGTCGAATTTTCTCAGTTAATAAAAAACGAAAACATAATCTGGTGGGGTGAAGGCAGGATCGATACAATAAACAAATACTCTGATGATTCTCTTGCTTTGATGAGAGATGCCGGATGCAGAATGATTTTCTTTGGTGCTGAAACAGGAAACGATGCAATCCTTAAACAAATGGATAAAGGAGGAACACAAAGTGGTGAGCAGATAAAGGCATTTGCTGCAAGGATGAGAAAGTTCGATATTATTCCTGAGTACTCTTTTGTTCTCGGTCTTCCGGCAGAGACTCCCGAAAAAGTTATGCGGCAAATTGATGAGGACATTCAATTCATTAAGCAAATAAAAGAAATAAATCCTGATACTGAAATTATAATTTATGTTTACAGCCCTGTACCTACTGAAGGTTCGGAATTATACAATGAAGTAATCAAAACAGGATTCAGATTTCCAGAAAAGCTTGACGACTGGCTCGATCCGCAATGGGCAAATTTTGATCTGAGGAAAAACCCTCTTACTCCATGGCTTACGGCAGAGATGATTGACAAAATTCTGAACTTTGAAACTGTTATTAATGCTCAATATCCCACTGTCTCTGATTTCAAATTAACTGCATTTCAGAAAAAGACGATGCGGATTCTCTCTTCATTAAGATATAAAACCGGATTCTACAATTTTCCTTATGAACTAAAAGCTCTTCAAAAGTTCTGGCTGAAATACCGTCGACCTGAAGTGGAAGGATTTTATACAGAATGAAACCTCCTAAAAAGAAAAGTATTCTAAAAAGTCTTGCATTCAGGATTCTGTATCCGGCATCAGAAAAATATTTGTCGAAGGAAAGGAGCTACAGTTATAAAGATATTACCATTTTAGTTTTTCCGGGTGTCTTTCATCCGGGTTTTTACTTCAGTACTAAAATCTTACTAAAGTATTTAGAAAAAATCGAACTGAACCAGAAATACATTCTTGAACTTGGAGCCGGCACAGGATTAATTTCAATCTTTGCAGCCAAGCGCGGAGGTTTTGTTACTGCTTCTGATATAAGTTTGACCGCAGTATATAACATCGAAAAAAATGTGAAGATGACAGATGCAAATGTTGAAGTTGTTCACTCTGATCTGTTTGACGATGTACCGCACAGGAGATATGATTATATAATTATTAATCCTCCCTATTACAAAAAAAGTCCTGGCAGTGAAAAAGAATTTGCATGGTTTGGTGGCGATGATTTTCAGTATTTCCGAAAACTATATTCACAACTCGGTAACAATGTTTATGAGAATACTAATGTACTAATGGTTCTTTCGGATGAGGCAGATTTAGAGATGATTAGGTCTATTGCAGCAGAGTACAAGTTCTTAATGGAAGAATTCTTTCACAAAAAAACCTGGGGAGAAAATCATTTCATTTATAAAATCAAAAGCACTGAAATTCACTAAACCTTCCTAATCATAAGACTCTTTTTTATAAGCCGCCTGCAAATAGAGAAATAGAAAACCTAAAGCACCGTACAGTTTAGGATATGCGAAAACTGCGAGCAATCCTTTTGTAATTTTCGGTGAGATGTACGGAATGCTTGCTGCAATAAGAATAAACGAAATAATGAATAAAGACCAGTTGAGTCTTGATTTGCTGCCTTTAAGCCATTCGAATGAAATCAATATTGGAATCAGCAATATCACATAGTGATAATCAATTGAAGCAGGACTTAATATGATACTGATGATTAAAAAGATTCCGAATGCCGGGTCTGGCTTTTTAATTTTATTAGCGCCGATTACGGTAACTAATAGAATTATTAAGCTAAAAAGAATCGTTAACACTTTGGCAAGCAATGGTAAATCAGCAAGAGGAAAAAGATTCCATTTTTCATCGAAGAAAAAGAAATGATGAAAAAAACTATGAACAGACTGATAAGCTGTTACGCTTAAAGTTGGACTTGAAGAATAGCTCATCAATTTATTTAAATAAGCTAACCACGGGTCTAATCCAAGAATTGGAAGTGTTGTAATAAACAGGCAAAGAACAGTCAAGACGAACCACATAAAAGCTTTCCATTTTTTCTTCATCATAAACAAAATAGGAATGAATAACGCTGCAGTCTTGAGAATGAAAACTAAACCAATGAGAGCTCCGGCAAGTTTTTCATTACCAGATTTATATGCAAACCAGGCAAATACAAGCAAACAGAAAATAAAAATATAGATTTGTCCGAAAGAGACGTTAGCATATAATGGTTGAAATAAGAGAATTAATAACAGTGCCAATGGAAGCCACACTTCATTAAGCTTCATTTGTTTGATAATTATTAATGCTGTTACAAAAAGAAAAATCAGATTAAAGATTATCCAGATACTTCTCGCAGTTGAATATTCCAATGCAGCAATTGGAACCAGGACTAAAGCTGTGGTTGGCAAATTGACAAGGTAAACTTCATAAATGCCTGGAACTTTCTCTTCGACTCTTGCACTGAACCAATCATCATCATAAAAGTTTGCTGCGCTTTTTCCTTCGATCAGCAGCTTTGATGCCGTGTAATAAGTTGCGAAACCATGACTTGGAATCGAAAGTTTCTTGAGAGAGAAGAAAATCAAATAACAAAATAAAATGATAACAATAACCCACAGGATTTGAATGTTATACTTAACCAGTGAATCAATTAATTTCATTTGGACAAGGGATAATTAAATCTTAACAAATGGTGAAAGGTTCAGGGAGCAGACACATTTCTTACAAATATCATTAGTTTTTACATCAAGATTTTTTCTGAAGGATACAGATTTCTCCGAGTTGATTATTTCAGTGAGACTGCCATCCCTGATATTTCCTACTACTTGATGAAAGAAACAAGGACGAATGCTTCCATCTGCTTCTACTACTGATGAAACCCAGGGCGCGTTGCATCTCACCTCCGGAAATTTACTTTGATCATAATATGCAAAGTAATAGTGATAAAATCTTCTTATCCTGTCGGGCGATTCGGCAATGAATTTTGATTTAAAGTCATTCGAGCGTGTTTTAATAAGTAACTCGATAATATCTTTGAACCTCAGTAAATCTTCACGGGATAATTTCACTTCGCCCGCCCGCTGCTCGTCCCATAACTCTGTTCGGTTGAATGCATCTGTAGTTACATCAGCCGCCAAGAAACTGATCTGATCAAGTCCTATTTCTTTAGCCGCATCGACAATATTCGGAAAGTCTCTAAAGTTTTCTTTTTGAATCACACATCTTGCAGTAACTCTGAAATCCGGATTCAGTTTTTTCAATTCCAGAACTCCTTCTTTCAATTTATCAAATGCATTCGGAATATTCCTGATTTTATCATGCACATCACGGAAGCCATCTAAAGAAACAATAACTTCATCTGTTTTGGAAATAATATCTTCAGCATATTTTTTTAATAGCAATCCTGTTGAAAGAAGTGTGATTTTAATTTTTCTTGAATTAATAATTTCACAAAGCCTGAAAAAGTTTGGATGCATAAGAGCTTCTCCGCCTGACATCACGACTTCTCTTGTATTCAGTTTCCGAAAAGAGTCTAACATTTTCTGAATATCATCTTCCTCAAGCTGCTTAACATTGTTATTTCCTTTCCAGATATCACACATAACACATCGACAGTTACATCGGCTGTGAGGCATAAGGATAACAATCGGCAGCGAATATATTTTATTCGATTTGAGTGAAGCAAACCGCTTGAAAGTATCAATGGACAATGACTTTTTCATTAATGATATTACTTTCTCAAAAATATTGCCTTTTGGGCAGGCAGCTTATTTACAATTAAAATGACATTTCAATTTACCATATTTGATTCAGGAATTCCACGAACTCTCACGTAATGATTTTTAATTGAGTCAGATATCGCTGAATTCTGATTATAAACAACTAAAACACGTTGAGCTGTTGGTATTTCGTCCGTGGTCTGAGATAATAACTGAATTGAGAAAAGAAGAATCAAACAATTAGTAACTAAACTTTTCTTATTTCCTCCCGCTTTTAGAATTATTATAAGTAAAATTATTTAAGAAGAATTAATTTCCTTGAAAAATTATATCCTGAAGAAGTAACAATTCGATAAAGATATACACCTGTTGCAAGGTTATCCCCGTTAAACATGACACTATAGATGCCCTTTTCCATCTTTTCATTTACTAATTCAGAAACTTTTTCTCCTTTAATATCATACAATGAAATATTAACGAATGATTTTTCAGGCAACGAATACTTTATTATTGTAAACGAATTAAAGGGGTTGGGAAAATTTTGAAATAATTCAAACTTTAAAGGAACTGAAAAATAAATTTCTATTTCTTTGCTGTAATTATAGGTACCGTCAAAGTCTGTTTGTTTCAGTCTGTAACAATAAACTCCTGGTTCAATTAAGATATTTTTGTATGAATAGTTATTAATTTCCGTAGAGTTTCCTTTACCTTCAATAAAATCTAAATCAATCCATTCCTGCTCATTCAGCTTTTTTCTTTGTATATAAAAACCTCTGTTATTTGTTTCGGTAGCAGTAGTCCATTGAAGATTTGTTTCATTTTCGTTTAACCAACCCTCAAAGTTTATAAACTCTACCGGAACTGTCTCATCAAAGTATTTAAAGATTAAACCCGTGTTGCCTACCAGGAACCCCGAATTAACAGAAAATAATGTGATTGTCATCCTCCATCCTTGATCAGCTAGTTCAGGAAATTCAGTCCAGATAACACCTGCATTTGTTGTCCTATACACTTTTGTACCAGTAATGAAGATATTTTCTGAATCAAAATAACCAAATCGCCCTTGCCCAAAACCAAGTATAGAGGAATCTAAATTCCAGCTAAGTCCACCATCAATCGTTTCATAAAATTTATTATTTTCTGTACAAAATCCCACTGAATCATTAATAAAATAAATATCTCTTGTGGAATATAGATTCAAGTTAATCTGTTCAATCCAATTCTCTCCTCCATCAGTTGTTTTAAAAGGCCTTCTACCTAAAATTGAAGCCCAGCCATATAAGGAATCAACAAAATGAATACTTGTTAGCGTACCTGGTATATTCTGTTGAACAAACCAGCTCTCTCCTGAATCTGTTGTTTTTATTATCTGATTGCCTTTTAATGCCCAGCCAATATCTCTTGTTAAGAAGAAGAACTTTTTTATTACTCCACTTGTATCTGATAATCCTGTTATGTTGGTTCTATACCAGCTTTGCCCTGCATTTGTTGTTTTGTAAATGCGTGTTGGCAAAGTACCGGCATAACCTGTAAAAATCTCGGAAAACGACATCCCTTCCATTGAGTATATTTCGTTGTAAGGAAAAGTTAAAATGGTATCTAACGTTTGTCCTCCGTCATTTGTTGTGTAAACTAGGTCGGTACTGTTAATAAAACCGTTCTGCTCATCATTAAAGTAAACATTAAATAAATCTGCGTTCACTATTGTTCTTCTCCAGTTTTCACCTTCATTTGTAGTTTTTGCAAGCAGCATTTTACCACCGGTAACAAAACCTTTTTCTTCTATTGGGAAAGATATGTTTGTTGTAAAAGCTGCCGAAAATTCCTGATTAAGATCATTAATGCTAGTCCAACTAATTCCTCCGTTAGTAGATTTATAAAAGCCGCCGGAAGATGCTAAAAATCCTTTTACATTATTTATAAATTTTATTTTGTTTATTTCCGGAGCACTTATTCCTCCTCCTCCAGCATACAACCAGTTATTTCCGCCATCGGAAGTATAAACAACTTTTCCTGCAAAGCCTCCTGCAGATGCTCTGAGTGTATCAAGAGTAAAAATTGTGTAGAGACTTCTCGTATCTCCTGCTTGTTGAATTATCCAGTTTACTCCACCATTGGTTGTCTTCAATACTATTCCTGAACTGCTGCATACATATCCAAATGTTATATCAATAAAACTTAAATCCCAGTATGGTGCTGTCGGGAAGGGCATTGGCTGCTGTATCCAGTTTAATCCTCCATTTGCGGTTTTTAATGCGGTTCCTCCTTCACCTACCATCCAGCCAATTTCTTCAGTTATCATCTGCATATTCCAAATGTTTCTTATTGTTGGACTTGATAGCTGACTCCACGTTTCTCCCGCATCTTCCGAAATAAGAATTATTCCTCCATCGCCTCCTGCAATAACTCTTTGTCCGTTGTTTACCGCTGCAACAGTTCTTAATGTGTTTTCAACTCCGCTTTCGTACCAAATCCACTTTTGTCCGCCGTTTGTTGTTTTAATTGCAGCACCACCTTCACCAACTGCCCATCCTGTATCTGCATTTGCAAAATGCACACCCCAATAATCTACTCTTGGTATTAGAGGATGCACTTCAGTCCATATTCCTGTTGATTGGAGTGGAAAAAGAGATTTGTCACGGGTTAATTGAGGCTGCAAAGATCTTTCTTCTTGTTGGGCATAGTTCAAGGAAGGAAATAATAGTAGAGCAAGCAGAAGAGAGAGAAGAAAATATTTAGTGTCCATCACTCCTCCTTAAATAAAAGGATAAAAATTCTACTTCAAAATAATTATTTATACACCCTTAATCAATAATTGTCTTTGACTCAACAGGCAGGATAAATAAAACTTAATCATTTTGGCTATTCACGGCACGACATTATCCTGGCGAACTTGACCAGAATCTGAAAATGACATTTCAATTTACTATATTTGATTCAGGAAATCCGAACGCAAACTGTTCTAATTCTATGAAAATCTTAATATCAACATTAATTCTTTTCTTCTCTTTTACATCATTTCCTCAGAGCGAAGAATATATCTTCAAACAATTTACTGACTCCGATGGGCTTTCGCAAAGCACTATATTTGCGATGGTCCAGGATGAACAGGGATTTCTCTGGCTTGGAACTATTGATGGATTGAACAGGTACGACGGATATGAGTTCAAGGTTTATGTAAATGATCCGGCAGATGCTTCATCAATTTCAGATAATTTTATCTCTGCACTTTTTGAAGACAGTGATGGGATTATCTGGGTCGGAACTGTTAATGGTTATTTGAATTCATTTGACCGCAAAACTGAAGTTTTCAAAAAATACTTTATCAATGATTTCTTTTCAGTATTCAGTAAACCCGATGTTAATTTTTATGAATACCCTCTGGCTTTTTCCCGAAATCAAATTAATACTATTACTGCAATCGCTGAAGATGATGAAGGCTACTTGTGGATTGGAACCTGGGGAAATGGCTTAATAAAGTTCGATAAGAAAAATAATAAAGGAATTCACTATTACAATGATCCTGACAATCCTTTCAGCATAAGTTCAAACAGAGTAACTGATTTATTAATTGATAATTATGATGAATTATGGATTGCGACATTTGGCGGCGGCATCAATAAATTAATACGAAAAATCGTTTCAGAAAATGATAAGAACGATTTGGGGCTGCAAGGATTTTTAAGATATACTTCGAATCAAAGTAACATACACTCGCTGAATGACGATAAAACTATTTCTTTGTTTGAAGATATAAATGGAAATATCTGGATCGGTACTTTTTACGGCGGCTTGAACTTGATAAACTCTGAAAATAAATCGCTTCCTCCTGATCGCTTAAAGTTCAAACATTACAACAAGAGCAATGGTCTTTCAAATGAAACAGTAATGGCAATTAATCAGGACGCTGAAGGTTATATTTGGATTGGAACATTTGGAGGCGGAATAGACAGGCTCAATCCACAGCTTTCGCAGATTATTAATTTCTCTGAAATATCATCCAGCCAAATTTCTTTCCCGGATGTAGAAATACTTTCACTATTTGTAGATCGTTCAGGAATATTATGGGCAGGTTCACATCTTGGTGAAGGTGTGGCAAAAATTCAAAAAAGCAAATTGAAGTTTGATATTATTAAAAGTAAATCGCCCGGCAATCTTAAACTAAATGATGATGTCGTCTGGTCAATATTAAAGGATAGGAAAGAAAACCTTTGGGTTGGAACATACAGAGGAGGAGTTAATATACTTAACCTCAATAAAAACCAGCGGCAAATAATTAAGAAGTCAGATGATAAAAATCTCGGCATTAGTGATAATCACATCCGTTCATTTGCTGAAGATAAGTTTGGTAATATCTGGATAGGAACTTACAGCGGAGGTTTAAACAGAATTTCGTCTGATAAAAAAAGAATTGATGTTTTTAAAAATGAACCTGAAAATCTGAATTCACTTTCTGCAAATCAGGTGCTCGATATATTTATTGAATCCGAAACTACTATCTGGGCTGCAACTTTCGGCGGAGGATTAAACAAAATAACTTTTTCTGATAACACCTCGGGAACTCCTGAGTTTCAAGCTTATCGGAATGATCCATCAGATGTAAATTCGCTCTCCGATGATCGTGTATATTCAATTCTTAAAGACAGTAAAGGAAACTTTTGGGCAGGCACTTATGGCGGCGGGTTAAATAAATTTGATGAAAAGATTACAAAGTTTGACATTGTATTTCCCGACTCAGAAAATCCACAATCATTATTAGGAGATAAGATACTTTCTCTAAGTGAATCTTCTGATGGGAATATTTGGATTGGAACATCAGGGTACGGGTTAAATAAATTTAATCCTGAAACAGGAGCGGTTAAAAATTTTTCAATCACTCAAGGCTTAACCAGTGCAGTTGTATATGGAATACTCGAAGATAACAATTCCAATTTATGGCTGAGCACAGATAACGGCATATTTTTATTTAACATCGCAGAGGAAAGATTCATCCAGTTCAGCATTGAAGACGGTGTTCAAAGTCTTGAATTCAGCGGCGGCGCATATTTCAGAGATGCTGAAGGTGTGATGTATTTCGGCGGGATAAATGGTTTAAACTATTTTCATCCTGACAGCGTTGAAATAAATCAGTATGCACCTCGCGTTATAATCACTAACATTAAAGTAATGGATGAGAGAATTAAAGGCGAACCTGAAGAGATAATTCTGTCTTACGATCAGAACTTTATCTCAATCGAATTTTCTGCTCTCGATTTTTCGCTTCCTAAAAGAAACAGATATAGCTATATGCTTGATGGATTTCAAAAATCGTGGTTGTTTGCTGAAGGAACTAACAGAACTGCTGTTTACACAAATCTTCCTCCAGGTGAATTTACATTTATGGTTAAAGGAACGAACTCTGATGGAATCTGGAATGAGAATGCAGCGGTCCTGAGGATAATTATCAATCCTCCCTTCTACCAAACATGGTGGTTTGTAACTTTAGTTGTTCTCACAATAGCATTTTTGATTTATTACCTGGGGACTATAAGAGTAAAAAGTCAGCTTGAAATCGAAAAGCTTAAACTCAAAATTGCATCTGATTTGCACGATAATATAGGTGCCGGTTTGACTGAGATTTCAATACTGAGCGAGGTTGCTGAAAGAAGCGAAGGTCATTCAAGCTCGATAGTTAAAAAGGATTTACAAAAGATAAGCGAAACTGCCCGGCAGTTAGTTGATTCTATGAGCGATATTGTTTGGGTTGTTAATCCGCAAAGAGATTCATTGCACGACCTGATAGTAAAACTTAAAGATTCATATAATGAATTCTTCAGCTCAATCGGAATTTCATTCCAGGTTATTAATGTTGAAAAGAGCGATGATATTAAGCTGCCGATGGATTATAAACAAAATCTTCTGCTTATGTTTAAAGAGGCAATCAACAATGCAATAAAGCATAGCGGCTGCAAGAAATTAAAGCTTGAAGCTTTCTATAAAAATGATGTCATTGAAATCGTACTAGAAGACGATGGGACTGGATTTAATTTAACTGAAGCTAAATTTGGCAACGGCATAAAAAACATGGAAAACCGGGCAAATAAAATAAAAGGTAAACTAAGCTGGGAGTCTAAGGTTGGACAAGGAACCAGAGTTATTTTTTCTGGTAAGCTCGGTAAAATCAATCGCATAAAATCACTCATCAATTAATTTTATTGGAACATCATGATAAATGTGGCTATAGTTGAAGATAATGATACGATAAGGGAAGGATTAGCTGCCCTTATCAACGGCACAACAGGTTACAAAAGTGTTGGTTTGTTCAGAGATTGCGAGAGCTTTCTGATAAAGCTCAATACACTTGATGTGAATGTTGTTCTAATGGATATTGCTCTGCCGGGAATTAGTGGAATTGAGGGAGTAAAGGAAGCAAAAAAAATAAAACCCGATATCGATATTTTAATGCTCACAATTTACGAAGACAGCGAAAAAGTTTTCGATGCTCTCTGCGCCGGTGCCTGTGGTTATCTGGTAAAAAAGACTCCCCCATCCAAGCTTCTTGAAGCTATAAAGGAAGTTAACGAGGGAGGTTCACCGATGAGCAGCCAGATTGCACGACAGGTTATTACGGCTTTTAAAGAATCAAAGGATATAAAAGATGAAAATCAGGAATTCGAACTTAGCTCAAGGGAAAAGGAAGTAATAACTCTTTTGGCCGGAGGAAATAACTACCAGCAAATAGCCGATCAGCTTTTCATCAGTGTTGATACCGTTCGCCATCATATAAAAAATATTTATAAGAAACTTCACGTGCACACGCAGTCAGAAGCAGTAGCTAAAGCCATCCGCAAGAAAATTATCTAAAAAGCCTCTACCTACATAGATATGTAGTATCAACCTCCTCTCAACACCTTATATTGAAATTATTACATAATCGTGTAATTGTTTTCGAGACATATTCTGATAGTTTTCGACCAGAGATTAAGAACACTCATTTTCCTGAATCTTTAATTCTCAAATTTGTGTTTGAATAACTCAATTAACATAAAGGGTGCGCAAATGGAAACAACAACCACAAAAAAAGAACTGAGCAATCCTATATCTGATTTGATCAGTGATGAAATTTACGATCTCCTTTTATCCCGTGGATTGATAAATGACAGAGCTGTCAGGGATTATATCATAAGAAAAAAATTTAAATCGCTGCGGGCTCAGAAACTAAGAACCGGAGATGCAATTGATTCTTTGAGAGAGGAATATCCGTATCTGCAGTTCGACACGATCAGAAAAATTGTTCACAATCCGCCAAAGAGTTTAGCAAACTAGATAACGCCCTCCTGGTGCGATCACCCCATCTGCCACGTGGGGTGATCCACTTCTTAAAATTTAGTTTTGCGTCTTGAAAGGCTGATGTTCCGGCTTTAACAGATCATTTATTTCCTTCACAGGATTAAAAGTGATTTTCGGCACTTCAACAAAAACTGTTAACCAATAATACATTCCGCCATTCCACAAACCAGGAAGCTCGAGTGCTTTTAACTCTTTACCGTCTTTAGATTTGGTCGTTATTAATCCTGTTTCGGGATTAGAAAATTTCTCCAGGTTGAAATTGTTTCCCTTATAATCCTTCACACCACAGACAAGATCGGCAGGATTGAAATGAGTTGCTGCATTATAAATTGTTGCCTGGCTTTTATCTGAAAGATTTACCTGTGCCGTTTCAACAATCTGCTTTGTAATTTCACCGTTTGCACCCTCAACCCAGAAAGGACTTCCACCGGGATGATCTTCCTTTTTCACCATTCCACAAATACGAATCGGACGATTAAGAAAATTAAACAAGTACTTTTCTTTTTCAGGTAGTGTTTTGTTTTTCAACTTATCAGATAAATCAATTTCAAGCTCTTCCTTTAGGAACTTGATAGTTTCACTAATTAAACCTTCGTCCACTTTTTCTTTTTCAAGCTTTTCCAGAAATGCGAAAACTTTTTTCTGCAAAGAAATAAGATATCCGCCTAGAATTTTCTTGTGTCTGTAAGTTTCATCTCTTAGATGATCGGGTACGATATTATCAATATTCTTTATCGATACAATGTCTGCCTTGAGATCATTCAGATTTTTAAGCAATGCACCATGTCCGCCCGGTCTGAAAACAATCTTTCCATTTTCATCTCTGAATGGTTTATTGTCCAACGTAACTGATACCGTATCAGTTAAAGGACTTTGAAATGAAAACTCAACATCAAACTTCCATTCCTGCTTATTATATTTTTCAAACAACGAATTGAACAACTTTTTTATTTCTGCTTCATGTTCAGGCGAAATTGTAAAATGGACTTTCACAATTTTGTTTTTACCTGCAGCATAATTCATAGCTTCGATGAGATGTTCTTCAAATGCCGTTCTCGATCCTTCAGGATACGAGTGAAAGAAAATTGATCCTTTCGGAAGGTTAGAGTAATTCAATCCAATATCCTCAGATACAAAACGGATAATTTCGGAAACGCTTTCCTTCGCAAGTAAATCATCAATCTTTTTTCCACTCTTCTCAACTATCTTCTTTAATTCATTAAAGAATGCAAAGCGATGAATGTTTTCAAAAAAATCAAGTGTAGCCAAACAATCTTCATCTCCATTAGCTGCAAGTTCTTTAATCTTTTTGAGGTCAATTTTTCCATGCTTGACCAATACAGTTAATTGCTTTTTGAACATTCTCGTAGCAGCTCCCGATGCAGGAACAAATTTGACAACTCTGCCTTCATCCAATGCTTTGAGAAAAATTTCGGTATAATGATTCTGCTCAGTTTCTGAAATTATTTTTACACCATCACCAATTATGCAGGGTTTTAGAAGCTTTAAGAATGGAATTCCCTTCTCAAAAATCTTTATTTGCTCAATGATCTTATCAGCAGGAACATCAAGATTCTCATCAGTTAGAAGCTCAGTCTTTAAATTGTCAAGTTCATTTATTTTCATATTGCCTATCTGTTCTTAAATAATTATTCCTATAACAAAAATAATTCAGGATGTTAGATAATAATTTAAGCATAAGTTTAATTTTATTTTTTATATCTCACATCCTGAATAAATTTAGTGATTAAAAACAGAGATATATATTCTGGAAGACATAAAATACATAAATGAAAACACACCTCTGGAGAAAGTTAACGATCCTTTACTGAAGGAAAGAAAAATAGCTCTATTCATCAAAAGAGAAGATCTTAATCATCCGGCAATGTCAGGAAACAAATGGCATAAGCTGAAGTACAACCTTCAGGAAGCAAGAAAGCAAGGCAAAGATACTCTGTTAACATTTGGTGGTGCATATTCAAATCATATTTACGCAGTTGCAGCAGCAGGAAAGATTTTCAATTATAAATCGATTGGAATAATCAGAGGAGAAGAACATCTGCCACTGAATTCTACTCTTTCCTTTGCTAAAGATAGCGGGATGAAGATTTATTATCTGGATAGAACATCCTTCAGAAATAAAAACTCACCTGAAATTATCAATCAGCTTCAGGAAAAATTTGGAGATTTTTACTTGCTTCCTGAAGGCGGAACCAATGATTATGCTGTTAAAGGTTGCAGTGAAATCATCAGTAAGATCAATATAGATTTTGACTACGTTTGCTGCCCCTGCGGAACTGGCGGAACTTTAGCCGGGCTAATTTCGGGTTTGAATGGGGATAAATATTCACTTGGATTTGCCGTTCTGAAAGGTGCGTCATTTTTGAAAGAAAATGTCCAATCATTATTACAAAATTCAAACAATAGTTCTCTAAAAAATTGGGATATCAATCTTGACTATCACTTTGGAGGTTATGTAAGAACGGACTCAGTTCTGCTGGACTTTATAAACAGATTTACTTCACACACAAAAATTCCCATTGAGCCGATTTATACCGGAAAGATGTTATTTGGCATTTACGACCTTGCTTCAAAAGGATTTTTTAAAGAAGGAAGTCAGATAATCGCTTTACATACAGGCGGTTTGCAGGGATTAAAAGGCTTATCAGAAAGAAGAAAACCGTAGGGTGCGGAAAGAAGGTTTAAATTGAAGTATCAAAGTATTAAGTTACTATTTGATTAATTGAAATGATTTTTTACCACAATAGAAATTATCTAGAAGGTTAAATAAAAACTAAAAAATGTCAATCCTGAATTCAGATGAAAAATATCAGCACCTGGTTGAAAATTCACTTCAGGGAGTAGTAATAATCCAGGACTTCAAAATTGTTTATGCAAATCCTGCTTTTGCTAAAACATTTGATTATACAGTAAAGGATTTACTTGCACTTGAGTCTGCGCATATAATCAATTTAGTGCATCCTCATGATCAGGATATGGTATGGGGAAATTTTAGGAAAAGAATGGCTGGCTTTGAACTTCCCCCGAATTATAGATTTAAAGGAATGACAAAGGATGGTAAACAAAAAATTCTGGAATTGTACGCAAGTTTAATTGATTATGATGGCAGACCTGCTTTGCAAGGATTGGTTCTTGATATAACCGACCGAATAAAGGCTGAGGAAAGATTAGAACATAGGACTCGCCTGATTGAAACAATAGTTAACAGTCTTCCAATTGGAATAGCTGTTAATGAAATTGATACGGGGAAAAATATTTTTATTAATAATGAACTCAGAAATATACTTGGCTTGCGTGAAGATGAAATATCAAATGTAGAAAAGATTTTAACAAAATCAATTCGAGGTAAAAACCGCACAATAAAGGAAACCAGAGAGAGGACAAAGGACGCTACCGAAGTAAATTCAGAAAATTTTACCTGGGATAGTATTGAAATTGTATCAGGTTCCGGAGATAAAAAATTTATCACTGCAAAGATGATTCCTCTCAACGAGCAAAAACTGGTGATATTCACTCTGCACGATATTACAGAAAGGTTGAAGACAGAAAAATATCTTAAGAACTCAGTGATTGAAAAAGAGACGTTGTTAAAAGAAATTCATCACCGGGTTAAAAATAATTTACAAACCGTCTCAAGCCTTCTGGATTTGCAGGCTGAATCTATAACCGAACCTAAAAGTCTTGAAGCATTTCGCAGCAGCCAGAGTAGGATCAAATCGATGGCATTAATTCACGAGCGCCTTTATAAATCCGAAAACCTTTCAAAGATAAAGGCGTTTGAGTATATCAAAAATCTTATTGAATACCTTGAAGGCACTTATCATTTTCCTTCCCGGGAAATTGAAATTACAACCGAGCTGAAAGATCTTTATTTAAATCTTGATGTTGCTATTCCCTGTGGTCTGATCATCAACGAGCTTGTTACGAATTCAATGAAATATGCTTTCCCTCATAATCATAAAGGCAATATTATGGTTTCGTTATTATCCGATAACGAAAAAAATCTGGTGTTGACAATAAAGGATAACGGTGTTGGAATGCCTCTTAATTTTAAGACTTTAAATCCTCAGTCTCTTGGTCTGGAGCTTGTCAAGCTTATGGTTAAACAACTTAATGGAACGATGGCTATAGACGGAACTGCTGGAACACAAATTTCAATTACTTTCCCGCAACCTTCGATGACTGGTGAAACTGATCATCAATAAAAATAGTGCTTAACAAAGATGAATAAAATTAAAATACTAATAGCAGAAGATGAACAAATTGTAGCGAAAAATATTGAGAAACGTTTAACTGCCGACGGATACCAGGTAGTTGCTTCCGTTGCAACAGGTGAAGAAGCAATTGAAAAAGTTAAGAATTTATCGCCAGATATTATTCTGATGGATATTAAACTGAAAGGAAAGATTGATGGCATAGAAACAGCAGATATTATCAGAAGAGATTTCCATCTTCCGGTAATATTCTTAACCTCTTATGCTGATGAAGAAACTTTCCAGAGGGCGAAGAGCACAGAACCATTCGGTTACCTCATCAAACCATTCGAATCCAAAGAATTGAACCGCGTTGTTGAACTTGCTCTCTATAAAAATAAAATATATCAAGAGCTTGCTGAAACAAAATTACGTTTTGAAATTGCTATCAAAGCTGGAAATATGGGTGTGTGGGAGTTCTGGCCAATTGAAAGAAAATATTTTTCAGATAAGAATCTTAAAGCACTTTATGGCTTTGGTGAAAATGAACTATCCAACAACCTCGATGATTGGTCTGCTCTTGTTTATAAAGACGACAGGGAATTAATGTCTTCTACTTTTCAAAATTTTCTAAAGAGCAAGGGACTGGAATTTAAATTTGAACATCGCATCTATCGAAAAGACGGTTCAACTGGTTGGGTAATTGATCACGGTTTATTGTTCGAATCTGATGCAAATAAACCTTTGCGATTAATTGGAACAACGACTGATATTACAGAAAGAAAAGAAGCCGAAGTTGAACTTCAAAAAAGTGAAGAGAAATTCAGAAATGTTTTTGAGGGCTCTGGCATTGGAATGGCAATTTTAAGTCTCGATGGTCAATTTACAAAAGTCAATTCTGTTTTTTGCGAAATGCTCAGATACAAAGAGCAGGAATTAATTTTTGCTAATTTTAGAGACATTACTCATCCCGGCGATATAGAAAAATCAATTGGACTTGTAAAAGATTTATTAACAGGTGAAGTTTCCGAAAGCTCCTTAATTGAAAAAAGATATATTACAAAAGAGGGTGAGATTATCTGGGCTCTTACATCAGTTTCGCTAATGGCAGATTTTGAAACTAAACCACTTTACTTTATAGTGCAAGTGCAGGATATAACAAAAAGGAAAAGAAACGAAGAACAAGTTATTAAGTATGCTGAGGAACTGAAAAACCTAAATGCTTCTAAAGATAAATTCTTTTCCATAATTTCTCACGACTTAAGAAGCCCATTTAACTCGCTGCTGGGATTGACTGAATTTCTAACGCATTCTTACGATGAGATGAATCCATCAGATATAAAAAATTCCATATTAAACATTTACAATTCCGCCCAACAGGTTTATAATTTAATTCTTAATCTACTCGAATGGTCAATGCTTCAATCCGGAAGACTGAAGGTTGAGAAAAGCATTATTAACCTTGCTGAACTGGGGATGGAAATTATGAATTTATATAAAGAAAGTGCCAATAATAAAAGGCTGGATCTGGTTAACAATATGAATGATAGTATCCTTATCTATGCTGATAAATACATGATAGATACTATCGTTAGAAATTTTGTATCGAATAGTATAAAGTTCACGAATCCCGGCGGTAAGATTATTATAAAAGGAATGATTAATGGTGATAATGCCGAGGTTTCAGTAACCGATACCGGTATTGGTATAAATCCGGAAGACCAAAAAAATTTATTTCGAATTGATGAACAGACACGAAGAGATGGAACTGCTAACGAAAAAGGAACTGGTTTGGGTCTGATTCTATGTAAAGAGTTTATAGAAAAGAATAATGGTGTTCTCTGGGTAGAAAGTGAGGAAGGCAAAGGAAGCAGATTTTCTTTCACCGTTCAAAGATATCTTGGAAATCTTCATAGTATAGAGAAGTAATTCCTTTCATAATCAAAGCATTGCCAAGAATTTATTCTATCACCACAAGAATAATAAATAATTTTAATTACTTAGTTTTATGTAGTTAAAAAAATGTTTTTTTCATTTAGTTCTTATTATTCTGATAATTTTAAAAACTTCTTTCTGTGAGGAAATATGAGCGACCTGTTAATTGTTTTCATCGGTCTTGCAATTATGTTTTATATTTTCTTTGTACTTGGCACCTCAAGAAATGCCATTAAAAAGGGACTTAACGGAACGCTCTGGTTTCTTTTCTCAATAACTCTTCCGCCTATTGCATACACACTTGTGCTGCTGGCAACTCCAAAGCAAGCTAAAACAAAAAAAGATTTTGGTTTTGTTGAAAATATCATAATGGACCTCTCCCAGCCATTTGTAGACCTGGCTCATACTTCACGTGCTTTATTCGGTGTTAATCTTTCTTACGTTTTAGAAGGTTTAACTTACTTCGGTGTAGTTGGATTACTGGCAATCTTCTTTAATGATTTTATTAAACTGGATGATATTGATGCAGGAAGAATGGTCGGGATCCAAACCGCAGGTATCACAATCGCAATGCTTTTTCTTGGAGCAACTGTTGACTGGATCGGTTTACGAAAATCTTTACTCATTGCACTTTCATTAATGTTAGTAGGAAGAGTACTTTTAACTATTTCACCCGACATTGGCATTCCCGGGCTTTGGAACTCAGCACACGTTTTCGCAATGCTAGGAATTTTAGGAATCATTCTTGGCTATGGTATCTATCAGCCGGCTTGTTATGCTGGTGTCAGACAATTAACGAATGAAAAAACTTCTGCAATGGGTTATGCAATGCTTTACGCACTAATGAATCTCGGCGGTTTTCTTCCCGGATTAATTTCACCGCCGGTAAGAAGAGCATTCGGTATACCAGGTGTGTTCTGGGTATATGCGGCTTTAACGGTTGCTGGTATCGCTGTTGTATATTTTATTATCACGAAAAAAGCTATGGAAAAAGCTAAAAGCGAAGCCAATCAGGATGCTGATGGTAAGCAAAAACCTGAAGAAGTAGATGACATGGCGGGTATGTCAAGTAAAGAAAAGCTGTTGTACTATCTCAAAAATTTTCCACTTAAAGATTTAAGATTTTTATATTTTATTTTTATTCTGATTTTCGTTCAAACACTGTTTGCTCATAACTGGCTAACTTTACCACTCTACACAAGCAGAGCATTTGAAGGATTTGTAAGTGATAACTTTGAGTTCTTCGTTAACCTTAATCCGATATTGATTTTTATACTTGCACCTATGGTCACTGCACTGACTTATAAAAAGGATACTTACAATATGATGATTCTTGGAACTGCTGTTATGGCAGCTCCGACTTTCATTCTTGCACTCGGACCAAATATTAATACATTGATTGCTTACCTGTTCATTATGACTCTTGGTGAGGCAATGTGGCAGCCTAGGTTTTTACAGTGGGTCGCGGAAATTGCTCCTAAGAATATGACAGGGATTTACATGGGAATTGGACAATTTCCATGGTTCCTGACAAAAGTTATTACAAGCTTGTATTCCGGATGGTTTTTAATGAATTATTGTCCTTCGGATACTCTTCCATCTGAAATGAATACTGAAACAATGTGGTTAATCTATGGATGTATTGCCATTGTATCACCGGTTGGTTTGCTGCTCGCAAAAGGCTGGATGAAAAAAGGATTTAAAGTAAAGCACGAACAAAGTAATTAATTTCATTTGCATTGATATAATTTAATTGGTAGTTCGGGAATAGTTTTTATAAAATTTATTTTGTTTGGGAGGCAATTAAGATGAAAATAATAAAAGCTAATCAACTAGCAGCTTCCGTTATTATTATTTTTCTTTTCCTTTCTGCTTGTTCTACTGTTAGCTACCAGGAAATTTACCCAACCCTGGCGGACGGAAAATATGACAGCGAGTTCCCTTACAAAGGCGCTTCCGATGAGTTAAGAGAAATCAGTTCCACTGTACACCGAATTAACAGCAGCGTATTTTATAAGACATATACTTTTGAGGAAAGTACAAATCTTACTCTGGACAACCTGAAAAGCACAAACTTGCGTAGCGTTGCTATTTCGGAAGGATATGCAGACCAATCTAATTCAGGAACCGGGACAATAATCTATTTCAATGAAGGTAAAGTTGGAATACTCACCTGTGCACACATTGTAGAATTTCCTGATACAATTATTTCATACTTTCCAGATGCGGAGGGTAACTTTACGAAAAACATTCAGGTGGTTTTCATTAAAGAGAGACAATCCATTTACGCAGCAGGATTTCCTGAGGGTAGCCAATTTGAACTGCTTGTCTCAGATAAGAAGAGCGACATCGCTTTGATTGGAAAAGATTACTATGCATTATCAGATTTAAAATTTCCGGTGTTTAATTATCCTATCGGTAAAGCCAAAGAACTGGACTGGGGTTCTTTCGTATACATTTTCGGTTATCCAATTAACTACCAGATGGTTACTAAAGCCATCGTAAGCAATCCGGGTAGAGATGAATCAGGTTCATTTCTCGTTGATGCTGTAGTTAACAACGGTATGAGCGGCGGACTTGTCCTTGCAATCAGGGATGGTGTGCCAAACTTTGAAATGGTTGGAATGATCCAGTGGGTGCCTGAAGAAGAAGAGAACATCCTCGTCCCAAAGCCATTAAAAAATAATGAGCGCTATAATCCAATTGTTCCTTACACAGGGGAAGAATATGTTAAAAGATTTTCTTCTATCAGGTATGGAATTGCCCGGGTAATTTCAGCGGAGAAAATAAGTTCTTTTATCAAAGAAAACAGTTCAACCTTGAATAAAAAGAAATACTATCTGGATCGTTTTATGAATTGACTAGGCTACCTTGTTGATTAAATTGAAACCGACTTTCTTGCTCAGTTGTGAAAAATATTTTGTATCAGAGGTAACTTTTTTAATGAGTGAGGAGTCTTAATGGTATCCACAAAGTACAAATGATGACGAAAATACTGCAAAAAGAGCCTGTTAAGATAAATTGTCCTCGATGCAAGTTGGAGACAAAAGACATCTGGATATGTCAAATGGATTCAATTATTGGAAAGAGATATGCTTACCTATGCGGTAACTGTGAGAAGCTGTTGGGAATTTCAAAGAATCTTATTTCAAACTTTTCCGAGTTAAAAGGAAAAATCAATTTCGCATTCAATTAAGTTTTAAATCAATCTGAATCTTCCAGTATCACTCCCCCGCCCAGACAAACATCATCATCGTAAAAAACTGCAAACTGACCGGGAGCAATTCCGCTATCAGAATCACTCAACTTTACTTTCAATACATTTTGGTTCACCCATACAATCATACAATCATACAGCCTCGCTCCGTGTCTTACTTTCACTTTCAGTTCTCTTTTATCCGGAGGGTTGCCGAGAATCCAATTAAACTTTCCAACAGAAAATTCAATTCGTTCCCGTACTGACAGATCTTCTTTTGATATATAAATAATATTTTTCTTCACATCCTTCTTCACAACAAACCAGGGACCTCCGCCAAGCTTCAAACCTGATCTCTGCCCGATTGTGAAATAGTAATATCCTGGATGTTTACCCAGCACTTTACCCGAATCAATGTCAACAATTTCGCCTTCAACTTCACCAAGATGATGCTTTATGAATTCCTTGAATTTTATTTGTCCAAGAAAACAAATCCCCTGGCTGTCTCTTCTTGCCATTGTAGGCAGGTTATAATTTTCTGCGAACTTACGTATTTCAGATTTTTTGAATTTACCAATCGGGAAAAATGCGCGCGATAATTGCTGCTGGGTTAAATATGAAAGAAAATATGTTTGATCCTTAATTGGATCCGGAGATGTTTTGAGAAGATATTTTCCATCAACCATTTCAACATTTGCATAATGCCCGCTTGCTACTTTTTCGAATGAGGGATCAATCTTGTCATAAAACTCACCGAACTTAATCAGGCTGTTGCAGAAAATATCGGGATTGGGAGTTCTGCCTTCTTTTATTTCGGAGATAGTATATGAAACAACATTGTCCCAGTATTCCGTCTGTAAAGGAATTACTTCGAGAGGAACATTGGCTTGCTCACATACTCCACGTGCATATTTGAGATCTTCTTTCCAGGGACATTCGCCAAGAAAAGAAAATTCATCCTGCAGCCATATCTTCAAATAAAATGCGGTAAGCTGATGTCCTTCATCTTTTAATAAACGAAGTGCAACTGAACTATCTACGCCACCTGATAATAAAACTGCAATCTTCATTTTCTTACTTTTTGTTTCCCGGATTTAATTTTTTCCAGCACAATATCATAAAGTTCACGATTTACTTTACTTAAAAGAATAGTAGCCAGCTTGCTTGAATTATTCAGTCTTTGGTAGAAACCGATACATACATTATTCTTACCATCACAAACTTTCATCAGACCTGATATTTTATTTTCAAAGATACCACCAGAGAGCGACGCAACATCATTATAGTAAATCACTATTTCTTTTTTTGAAAGAAAAAATTCAGAACAGGTAATTTTCTCATCATCAGCTTCAATCAGGTATGGAAGGATTTTATAAAGATTAAAATAATGTCTGTTCAGGAAATAAATAAGAAATAGATTAACAAGCAGCGGAAAAGCAAGAATTATTTTCTCATCAAGAAAAGTGACCAATGGAATTGTGTAAAGAAGTAATAATGGCGTAATGATGATATTCCCGTATCTGAAAATAATCCGGAAAAGAAATGGATAAGTAAATGTCTGCTTTTCGATTTTATCTTCGCTCATAACTGGTGTGTAAATTTACAAATTGAGAAACTAACAAAGAATTCAGAGAACATTAACCCGAGTATTATGAAAGTATATTTTTTATTTCGTTTCAAGAAGTAATAATTATAAATTAAAGTTATGGATGTCTTACTAATCTGTTTATTTGCTTCTTTTTCATCATTGTTAACCTTCTATTCCGGTTTCGGATTAGGAACAATTCTTCTTCCAGTGTTCGCTGTGTTTTTTCCTGTTGAGATTGCTGTTGGTCTAACAGGTATTGTTCATCTGCTGAATAATCTATTCAAGCTGGTACTGGTCGGAAAATTTGCAAACAAAAAAGCTGTACTGAAATTCGGCATTCCTGCTATTATAGGTGCATTTGCTGGTGCTCAACTGTTGTTATTACTATCCGGAATTAATGCAATAGCATCGTATGAACTTTTCGGTAAGATCTTATATATAACTCCTGTCAAGTTAGCCATAGCTGTTCTGATGATAGCATTTGCAATATTGGAAATCATCCCTAAATTTAGAACAATGGAATTCAGTCAAAATAAATTAATGTTTGGCGGTTTACTCAGCGGATTTTTCGGCGGGTTATCCGGTCATCAGGGTGCGCTAAGAAGCGCCTTCCTTCTTAAATTTGGTTTAGGTAAAGAAGCCTTTATTGCAACCGGCGTTGTAATTGCCTGTCTTGTGGATTTTACAAGAATATCTATCTACTTCACAAAATTTTTAAGTTACAATGTTCTCGGCAACTGGACGATTATTCTTGCTGCAACTTTAAGTGCGTTCACAGGTGCATACGTCGGGAACAAGCTGCTTAATAAAGTTACATTTAAATTCGTTCAAATAGTTGTGCTTATACTTATCCTTATACTTGGTGTGCTGCTCGGATCAGGCATTATATAAAAAAACCCGCTAGTGCGGGCTTAATTTCATCAACTCATTGAATTTTATTCTATAACTGCACCTAACCCTTTTATCTGGTAAATTGTCATTGGACCTGTAATAGTAGCTGGATCGAATTCTTCTCCTTTTTCTTCTGCCATGTGCTCAAAGTGTTGAATAGCTTTTTCCTGTGTAAGTTCAAGCTTATAGACTGTACCTTCAACTATAGCAGATTTTCCTTTAGCTTCCATCGGGAAAACTATTTCTCCATCCTTTACTTTCACTTTTATCATTCCTTCTCCATCATCTGATTTCAACTCCATCCAGCAGCCCATCATAGGACAAACTTCAAGAATTTCGCCTTCAACTAAAACAGTTTGGTCAAGATATGATTCGGGATCAGCAAGGATATCCGAGATTTTTGTTTTTTCAGCGAGTGTTATTTCAGCGCCGAGTTTAGCTTCGTCTGTCTGAGCAAAAGAAAAACCAATGCTGAAAAGCAAGATTGATAAAATTAGTTTTAATTGCATTTTTACTCCTTCAATTATTTATAATTAATTATTTGAATTTAACTGATATTGGTTTTTCAATTTCAATTTTCATCCCTGGAAATTTCTCAAGAAATTCCTTCATCTCCTCTATATTCTTTGGTTCTTTGTTTTTAAACTCCTTAAAGCTTTCTTTGTTTTTCATCATCTCACCAAAATCCATTTGCATCAAAGTTATTTTAGATCCATCCACGTAGCTAGCATTAGTGCTGGCAATTTTGCCGTCAACCTGAATTGCAATATTTATTTTCATTCCTTCCATCATCCTAACAAATTCTTCACCCATTTCTTCATCGTTTTGTTCTGAAGTATCAGATTCAACATCCTCTTTTGAATCAGAATCAGAAGCAAAATCGATATCCGGACGATCAATAATCAGCTCGGAAACATCTCCCTTTTTAAATTTAAAGAAATAGTATTCTTTCTCTTCGGTGGGCTCCGTTCCTTCATCACCCATCCCAACTTTTGAATCCGGATCAGGCTGGATTTTAATTTTTGTTATATCGTTAAAAGAATAAACTGCCTGAAATCCTTCCCATTGATCATTATTGATTGATGTATGAGAAACATATTTCACATCATCACCAAAATCTTTGGCATCAGCTATAATTTCGTCATCTTTAAAGAAAGCGAATTCTTCGGTAGATGCTGAATCTTGAAAGGCCTGGGCAAATTCCTTAATCATATTAACAAAAGTTTTGCTCATTAAAACTTTCTCGTTTATTGTTCCGCTTCCGTCTTTGTTAACATTGATTGTTGTTTCAACCTGAAGGCAGCCAACTAATAGAATTGTCAGCGATGCATAAATGAGCATAGTCTTTAATATTTTCATTGTTTTTCCTGAGTTATTATTGGGGATAATGTTGTTGTAAAGATACGGATTTTTAAGTTTTTCATTAAATGGGAAACAAGGAATTATTTGCTTTCAAATGGATAGCTAAGAGCAAACAAACATCTCAGTTTTATATATTTGCACGCAAGAAAATATAATTAAGATTTTGAATTCATTAATAAATAACAAAGCTTTATTAATAAGATTAGCCGTATTGGTTTTAAGCTGCCTTAGTCTATTTATTTTTTCTGAATTTAGAAAAAATACGGATGGAGAAATTGAAAAGTTTTTAATTAAAACCCGAGGGGAAATTAGTCCCGATACAAATATTATCATCGTCCACTTTTCTGAAGAAGATATTGCACGCATCGGACCCTGGCCCATCAAAAGAAATTATTATGCTCTGCTGATTAACCAGCTCACGATTCTCGGAGTAAAAAAAATCGGTCTGGAAATATTTTTAAGCTCACGACTTGTAACCCAGTCAATTTATGATAACCTGCTTCTGAAAGAAATTGAGAAGTCAGGCAAAGTATTACTTAGCTGTGTTGCCGGAAATATTGTTGAGAGAAATAATCAATTCATTACAGATTCGTTAAGCTATCCCAGCCCAAAATTATTGAATGAGAATCTGCAGACTGGTCATATTAACTTCATTAAAGATGTAGATATTGAAATTCCGTTTAGTCTTATACAAAATGAAATAAGTGAAAAAGCATTTTCCTTGCAACTCTCAGGAAAGGAATTTAAAAAGAATTCCGCAATAGTTAATTTCATTTCATCCTGGCAAAAAATTAAAAAATATTCGGCACTTGAATTTGCTGAACTTGTATATTCACAAAGCAATGAGCTAAAGCAATTTGAAAATAAAATTGTAATTATTGGCATCAGTGATCCACAGATTGCTTCTGGAATTCAAACTCCCTTTGACGAGCAAATGCCCGGTGTAGCTCTGCACGCTTTTGCCCTTGATAATATTATAAACTCACGGGAAATTGATGGAAGATTTTACAGACTATCTGCTATCATTCTTTTGCTGATCATTCTGGGATTGATCATTTACACAGGTATTTACGATAAAAAAATCATCGCCAAATATCTGATCGTAGGAATTGTTGTTTTAGTTGTTTCCTTTGTCTTAATAAGCTTTTTCTACTGGAAAATTTCACTTTCGTTTTTCTTTATTCCGCTTGTTGCTTTAATCATTACCGACATCGCTCTTTATTTCATTCAAGGCAAAGAAGAATTAAAAGGTGCACTTGATGAAACCACAGCTTTACGAAATTTACTTTACTCCAAAGAAAATGAACTCAACAATCTTCAGAAAGAAATAAAAGATTCTGGCGAAGAATCTTCTCAGCTTACTGAAAAAATTAATTCTCTACAGAGCGATATTAAGAAACTAAAAGGGAGTGAAGATGATCGGGCGGAAGCTGAAATTAAAGTTAGTGGAAGAGTTGAAAAATTTTATGGTATTGTTTACTCATCATCTTCAATAGCGCAGGTTGTTGAACTGATAAAAAAAGCTGCACCGACGAACACCACAATCCTTATCACAGGTGAAAGCGGAACAGGAAAGGAACTTGTTGCTAAAGCAATCCATCTGCTAAGTAAAAGAAAAGATAATAATTTCATTTCAGTGAATTGCGCTGCGTTGCAGGATAGTTTGCTTGAGAGTGAATTATTCGGACACGAGCGAGGTTCCTTCACAGGCGCAATTGCAGACAGACAGGGAAGATTTGAACTAGCTGATGGCGGTACAATATTTTTGGATGAAATAGGTGAAACATCAGAAAACTTTCAGGCGAAAATGCTTCGTGTTTTGCAATCAGGCGAGATAGAAAAAGTCGGTTCAACAAAAGCTTACAGGGTAGATGCGCGGGTTGTTGCAGCGACAAATAAAAATCTTGCTGAGCTGGTGAAAGAGAAAAAATTCCGCGAGGATCTTTTTTACAGATTGAATGTAATTAACATTGAGCTTCCTCCTTTGCGTGAAAGGAAAGAGGATATCAACGCTCTTGCAAAAAGTTTTATTGAATCAGAATCTGCCGAAATGCAGATATCGAAAGCGGCTTTGCAGGCATTAAACGATTACAGCTGGAAAGGAAATGTTCGAGAACTGGAATCGGTGATTAAACGTGCCGTAATCTTTGCAAATTCTGAAAAACGAAATATGATTCAGATCAATGACCTTCCAAAGGAAATTGTTAAAGAGGCAAGATATAGTTTCGAAGATATTGTTCTCGAATCATTGCGAGGTAAAAAATTCTCGCACTCATCTATTGTTGAAACTGCAAAAGATCTCGGCAATGTTAACAGAACTTTGATTTCGGAAAACCTTCGGGGATTGGCGCTCAAAGCTTTAGTTGAAAGCGAATTTGAAATTGAAAAAACCACAATAAATATCTCGGATACTAATGATGAAGAAGTAAATGAGAGAGTACGTTCTAAAATTCAAACATTTCTCAGCAACATTGAAAACGACCTCAGAAAAACAGGAGAAAAAGACTTCGAAACTTTTAAAAAACAATTTTCAGCAAAGTACAAAAATCTTCCTGTAAAATTTCATTCTTATCTTGACGAAGTAATTAAATGGAAAATCAAGCATTAGCCCTCAGTAACCTGTTAAAGAGATTTTTGTCCAATCTAATGACCGTTTATCTAATACTTTCAGCACAGGAACTGCAAATAGATTATTTTTGATTATCAATAAAAAAATATTTCGGAGAAAATATGAAACCTTTAAGTATTACAGTTCTCTTTCTGTTTATCTTTTTTTCACCCTTCATCATAGTAGCTCAGGACTCAACCGAAACCAGCGATACATGGAAATGGGAGTGGGATGAGTTCGATGAGTGGACGGAGTGGAAAAACAAAAAACCTACTATTTCAATTGATTACGGTTTATCTGACATTTCACGTACTGATGTTGAAAATCCCTTCGCAAAGAGCAGTCTTATCGAGCTCAAGCTTGGTTATACGTACAATCGTATATCGAAATATGCCGAATATATTGATAAGCAAACTTTCAACTATTTGTTTCTAAATAAAAATTCCACAGAACTTGCAGGAGGTTCAGAAACAACCTCTGATATCGAAACTGACAACTGGCAGTTTGGCTTAGGCTGGTCAAGTGGCTATGGTTACAAAATGGGAGAAGCTGCTTCAATCACTCCTTATTATACTTCGTCATTCACCTGGACAAATCTTGATTTTGCTGATGACTCGCTAAGTGTAAATGATGAGAGAATAAAACAGTTGTATGATGAAACATTTCGCTTTGGTTCAAGCTATGAAACTGGCGTACGAATCCAACCAACAGAGTTAATTGTTTTAGAAGGCGGTTATGAAAGATCAATTGTTTTTGAAAGACATTTGTTCTGGAAGTGGGCAGGAAGCGGAATTATTGAACTCGCTGCTAATGGACTGCTCGATGTTTTTATTAAAGAAGTTTTTAAATCATCACCATCTGCTGGTCCGATTGTATTTTTTGTTTTGAAGACTGCGTTAGGATATGGATTATATGAACTAAGACAGGATAAAATGAACTGGCCATTCCCAAGTGCACCGCCGATTGCAATGGATAATATAAAATTTGGGGTGACTTTAATGTTTTAACATGCAACCATGCATCCATGCAATCATGCTGGCGTTCTAAAATCGTTTGCCTGACTGTATGGATGCACGGTTTTAATCTTCGAACTGAATTTTAATGTGAACAATTTCTGATTTGCTTCCTGTACGAACCGGCGGTCCCCACGTTCCGGCACCTGAAGTAACATAATAATTTGTATTTCCTTTTTTCCTGTAGCCCCAGCTTATTTCATAAATCATGCCTGTAAAAATATTAGCAGGCCAGATTTGTCCGTGATGCGTATGACCGGAAAGTTGTAAAGCAATGTTATTCTTTTGTGCCTCTTCAAGTTTATGCGGAGTATGATCAAGCAAAATCATCGGATGGTTTGTTTCAATCGTTTCAATTATTTGCTTGAGTGATTTCCGATGCTTGCCGGTAAACTGAAACATAGTTGAGTCTTCCCTGCCGACAACATAAAAGCTGCTGTCAATCAATTCATACTCATCGCGGAGCACTTTCATTCCGAGATGTTCTGCATACTCAACAGATGCGTCAACATTATTAATAAATTCATGATTGCCGTTGATTGTGTAAATACCATATTTAGGATTTAGTCTTTTAAATGACTCGCCAATTCTTCTTTGCTCAAGTATCTCTGCCTTATCATCAACAATATCGCCTGATAATAAGATGATGTCAGGATTAAGCGATTCCATTTTATCAATTATCTTCGATAGTAATCTTTCGCCATCAATCGGTGAAAGATGCAAATCAGAAGCAGCAACAATGTTTATCTCAGATAGTTTTCCATCACCTTTCGGTAATTGCAATTCAAGAGTTTTGACTGTTATGTCTCTCTTGTTAAGATTACCAAGAAATACAATCAAACCAACAGCAGCAATAATTACCAGAGCTATAATTTTTTTTGTCTGCTCATAGTCCGTTTTAATAAAAGCGGGGAGAAAATGAAACCACGAATCAAATAATCTGATAATATCAATGAATAGTAAAGCAAGAATGAAATAAACGAGGAAAGCAAACCATATTGCACCAACTCCAAGCCAGATATCATAGACTAATGACGGAAGAAATTTGTATAGCAGTTTAGAGAAAACGTATCCATAAGCAACAAAGACGAACACAATTATGTAATATGGTCGCAGGTAAGAGTAAGAAGCTAATGCCTGCCATCCCCTTATAAACACATAGTAATTAAGGGCAGTGTAAACAGTAAAGAATATTGTGAAGAATAAAAACATTTTATTTTTTTTTGATAATAGTAACGATAAGATATGGCTATTCGTTCAAACGATGAACTGCATAAAGGAATTTGTGATTTGACTCAAAAAAAACCATCGCGGACAAAAAATAACAGGACAGTAATCAGAGGACAGCAATTTTGCCCGCAATGGTACTAGGAGGCTATGAAATTATTTATAAGAGTGTAAAACCTTCATATAATTTGCACGTTCAAACTTTGCCGGGTCATCAACATTCATATAGCTCATACTTCCGCGCATCTGGTCGATCGATTCATATTCTTTTTCTTCCATCCACAATTTCATTTTAGAAGTAACATCTGCAATATGCCCGATACCAAACTTTAACAAACAGGAAAGCATTTGAGTTACTTTAGCACCAGCCATTGTCATTTTAATTACGTCTTCTGCAGTGTAAATACCACTGGTTGCAGCAAGATCTGCATTTGTTCTTCCATAAAGGATTGCAATCCATCTTAATGGAAGTCTCATTGCAAAAGGTGTACTGAGAATTACGTTTGGTTCAACTTCGAGAGTATCAAGATTAATATCAGGTTGATAAAATCTATTGAAAAGAACAAGTCCATCTGCACCGGCTTTGTTCAGCTCTTTTGCCATATGAGCAACTGAGCTGAAGAACGGATGCATCTTCACTGAAATAGGAATTTTAATTTCTGATTTTACTCTCTTAACGATATGAACATATTTCTTTTCAAGCTCTTCACTTTTCTGATCAAGGTCAGTTGCCATGAAGTAAATGTTAAGCTCAAGAGCATCGGCTCCCGCTTGCTCAATCTGCTTTGAATAATCAATCCATCCGCCAAGTGATTTTCCATTTAAGCTTGCAATCACAGGCATATCAACTGATTCTTTTATTTTTCTTATATGGTTCAGGTACTCTTCAGGACCAAGTTTATACTCGAACGGTTCAGGGAAATAGCTTGTTGCTTCAGCAAAACTCTCAGCTGAGCCTGCTGTATGGTGATGAAGTTCCAATGATTCATGTTCAAGCTGCTCTTCAAATAAGGAATAAAGAACAACTGCTCCGGCACCTGCATCTTCCATCTGTTTGATGTTAGCAATTTCATGAGAAAGGGGTCCTGCGGAAGGAACAATTGGTGATTTTAATTTTAATCCTAAGTATGTTGTTGATAAATCCATTATGTAACCTTTGATTTATTTTTTCAAATTGTTCTAGTTCATATTGTCAGATTCCCGATTCACTTCGTTCGCGGGAATGACAAAAACGGTTCTGTCATTCCGGCTCGTCTCGGTAGGACGGAGTCCTAACGGACTTGTCCGGAATCTGATAACTATTAAGTATTCTCTTCAGTTTTTCCGTTTCCCGGATCCCATGCAGCTAATCTCTGATATTCCTTCCACCGGGTGCTGACATCTACCTGCGCTTCTTTCATCAGCTGTTCAGCAATCTTCGGATGCGATTTTGTTAACATCTTAAATCTTGTTTCCATATATGCAAAATCTTTAACCTTAGTCGTTGGTTCTTTTGAATCAAGCTTGAACGGATTCTTACCTTCTTTTGCCAGATCAGGATGATATCTGAATAGCTGCCAATAACCTGAATCAACTGCAGCCTTCTGATTCTGCATTCCTTTGCCCATGTTTATTCCGTGTGCAATACAATGGCTGTATGCAATTATCAATGAAGGTCCATCGTAAGCTTCAGCTTCGAGGAAAGCTCTGAGTGTATGCTGATCGTTTGCACCCATTGCAACTTTAGCAACGTAAACATTTCCGTAAGTCATTGCCATTAAGGCAAGATCTTTCTTCGCACCAGGCTTACCAGCAGCGGCAAATTTAGCAACAGCTCCACGTGATGTTGCTTTTGAACATTGTCCGCCTGTGTTGGAATATACTTCTGTATCGAGCACTAATATGTTTACATTTTTTCCTGAGGCAATAACGTGATCTAATCCGCCATAACCAATATCGTATGCCCAGCCATCACCGCCCATTATCCAGACTGATTTTTTCACAAGGTAATCAGCTAAGCTTAACAAATGCTTTAAGTCACTTACTTTTCCGTTGCTTCCTGCTTTCAGCATGTCATTTAATTTTTTCTTCAGGACATCTACTCTTTCCCTCTGCTCATAAATTTCTGCTTCATCTTTCTGAGGTGAATTCATAATTCCGTTTACCAGATCTCCACCGAGATCATTTGCATATTTTTGCAACAACTCTTTTGCTTGTCCATTATGCTTATCTATTGCAAGACGGAAACCAAATCCAAACTCAGCATTATCTTCAAACAATGAATTTGACCAGGCAGGTCCTCTGCCATCTTTATTTTCTGCCCACGGAGTCGTTGGCAAATTACCGCCATAAATTGAAGAACATCCGGTTGCATTGGCAACAATCGTTCTATCTCCAAAAAGCTGGCTCACCAGTTTAACATAAGGTGTTTCTCCGCAGCCAGAGCAGGCCCCTGAAAATTCGAATAACGGTTCAAGGAATTGTGAATCTTTTACTTTTGTAACATTAATTTTTCTTCTATCAATATCAGGGATTGATAAGAAGTAATCCCAGTTAACTCTTTCCTGATTGCGAAGTGGAATCTGCTCAGCCATATTAATTGCTTTGAGACGAGTTTCCTTTTTATTCTTCGCAGGACAAAAATCAACACAGAGTTCACAGCCTGTGCAATCTTCTACAGCAACCTGCAAAGAGTAATACATATTTTCGCCGTAATCTTTCGATTTGAACTTGGTGTACTTAAATGTAGGAGGAGCATTTTTAATGTATGATTCATCATATACTTTTGCTCTTATCGTGGCGTGCGGGCAGGCTATCACGCATTTATTACATTGGATACAAACTTCCGGATCCCAAACCGGAACTTCGAGTGCAATGTTTCTCTTTTCCCATTTGGTTGTTGAAAGTGGAAATGTTCCATCCACAGGAAATTTACTTACAGGAATATCATCACCTTCAAACGCAATTATTTTTGCTGTAACCTCCTGCACAAAATCAGGTGCATTTACGCTTACAGGTGGTTGAAGCTGTATCGTGCTGGTAATAACTCCGGGAACCGTAACCTCAAAAAGGTTTTCGATAGTTTTATCAACAGCATCAAAATTCATCTGAACAATTTTGTCGCCTTTTGCACCGTAAGTTTTCTTAATCGAATCCTTAATCAAATTGATTGCTTCTTCTTTCGGAAAGATATTTGAGATAGCAAAGAAGCACGTCTGCATAATTGTATTTATCCTTACACCCATTCCGGTCACATCACCAACTTTGTAAGCATCAATAATATAAAACTTCATTTTTTTCTGAATGATATCTCTCTGAACTTTTTCCGGAAGTGAATCCCAAACCTGTTCTTTAGGAACTTTTGTGTTCAATAAAAACGTTGAACCTTCCATTGCTTCCCTTAGCATATCAAGCTTCTCAAGAAAAACCTGCTGATGACACGCTATGAAGTTTGCTCGGTTGATAAGGTAAGTTGATTTTATTTCTTTGGGACCGAAACGTAAATGAGAAATTGTCATCGAGCCTGATTTCTTTGAATCATAAACGAAATACCCCTGAGCAAAATAATCAGTTCCTTCGCCTATAATTTTTATTGAATTTTTGTTCGCACCAACAGTTCCATCGGCACCTAATCCATAAAATTTTCCTCTGAAAGTTTCTTCAGCTTCAACTGAGAAATTATGATCGAACTCTAAACTTGAATTTGTAACATCTTCTTTAATACCGACAGTGAAATGATTTTTCGGTTTGCTGTTATTAAGATTATCAAACACCGCTTTCACCATTGCCGGAGTAAACTCTTTTGAAGACAGACCATATCTTCCGCCAACTATTTTAGGGTAATTGAACTTCAGTTCTCCTGAAACAAATTTTTCTGAGATCGAGTTTACGATATCTAGGTAAAGCGGCTCACCGGAAGCTCCGGGTTCTTTGGTTCTATCTAAAATTACGATTGATTTTACTGATTGAGGAAGAGAATTGATAAAGTGATCTATTGAGAATGGTCTGTATAATCTGACTTTTACTAATCCGACTTTCTCCCCTTTTTGATTAAGATAGTTGACAGTTTCTTCAGCAGCATCAGAACCGGAACCCATCATAACAATTACTTTCTCTGCATCTTTTGCACCGACGTAATCAAACAAATGATATTGTCTGCCAACCAGTTTGGCAAACTTGTCCATCTGCTGTTGAACAATTCCTGGACAAGCATTGTAAAAAGGATTTACTGTTTCTCTCGCCTGGAAGAAAACATCAGGATTCTGAGCGGTACCGCGAAGAACCGGATAATCCGGAGTGAGCGCTCTTTTTCTGTGGGCAATAACCAGATCATCATCTATCATTGCATGCATATCATCGACAGTTAATTCTTCGATTTTCATAATTTCGTGTGAAGTACGGAATCCATCGAAGAAATGCAGGAAAGGAATTCGTGCATTAAGTGTTGCGGCCTGAGCAATCAAAGCAAAATCCATAACTTCCTGTGGATTGTTGGAAGCTATAAGTGCAAAACCTGTCTGACGTGTTGCCATCACATCACCGTGATCTCCAAATATCGAGAGTGCATGAGCTGCTACTGTTCTTGCCGAAACGTGAAAAACTGTTGATGTAAGTTCACCGGCAATCTTAAACATATTCGGTATCATCAACAGCAAGCCCTGCGATGCTGTAAAAGTTGTTGTTAATGCTCCACTCTGTAATGCACCGTGAACACTGCCAGATGCACCGCCTTCACTCTGTAGTTCGCTGACTGAAGGTACTATTCCCCAAATATTTTTCTTGCCTACTGCTGACCAATCATCGCAATGTTCTCCCATATTTGATGAAGGAGTGATTGGATAGATTGCAATTACTTCGTTAGTGTGAAAAGCTGTATAAGCAGCTGCTTCGTTTCCATCAATAGTTACTTTATTCCGATTCATTTCTTTTCCGTTATATTTATTAAAAAAGCGAGGAAATTTGACAACCCAAATATCCAACTATTATACCAGCCAAATGCTTCCAATTAACGATTTATTGAGTAGAATTTTTTCAAATTTGGAAATCAATCCTTATATCTAAAATTGAATTCCCACTTTTAAGAATGAGGACATTCTATTTGGATAAAAGAATTTTGGTTGTTAGACGAGTGTAGAAATTCTCTCATCTGCATCATATTATTCATTTATAAATATTTGGTATATTAACATTGTAAGTTCATCTATCTATTGCTTTTAATATCTAATAATTTTTCATCCACAAAACAGGAGGATAAATGGATTATCAAAACCTACCGGGAAGAGTCACAGAAGAAGTTTCAGTTAAGGACTGGATTATAACAATACTAATCACAGCTATTCCTATAGTTGGATTGATAATGTTGTTTGTTTGGGCATTCGGAGACGGTGCTCAGCCAAGTAAGAAAAATTGGGCAATAGCAACATTAATCTGGTATGCGATTATGATCGTTCTTGTGATTCTTTTCTTCATTATTTTCGGAGCGATAATCGCAGCAATGTTTGGTGGAATGGGAGCTTATTCCTAACATCAACAAAAAAATGTTATAAAATTGAGGGCCGTTGTGCCCTCTTTTTTTTGTTTAAAAGTTTTTGTGAATACTATTTCATAAGTTGAAAGGTAAGTTTTTTTTTATTTTGGATTCACGCAAATAGTATCTTCAAAAAATCATCATCCGGAGAAAATAAAAATTAATTCATCCGAAAAATCCGGTACTGTAAAGCAGCGATTCGACTTCATCGATCAGTTCAGGGGCTTTGTCGGTATTTTAATGCTGCTCGGTCATAGTTCCTACTACTTCAACTCAATCTGGTTATATCTCGATCCTGCCGATCCATTAATTCCAAACTGGGAACAATTTGTTCTCAGGTATATTGGATACATTTGTGCCCCTGGCTTCCTGATGATGAATGGTGCGATGGTTTGGTGGACTTACCAAAGCAGGATTTTAAAAGGATCAGCAGATTGGAATGCACGATGGCACTTAATTCAGCGTGGTTTATTTCTTGTTCTTGTTCAGATAACCTGGGTAAATTCTTCGTGGGGTGGTTTCAGTGAATTTAAACCTGCTCACCTGGGTATAATTTCTACAATTGGCTTCTCTATGATTTTTCTTACGCTGATTGTTTCATTGAAATGGCAGATAAGACTCGGCATTGCAATGGCAATCCTTCTTATCTATCCTTTCCTTCTTAAAATTTCATACAATCCGGAAGTTTACTGGCAGCAAGTTCTGATGCAAACATTTATTGATGCCGGTGATTTCAACAAGTACCCGATCATGCCATGGTTTGCTCTTGCAATTTTGGGATCGGTTATGGCAAACGGCTGGCTAAAAGGATGGAAAACAGATAAGCAGAAAATAATTTATAGCCTGGCGATCGGAGTAACTTCTATTTTAATTGCAACATTAATTCGAATGGAACGCGGCTTTGGGAACATATTTCCCTTTTCAGATTTTGGTTCATATTCATTTTTCTTAGACCAGAAATATCCGCCAAGTCTTTACCACAATCTCTGGTTTTTTGGATGGGCTGTTTTGGGTGTTGGGACAATAATTTTCATCAATAAACTATTCCCAAAATTATTGAACATCCTTTCAGTTGTTGGCAAAGTGCCGCTCTTCTTCTATTGTATTCACATCGCAATTCTTGGAATAATTTCTAAAAGAATCGGATTGTTTTATCGTGAAGGCGAAGTCTTTGAAACATTAATTGGTTTTACCATAATGTTAATTGTAATGCTGCCTTTAGCAAAATGGTTCGGCGGTATAAAGCAGCGAAGCAAAAACTATATAATCAAAATGATCTGATGAACAGGAAAATATTATTAAAATATTTCAGTTGGATAGGTTTTACTTTATGTATCACAACATTTCTGATCCTTAGTATTTCAGGATGCTCTAGTCGGAAAGAAGAGTCCACCGTTCTAAATGACTCCACAATAGTATATCCATCAAAATACGGAGGATGGCTACAACCCAAGATTACACTGACAAACAGAACCAGTAAAAAAACAGGTAAGCCGATCAAGCCCGGTTGGGTTTTCGAATTAAAAGATCATTCTAAACTTTATGCAAGTGTAGACTTGCAGGAATCAGCGAATGAACGAGACTTGATGTTTCATATCGATTGGATAGATTCTTCCGGCAAATCGTTTTACAAAAAGCGAATTGATGTTTCATCATCAGATTCATCTTCAAGAATAGCAAGCTCCATTAATTTAACACCAGATAAAAGAAAGACAGGTAATTATCTTGTACGTGTTTATTTATTCCGTAAGTTGATTGCAGAAAAGAAATTCCAGCTTGTTCAATCAACAAAGGAATCATCAACTGTTAAAACGAAAAGTAAGCCTGTTGATAACATTAAAACTGATGAGAATGTTAAAAAAAGAAAAAACATAAAACCTGAGGTTAAGACTGAGAATATAAAGGCGTCCATTGTTCTATGCAGAAAGGTCAGCAAGAAAACAGGCAATCCAATTGGAGCGGCCACAACATTCACTATCAAGGATGAAGCAAAAGTGAAAGCTGTAGTAAATATTGAAAACCGCGATATAAAAACTAACGAGCAGATGAAGTTTTATTTTGATTGGACTGGACCGGACGGCAAATCATTTTATAAAAAACGTATAGTTTATGCAACCAGTAATCCTTTCTTTACTATCTCCAACTCAATTTCAATTACACCTGAAAAGCGGCAGCCGGGTACCTACTCAGTAAAAGTAACCTTTCGTAAAAAAATAATTGCTGAAAAAAAATTCGAACTTATTACAGAAACAAAATAAAGTTATTCTTTTCGTTACGGAATTGAAATAATTACCAACCCCTCCTGCTCATCAGCAACATAAACATACTTATCATCGACAGCCAAACCCTTGGCAAGTTTTGTCTGCACAGTGCCAATACGAACAGGTGAGGTAATATTTGTTACATCGAATATCTGCAGACCACGCAGTCCGGTTGTTACATAAACTTTATTATCTTTAAACACAACTTCCTTTGCATAACCCCCGGTTGAGTAACCGCCAACAATTTTTACATTGGCAGAATCTGAATAATTAACTATAAAAAATCCCCCTGTTCCGCAAGCAAGGAAAGCATATGGTAGAGTTGGATGAGCAACAACATCTTCAGCATAGCCCGGAGTATCAACCCAGCCAGCCAGCGGATAGGTTCCCCAACCACTTTGTAATTCAGATATATCAAATAAAGAAAAACCCATTTCACCACAGGCAACAAGCAAATAATTTGTATCAGCAGTAACACAGACAGCCTGCGCAAACCCCGGTGCACTTGTCTCACCTCTAATATCAGGTTGAGTAGGGTAACTGATTTCTGATATTTTGAAACCATATTCACCCACAGCGGTAAATAAAAAATTACCTTTTATATCAAAACCTTTGGCTGGTTTAAGAGCAAGATTAGTTGCTGTAACTATAGGATTGATTGGATTAAATGCATCAACAACGGAAACACCAAAGGCTCCTGCTGATATATAAACTACCGAGTCCTTAACTGCAACCTTATTACTATATCCTTTCAGATTCTCAATTACACTCGAGAGTTCTAAAGGTGCTTTGCGGTTGGAGATATTAATAATCACCAGCCCGCCTTCACCCTGTGTGACGTAAGCAATGGTATCTTTTACCACAACATCCTGTGCATATCCTGAAGTTGAAAATTTACTGACAATTTTATATCCCCCATCTCCGCCGACTATAGATTCAGGTTCATTTGGTGTACCGCAGCTTGCTAAAAACGTTAATCCAATAATTAGAATTGTATATAAAATCTTTTGCATATTATTTCTCTTATAAATGTTTGATTTACTCTATTTAAAATTTTATTAAATAATTAAGCCTTACACCAATCCGGTATTGAGTGTAATCTTTTTCATCCGATATATATTCTTTATTGTAATCTGATGGAGAACTTGCTTCTCTTAGAAACCAATTATAAAATAATGTTGCTGAGAGGTTGTTGATCAGGGCTAAATTATAATTAACAATTACACGGTAATTATAATCATATCGTCCCACGTGCAGCGGATCCAGCTCAACATAATTATCCGTTGTAAAAAATGTTCTTTGATATTGGAAGTCAAGGCTAATATCATTATTCATAGAAAAAACTTTTGGCAGAATCAGATCAAGACCGGCAAAGTATGTATGATCATAATTTGTTGCATCGGAATCGTCTGATGCTTCCTTAGTTTCGGTAGGTTCATCGTATCCTTTTGCATCTGATGTTGAATAGAAATACCCGAATGTAGCATCAAGGTTGTTCAGCAGATTCTGATAAATTCTAAATCCGTACATATAGTCATCACTGTCGTATTCAGTATAAGCTTGATTCAGATAATATCTTGAATAAGTAAAGTACAGCCGGGCTCTCGTAGTTTTCCATGGAAGAATTTGCTGCGCCCAAATACTGAAATCATCTTTTGAAAAAGTATATGGCTGAAAAGTTATTTCTGTGTAACCATAATATCTTACCCAGTCATCATCTCGAAAATGACGGACGTAAAACTCCGGTATATAAGAGTAGGAAAATTGCAGTGAGGTTGAAGCTGCTACCTGCTGACGGTAGAATATATTAAATGTTCCCCAGGTTTTGACTGAGTTATATGTATAAGCATCCGTATCATATCCAGCACCCAATATTGTTTTCATCTTTCCGAAAAATTCATCGGTAAAAGTTAATCCTGCAGAATAGCCAACTGTTAAATCATCAATTCGATTAATGTGAAACCTACCCGGGTCTTCACCGTTTTTAAATCTCTGAATGTACTTCTCTGAATACTTTAAGATATTACTATCATAGAAAGGTTTTATAGAAAGACTGAGTGCCCACTTATCTATTTTTTTCTCTGTCTTTTTCTTCTTCTGTCCGTATAGTTCATTATTCAGATTCGAAAGAAAAATCACGCAGCAAAGTAGAACAATGCTGTATTTTATCACCTTATATTCGCTAACTTTTGCAGACAATTAATTACTTTCAAGTTTAATATCTTTTTTAGGGAAAAGAATCCTGCCAAGGACTGAACATTTGTCAAGAGTAATTATTTCGTATGTATGTGTGCCTGATGGAACACTTATTACAATTTCTTTTGCTTTACCTGGCATTCTCTTAACATCTTTTTTATACTTTGCAACATCAGAGCGATCGGTGCAAAGCATATAAGTGTTCTTAACTTTTTTATCTTCCTTAACTTCTACACGAAAATTCAATTTACCTTTCATCTTATAATCGAATTCAACCCGGTTCATTACTCTCAACGTTGTTGGTCCTGTAACCCTCAACTTCAGCGGCTTAGACGAAGAATATCGGTAATAAGAAACAACATCTTCATTTGTCACAAGACTTACAGGTTCATTTGGATACATCGGCGACAACGAGACCCAGTCTATTTTCTTTTCTTTTATCTCAGTAAATAGTACGCGAGTACTAATTTTAAGATTCTTTGACCCGCTCCAGATCTCAATTGTATGCTCACCACGGGATAATTCAATTATGATATTTTCCCCAATTGATGGAAAGCCCATTGATGTTTCTTCAAATGAAGCTTTGTCATCAGCTTTAATCCCATTAAACTCGACTTTAATTTTTTCGGCACCGTTGATTCTATAATATACATTATAACTCAACCGTTTTTCAGCCGGAGAATTAAAATGACCACGTGTAATAATTTTTAATTTTCCCGGACCTCTTGTAGTTAGAACTGATGATTCATCAACTGACAAAGGATAATATTTTAAGCTTTTACCTGAGATTATTATCGAAATGGGTGCTTTGGAATTTTTCGGAACTAACACTTTAGTTTTAGGTGCAGCAAGATTTATAACATTGAATACAAGAAAAATTAAAATAAGAGAAATTATACTATTTAGTTTAAGATTCTTCATATCACTTATAACTTAACATCAGGAAATTGAAGTTCCGGTTCCGCTTCCTTTATGGGAACAATTACCTGTTCCGAACCAAGTTTATGTCGCTTCCTTTCCATAAAAAAGACAAATGAGATAGCGATAACCAGGAAAAGAGTCACTCCTGCCGTAAGCAAAACACTGTATCTTTTTTGAATGAAAATTTCTCCCTCACCGGGCCGAGGCAGCGGAGTTGGATTTATGGGTAAACCATATTCCTCGGCAAGCTGGTTTACATTCAGCAAATGAATAACAGGGATATTTTTTTCGGACATCTGAACTAGCAAACCGCTTACAGGAAAATTTTTCATGGGAAGAGTTTTTGATAAGCCATTTGGGATAAACTGAGCATTTTCAACTGACCCGATGCTTGATATTCCTCCGCCAACATTAATGAATGCTTTTATTTTATCTTTCTTCCTGTACTGGTCGTAAGTCTCAAGTCTTTTTTGAATACTGCTTTCAAGATGCTCTTCATTAATAAACTCAACTTTATTCCTTTCGATTGCATCAACTATTAATTGTCTTCCTTCCGGGCTGAGTCCCCTTCCTCTGTCAAGCCCGCCGCCAATTGAAGCTGCTACTGATTTGTTTTTAAATACTCCTGTTTTGAATAACGCTCTTTCCATATCGAGCCAGGTATAATTTGGATCATTAGCGCCCCAGTTAGATGCGCCGACCGAAGTAATTATTAAAGGTTTCAATTTTAATGTTTGAATAGCAGAGTGAACTGCAATATTTAAACCCGGGAACGAACCTGTGAATGCAACTGCCACAACATCATTTTTTTCGAGTTCAGCTTCCTTGAGCATATCAACTACAATAGCGGCAAAGTTTGGATTGGTTGCTGTCAGCTTTGCTTCAATGTATCCACGATCAGTTGTTATTGGAGTTATATCCTGACCAATTAAAGCAGTTTCATTTGGATCGTTAACAACATCTATAAAAACACTTTTGTGCATCCGTAATTCTTTAAGATAGTCGGTTGCTTCTTTAGCAAGATTCGATGCTTCAATCTTCTGATCGTACCACTTAAGCTTAACATCCTCTTTTCCATATTCAACAGCAAGAAAAGCCATTAAAGCTAGTAGTGCTAATACGCTTAATACTGTTTTTGAACCCGCACTTAGATTATATACTTGCATTTAATTAATTCAAAATTTACGTTGGCAGTAATTCGCCGTTAAATATTATTATAACAATTAATCTCACCAGCACTGAAGTGATGAATAAAACACATAATGTTCTGTATATACCCTGTTTGCCAAACCAGTGAGCAATCAAACCGGGAACAACCCAGCCAACAGCCTGCAATTGAACTATGTTTGAAGTTAAATCAATTATTAAAAATTCCCTGGAAAAGTTTGCAAGCAAACATCCCACAAGAAGGCAAATGACCATCTGTCTTCTTCCATAAAGAAAAGTATAGTGACCTAAAATTTTGATGATAAGATATGTTGACAAGCTGACGAGAATAATTCCGATCAGTCTGTCAGGTTGTGAAAGTTGTAAAGCAATATAGCCGGGAACAACAATTCCACCGGCAGCTAATCCGAATACTTCGTATGACAGCAAACTAAAAATTAATCCGAGTGTAATTGCAAGCTCAACCATAAACAACACTCCTGTTCTCAAAAAAGTCTGCAACTTTTCCGCCCATACCTCCCATATTACCAATCGCAACAACACTAGATTGATCAGCTGTGTATGCAAGGACTGCTTCAAAGACCGCTTCCGGCTCAGTCCAGCCAAGGTTCACAATTTTATTTCTTTTAACTCCACCGGCCACAGCTAACTCTTCAACAACTTCCGCTGACTGCCCGATTAAGATCAAATAGTCAAACTCATTATTTAATTCTGTTCCGATCATTCCTGTCAACTGTTTTGCCCTGTCTAATCGATCTTGCCTTGTATTCAATAAAATTATTTTTGCCCCGCGCATTCCTATTTCAGCTTTAATTTTTTTCCAGATCATCAATGTTGATTGTGGATCATTTGCTGCGAAGGCATTAAAGAAGCTTATCTTCTTCTGGAAAACATTCACGATTGACCGCTTCAAAGCACCTGCATCAGGAATTGCTTTATACATTCCTCTCAAAGCAACATTTCTTTCGATACCCAGATGTTGACTAACAGCCAGTGCAAGAGCAACATTTTCTTTATGCTCTATATAACCAAAACCTTTCATCTCTTCTTCTGTAACCTGATTCTCCTCTGCTAATTGAATAACTGAATTTCTTTTATCACTTATTTCTTTCAACTTATTAAAAAGAATTTTTTCTGCAGTGAATATGTTTTGATTTTTGGGAATAGTATTTCCAAGAGCATCTGCAATTTCAGGAAGAGTGTAACCCATAACATCAATATGGTCTAATCTTACATTAGTAATTACACCGATTGTTGAATGAAACATTTTAGTTTCTGTAACCCATTGATACTGCGGTTGAACCGCCATACATTCCATTACAATTGCCTGAGCTTTTCGCTTTGATGAAAATTTGATAATAGATAATTGCTCAATAATGTTGGGTTCAGCCTTGCGGTATATGGCAACTTCGCATCCGTTTTCTAGAATTAGTCTTGGATAAGTTCCGGTAACTTTTGTAATTGTTTTGATTCCGGCTTCGCGTAAAGCAGCGCCAATCAATCTGGTAACACTGGATTTACCTCTGGTACCATTAATATGAATTCTTATAGGGATGGAAAATATTCTTTTCTGATGAAGAGCAAACTCAATCAAACCATAAAGAGAGACTATAATAAACACTATCAATAAAACTGTAAAAACGTACATATCAATTCACGATTTCTGAAATATCATATTGCTTCAAAGTTATTGAAGAGGTTTTTTACCGATAGTTAAATATTGTCACTTATTTTAAAAGTATCATCTTTCTCGTCTGGACAAAACTATTCGCCTGAATCCTGTAGAAGTAAACTCCCGAACCAACCTTTACTCCAACACTGTTTTCACCATCCCAAACAGTTTGATACTTGCCGGCTGTTTGATTTCCTTCGTACAGTGTTTTCACCAATATGCCGTTGATATCGTATATGCACAACTTAACATAAGCCTGTTCAGGAATTGAATAATTTATTCGTGTTTCCGGATTAAACGGATTCGGATAGTTTTGTTCCAAAACATAATTATCCGGAATAGTGGCAGTCTCATCTGCATCTTTTACCGACACTACTGTAGGAAGACTAGTAGTAAATTTTAATGCATAGTTATCCCGAACTTCAGTTGCAGTAATCGCATAAATATCATCAAAGACATATTGAAGCCCGATAGTTTCTGAGTTATCCTCAATACCAATTGTACATCCACCCGGCTCTTCAACTTTTTTGTACTGAAATATAATTTCGCCATCTCCTGTTTGGGTCGGATAGTAAGCGGGATCTAAAACGATGATTTGAAATGTTTCAACATTAGTGTAGTCATCAGCGTGACCCACATTATCCCATTGAACAATAAATCTGTGATTAGCTGCATCGTTGTAATAATAAATTTTCCCGGCTTCCTGTGCAGCAGTTGAAAACAGATCTTCCCAGAATGCACAGACCATATTTCTTATATCATCCTGCTTTGGCAATGGAAAATTCTGAGGTGCAACTTGTGTCCCGCTTCCAAAAGCAATCCAGCCATCCGTGCTGATTCTTACTTGAGTAAAATTGTTTCCATAGTATTTAAAACTGAAAGGCAGGGTAACTGTTTGTGTAAAGTTGCTAACGCCATTTGGTCTTGGGAATAAAGTTCCAATTGAATTTGTTTCCACCCAATCATATTGAGGCGATTGTTCAAAAAGAATATCATCGCTGGAGTAAGCATAATATCCATAAGGATCTGGTCCTGTAGGATCATAACCGGAAGGTCTCGCAACCGGTATTGTGAATAAGCTAAGCGTTGAATGTGGATATAGACCGTTTTGGGTTGAAAGTAATATTGAATACAACGCATCGTACTGTGGGGGACAATTTTCACTAACTTTCACAACAAAATAATCCTGATCATTAACCGCACTGCTATCAGGAAGGAGTGTAGTGAATGAACCTATGGAATCAAGCACGGTTATAAATTCATCGTTACTTCGTAAAACTCCTGTCACATCAGGGGCAATATCATCTCCCTGATTTTTAATTTTTAAGATTACCTTAACTGTTTCACCCGGATCCATTCTATAGTTTCTTAAAATATTTCCTTCATCGTCAACATAATTTTCAACATATGCTAGCTGGCAGCCATGAACAGGTACATTCCAGTAATAGCTCCAGGATGAGCTTGAACTAGATACATCTAATTTGAAAGGTATAACAAATCCAACAGGACATTCCGGTTTAACAAAAAACTGAAATGGCACACCAGTTACTGACTGCTCTGGTGCAATATTGCCAAAGCTGACAGGATCAGTTGTTACAATCTGAATATAGTTAAGAGTATCGATCGCTGATAAAGTTGCAAAAACATTTGTAGATGTTTGAGAACCGTAATTCTTCAAAGTGAAAGTAATAGTGCCATTCTCGTTTGGATTTATGAGACCATCAAGATTTCCATCAATATCGGCCACTACCGGACTACCGAACAAAGCTACGTTCTCAATGCCCTGAACGACCTGCATCGTGCCTTCATAAGGTATGACAGTCCCTCCAATCACGGTAATATTCAATTGGCCAATTGATGAAGGACTTATATTTAACAAAGCTATACCATTCAAATCAGTAGAACCAATTGCATAAACATCGTTTCCTGAAATACATATCTGTGCATTTGGAACAGGCAATCCAGAACCTAACTGAGTTACGGATACCTGAACCTGATTGAATCCGGTTACAACAGTATCAGTGTGCATAACAGTGACAGTTTGTGGTACATTTTTCCAGACATGTATGCTGGGGTCGCCAAGGACATGATAAACTCTGAAATGGTATTCCACCCAGTACGTATTTCCAAAAACCAGATACATATACATTTTCCCTGTAAGCAGAGCTTCACCCGGACTATCGTCATCAAAATTGAACATTCCTAAATATATACCCATATCTATTTTATTATTATAGGTTGTATGAGAGTTAGAAGTAGGTCCGACAAAAGCACAAGCACCTCTTGGTTCGGTTAATGTCCCGAGCTCGAGCCATTCTTCACCAAAACAATTTCCACCGCTCGTATTGAACATAGCAACACCACAGCCAATACTGGTAACAAAAGTTAACTTTGGACCATTGTTCAATGAGCTGACGTTTGAGGTATTAAATGGAAAACAATCAGCCCACCATCCACTGCTCCATCCTTCTCCTCTGTAGTTTAAATAACTCCTTCCCTGATTTATCATACTTATTATATTAGATACATTACCGGGGCAAGGATAGCCATTATACATTGAATCTACAGAAGTAAAATTTCCATTCACAAGCATTTGTTGAGCTGTGAATCTTTTAGTCCCTATTTGCGATGCATAAGCATTATTCGAACATACTAAACCCTTCTTGAACCAATCAGTATTTTGTGTGTATGGAGTTTTTTCATAACTAATGAATTTATTTATCAAAACTTGCATCCTGTAATCCCCCTGATTAGTAAACCTACCAATCATCATTTCAGGGAAATAATCGTTTCCTTCTACTTCAACAAAATAATCGTCGTAGACAAATGTATAATCATAGGAAATATATTTTACAGGGGCTACGCCTGCATCACCAACAAGGAGAACATGCGTTGGAGGAACTTCCCAGGAAGTATACGCACTCTCTATATGATTTTTCACTGCTGTGGGATTGTTACCCGAAGCACCGATCTCGCTGAATTTTGTTACATGAATAAAGGTACCTGATTTATGTTTCCAGTCAGCATAGGTTTGAAAGCTATTGTAAAATTCATCGGGCATTATACACAACATAAAATCATGACCTTCTTCCATTCCATTGTATCTTCTTTGTAATACTTCTTCATAATTAAAAATAAAATTTCGATACTGCTTGGCAAATGAGGGGGCAATTGGTTTTATGGGCGTGGTTTTCGGATTAATACTTGTTCCCTGCAGGTAGTTAATTTTAATTGTTATTGATGATACTGCCCGAATTTCTTTTTTTGATGGTGAATACCTGATTGGAAATATCGAAACGCGTGCAATTCGAAAATCTCTGAAGACAGCAGGGTCTTCAACTTTTGCGAAACTGTTTGGATAGATATTGCTTGAATTATATACTTCGTTGTTTTCAAGGTAGGCAGTTTCAGGTTTACCCTCTTCCCAGCTTTCCCTTGCGGGCGGGACATTAATTCCCTTGAAAATCTGGGCTGGACTAGTTTCAAGAACTTCTATGCTGACAGATCCTTGGTCAGGAATTGCTAATATTTTTGCTATGTGTGGAATCTCAGGAAAACCAACTTCAGTTGTGATTCCCTCCGCATCAAAGCTTATTGAATGATAAGTTTTACCTTCTACTGAAAACTCATTTATATAAAACCCGGGAAGGTCAATTTTTATAATAGTACTAATTGCATCGTCGCTTATGAGTTGAACAACTGGAGGTGAATCGGGGATGGAATATTTATCAATTGTGATCCATTGTGCGAAAGAAATGGAATGCATTAAAACAATTAAAAGACAGCCAAGTGATTTTTTATTAATCATCACTCATATCTCCCTGTATAGTATTTTGTGAAAAAAGTTATTTTTCAAACGGATGAAATTTGCAAGTGGTTAGCAAATCAGTGGTGAAAATTAGCTGTAAATTTTTTGGTTACCAACAATTGCTGCATTTCAAAAATTACAATATGGTTAAAGACTAGGCAATTTTTATTCCTGAAATTTCTCGAATAAACAGCGGAATTTTTTGCAATTTTCTTATAAAATGGAATATTGAAATGGAAATTACTTTATTTGAGAGAAAATTTATCTCGTCAACCGTGACGGATTATTATAATATCCCCATCTTTAACAACATACTCCTTCCCTTCCAATCTCCACGTTCCTTGCTCCTTAGTTTTTGCAAATGAACCTGCTTTTATAAAATCATCATAAGCAACAACTTCAGCACGAATGAACTTATTATAAAAATCAGAATGAATTTCACCTGCAGCTTCCTGAGCATTTGAGCCTTTTCTGGTTGTCCAGGCTCTGCACTCAGTTTCACCGCAAGTAAGGAAAGAGTGCAAACCAAGTAGGTCGTAAGTTTCCCTGATAATATTATTCAATGCGGATTCCGTAATACCGAACTCTTCCATAAATACTGCCGCTTCCTTGTCAGACAATTCAGACATTTCCTGTTCGATCTTTCCGAAAAAGAAAAGTGCTTTTGTATTCTTGCTGAGTTTTTTCTTTGCAAGTTCATCCAGAAATTTTCCTGTTTCATTTACCTGGGTTTCATCAAGATTGAGTGCGATCAGCATTGGTTTAATAGAAAGAAGCTGGAATGAACTTAAAATTTTTAATTCGTCATTTGTAAGATGTGCATCTCTTAAAGGTGTCTCTTCCTGGAGTAAGTTATAACATTTCTCGAGCAAAGGAAGCTCACGTTTCAATTTATCATCCTGTACTTTTTGAATCTGCTTCTTAACTGTTTCAATTCTTTTTTCTACAATAGTCAAATCAGATATGATAAATTCCGCTTCAAAATTATTTATGTCACGCATCATATTTACAGAACCATCCGGATGAGGTACGGTTTCATTCTTAAAAAGTCGCACCACCTGTATAAGAGCATCATTTGTTTTTACTTTGCCAAGAAAATTGCTGGTGAACTGAGTTGAACCTGATGCACCTTTCTGCAGCCCAACTACATCAATAACTTCTATTGTTGCATTAGTTTTTTTTGGTGGTTGGAAAATATCTGTTAACTTATCCAGACGCACATCGGGTACTTTTATTATGGCTTGATGAGTTTCAACTTTTGCCATTGATGCGGGATCAAGGTGTGTTTTTGTTATTGTTTGAAATAAAGTTGACTTTCCGGATTGCGGCAGTCCTACTATTCCTATCTGCATTAATTTCTCTTATTCTTTTTATTTAATTTTTTCAGGGCAAATATAAGAAACCACAGGATTGAAAGTTTTTTACTATATTTTAACTACTAATCATATCATAAAATGTTAAGGTCGAAAATGGAAACATTAAAATATTTCCTTGTATTTGTAGTTATAATTACATCTTCAACTCTTTTTCTTTCCTGCAGTTCCGTTCCCCTAACCGGAAGATCACAGCTTAATATGATACCAAGCGGTGAAATGTTATCGATGAGCTTTCAGCAGTACGATCAGTTTCTAAAAGAAAGTAAGCTTAGCACAAATCAGACAGAAGTGAATATGGTAAAAAGTGTTGGTGGAAGAATTAAAACAGCAGTTGAAAAATATATGTCAGACCATGCACTTACATCAAGATTAAGAGGCTATGAATGGGACTTTAATCTTGTTGAAGATGGACAAGTAAATGCGTGGTGCATGCCCGGCGGTAAAGTTGTTTTCTATACAGGCATACTTCCCATAACACAGGATGAAACAGGTCTTGCTGTAGTTATGGGTCACGAAATTGCTCACGCAATTGCTGAACATGGAAACGAAAGAATGAGTCAACAGCTTTTACAGCAAGTCGGAGCTGTTGGTTTGATGGTTGCAATGAAAGATGAACCAGCACAAACACAGGCAATCTGGCTTTCGGTATATGGAGTTGGAACAACGGTTGGAATTATGCTTCCATACAGCAGAACACACGAGAGTGAAGCAGACCATCTTGGATTAATATTTATGGCTATGGCTGGTTATGATCCACACGCAGCGCCTGAATTCTGGAAAAGAATGGCTGCTAGCAAACAAGGCGGCTCTCCACCTGAATTTTTAAGCACTCACCCTTCTGACCAGACAAGAATAAATGACATTACTGCCTGGATTCCTGAAGCGATGAAGTATTATAAGAAGTAATAAAGCTGTTATTAGTTTTGGGATGAGTTCAGGAATACTCATCCCAGCTTTTTACAGGTAACTTATCAGTCGTAAATTGTTGAGGTACTTTAATAAATCTTTTTGTTGCTCTAACATATTTCTCTATTGTAAGATGCATCTTTTCTTTATCTAAGGACTTTCCTCAAAAATTTATTTTTTTTGTTTCCGATTAATTAGAAAATCGTTACGTTTGAACTGTTAATCGTCTGAAATTTATTTTTCAGAGTATTTGACCGCATTATTTCAGGGTGAGATAAAATGTCTACCACAAAAGAAGACCCCGACGAACCTTTCAAGGGTGAGCACCAGACTAACCAAAAGAATTTTCCAAACGTAAAAACATCTTGTGCTCAGACCGGTTTTCAAACACTTAAAACTTCAAACCAATATTTTAACAATGAAACTATTCTAACTAATAATTCTCAATAACTAAGAGTGTATAAAATGAAAAATTCATTTTTTGTTTCTGTTCTACTTCTCTCCTTTATGTCTATTTTCACATTTGACGCACGCGCCCAACAAAATTCTGTAACTTCCAAGTATGATTTTATTCCCGGCAATAAAGTTATTTTCTATGATGACTTTACTTCCGAAAATGTTGGTGATTTTCCTGTTCAGTGGAATACTAATGCAAGCGGAGAAATTGTAACAACAAGTAAATTTCCCGGCAGGTGGTTTCAATTAACTAAGGGTGGCTTTTTTATACCCGAAGCCCAGGAAAAGTTTACAGATAATTTTACAATTGAATTTGATTTCTTACCCATAACCAACTATGATTCAGAATATATGGTGAGCCTTGACTTTTTTTTGGTATCCGGTACATTAAGCAACCCTGATGAAGGTGGTGCTATCCCGGGTAATGCAGGAATTAAAATAACTACTTCATATGACCAGATATTATGGGTCAACTATTCTGAAAAAGACGAGGGTTATAAAGATCAGGGTACAAGCGCATTTGCGTTTAAAACAGGAGAGAAATATCACGTAGCTTTTTGGGTGCAGAAACAACGGGTAAGAATGTATGCCAATGAAACTAAAGTGCTGGATTTGCCCCGCGGAATAAGAGCTGATTACAACTACAATATTTTCAGGATACAAACGACTGATGAAATAAGCCCCATCATCAGCAATTTTAGAATAGCTGCCGGACTGCCAGACATGCGAAATAAACTTATTACCGAAGGCAAACTAATCAGCTACGGAATTTATTTTGATGTAAATAAAGACGTGGTTAAGCCGGAATCTTTTGCAACGATTAAAGAGATTGCCGCAATATTAAAAGATAACCCGGATTTAAAAATTAAAATTGTTGGTCATACCGATTCTGATGGAGATGATAAATCGAACCTTGATTTATCTAAACGACGAGCTACGTCTGTTAAGAATTCTTTAGTAAAAGATTTTGGAATTGATGCTGCAAGAATTGAAACCGATGGCAAAGGCGAAGGTGAACCAGTTGCTCCAAACGACAGCGGTGTCAACAAAGCACTTAACCGAAGAGTTGAATTTATAAAAATTTAATTTTATAGAAATAGTAATAGATATTAAAATATCGTTTTGCAATTATTGGTTATAGAAATTGGTCGTGTACCTTTTCATAACTAAATGAAAGGTTCTATCAATGGAATCCGACGATACTGAATATCAGTGTTCTGAATGTGGGACTGAGGTTCAATCTGACACAAAAATCTGCCCAAACTGTGGCGCATCCTTAGAAGATCTGTCTGAAGAAGATAACTTCGTAGAAATTCCAGTAACATCTCGTCCCGCAGACCTTTCAACAATTCTTTCTCTATTGGATGAAAATAAAATTGAATATTCAATTAACGATAATGCTATGGAAAATGTTTGGGGACCATCGTTTACCCATGTTCCAAAACTATTAGTTCGCAAAGCGCAAGCTGATGCAGTAAAAGAGATAATCAGTAACCTTGAAGAAGAGGAAATAGAAATATTAGATACAGAAGTATTTAATAAGGTAAGTTTTAAAAAAGAAGATAAGAAAGAACAAATTAAGGGAGTTGAAGGTTGGCTGCTTGTTTTTTGTATGACACTAATGCTGGGTCCCTTAGCATATCTGTTTTATGATATAACTGCCTATTTCGAGATCAAAGATCAGGTGAATTGGATTCCTCTTAAGGATACTATTCTTATTATTGACCTTATTTTAACTATCATTATTTCCTGCTTAGGTGTCTATGCTGGATGGAGTCTCTGGAAAATTAGTTCTAATGCTATATCAATAACAAGGCTGTATCTGAATTTTATATTGGCATATTCATTATTTTTTTTATTTCTAATAACTATAATCTTTACGGTTTCCAAGATTCCTTTTAACACAATATCTCAAAATATTTATGGAGTCGTGGTTAAAGAAACCATTTCATCTCTTGCATATGTTATTATCTGGAAACTCTATCTGAAAAATTCTGAGAGAGTAAAAAATACTTTTGGCTTAAGTGTTAGTTCTACAATTCAACAATGAATTCTACTGATACTCATCCCAGCTTTTAATTGGTAGAGTTTCTACAGTAAACTGCTTCAACGCTTTAATGAATCTTTTTGTTGCTTGTACATTTGTAAATAGAGGGATGTTCAGATCAACAGCTTTTCTTCTGATGATGTAATCACTGTCAAGCTCTACTTTCTCCGCCGACTTCGGAATGTTAATCACCATATCAATTTCACCGTTACCAAGATAAGTAAGTATTGATGGTTCTTTTTCATCAAACGGTCTGTAGAGAATATCAACATCAATTCCACTCAGCTTGTAGTAATCTGAAGTGCCTTTCGTTCCATAAAATTTCAGCCCCATTTCTTTAAGAGTTAAAATATCTTCAAGCAGTTCAGCTTTGTTTTTGGGTGTTCCAGTTGAAAGAAGAACTGCTTTCTGCGGGATTTTCTGTCCCGTTGATAAAACACTTTTAAGAAATGCTTCGTTGAAATCATCTCCAAGGCAAGCTACTTCACCTGTTGAAGACATCTCAACTCCGGTCACAGGATCGGATCCTTTCAATCGCGTAAATGAAAACTGCGATGCTTTAACTCCAACGTAATCAAGATCAAAAGAAGATTTATCAATCCGCGCAACTTTTTCCCCGAGCATCAACTTAGTAGCAATATCTATGAAATTAATTTTTAAGGTTTTAGAAACGAAAGGAAAACTCCGCGACGCACGTAAGTTACACTCAATCACTTTCACATCATTATCTTTTGCTATGAACTGAATGTTGAACGGACCAGTAATTTCAAACTCGCTTGCAATTTTCCTGGTAATGTTTTTTACTCTTCGCATTGTTTCCAGATAAGTTCTCTGCGGAGGAAGAACAATAGTTGCATCACCTGAATGGACACCAGCATTTTCAACGTGTTCGGCAATTGCATAACAGAACAGCTCACCGTGATCTGCAACAGCATCAATTTCAATTTCACGTGCATCTGTAATAAACTTACTTATAACCACAGGATGTTCGTGATTCAGATCAGTAGCTTTCTTCAAATAAACTTCAAGTTCGTCTTCAGTCAAAACAATACTCATTGCTGCACCACTTAAAACATAGCTGGGCCGAATCAAAACAGGATAACCAACTTTGGCTGAAAACTTTTTTGCTTCATCGAGAGTTGTAACCTCATTCCATTCCGGCTGATCGATTTCCAGCTTATCAAGTATTTGCGAAAACTTATGCCTGCTTTCAGCATTGTCAATCTGAATCGGAGAAGTCCCGATTATTTTTACTCCGGCATTGTGGAGTTTCATAGCAAGGTTATTTGGCACCTGTCCACCCATAGAAACAATTACACCTTCAGGATTTTCCAGATCGCAGATATCAAGAACTCTTTCTAATGTGAGCTGCTCAAAGTAAAGCTTGTCACAAATGTCATAATCTGTACTAACTGTCTCTGGATTACAATTAATCATTATTGATTTGCAGCCGGCTCTGTTTACTGCCTGAACGGCAGTTACGCAGCACCAGTCAAATTCAACGGATGAACCAATCCTATAAGCACCGCTTCCAATTACAGCAATTTGATTTCGTTCCTTCATCGAGATATCGTGCTCGTTTCCGTGGTAAGTAAGATACAGATAGTTTGTTTGTGCGGGGTACTCAGCAGCCATCGTATCAATCTGCTTTACAACAGGAAGAACTCCGAGTGATTTTCGTTTCTCTCTAACTTCATTTTCAGTTGAATGAACTAGTTCAGCAATCTGAAGATCAGAAAAACCGTTTTGTTTAGCTTCCCTCATTAACTCTTTGGAGATTAAACCTCCGAGGTTTTTAAGTTTCATTTCTGTCTCTATAATGCTCTTCATCTTGTAAAGGAACCAAGGAGTAATTTTAGTGAGTTGATGAATCTTTTCAACCGAATAACCATTTTGAAGTGCAACAGCAATCGCAAAAATTCTTTTATCAGTCGGCTGGGATAATTCCTTATCAAGATTTTCAAACTTTAAATCGTTGCATACAAAACCTTTTAAACCAACATCAAGCATTCTTATTGCTTTCTGAAGAACTTCTTCAAAGCTCCTGCCCAAAGACATCACTTCACCTACTGATTTCATTTCAGAACCAAGCTGCGTGCTAACTTGCTGGAACTTCTGTAAGTCCCATCTCGGGAATTTTAATGCTACATAATCAAGTGCCGGTTCAAAGCAGGCAGAAGTTTCCTGCGTTATGCTGTTCTCGACTTCGTTAAGTGCGTAGCCAAGTGCCAGCTTTGTTGCAATGAATGCGAGAGGATATCCGGTTGCTTTGGATGCAAGTGCAGAGCTTCGGCTGAGTCTTGCGTTCACTTCAATTATTCTATAATCATCTGAATTTGGATCGAGGGCATACTGAATGTTGCATTCGCCAACCACACCGATGTGTCTGATTAATTTTATTCCAATTGATCGAAGCTTGAAATTTTCCTGTGCTGAGAGAGTTTGAACAGGAGCTATTACAACACTGTCACCAGTGTGAATCCCCATCGGGTCAATGTTTTCCATTGAGCAAGTGGTGATGCAGTTATCATATTTATCTCTAACAATTTCATATTCAACTTCTTTCCAGCCGTAGAGTGATTCCTCAATTAATATCTGGTTTGTATATCTGAATGCTTTGTTAGCTTTTTCTTTTAATTCTTCTTTATTGTTTACTATCCCAGAACCCAAACCGCCAAGTGCGTATGCAATCCTGACCATAACCGGAAAACCAATTTCATTTGCAACTTTAATTGCTTCATTAATACTACCAGCGGTTTTACTCCTTGCAACCTTCAAACCGATTTCTGTACACTTGTTTGAAAACAATAATCTGTCTTCGGTATCTTTAATTGCTTCTACGGGTGTTCCAAGAACTTGCACGTTGTGCTTCTCAAGAATTCCTTTATCATATAACTGAACTCCAACATTCAGCGCAGTCTGTCCTCCGAACTGAAGAAGTATGCTGTCAGGTTTTTCTTTTTCAATTACTCTTTCAACAAATTCAGTTGTGATTGGAATGAAGTAAACTTTATCCGCGAAGTTCTCTGAAGTCTGAATGGTTGCAATGTTTGGGTTGACAAGAATGGAAGTTATCCCATCTTCCTTCAGCGCTTTAATTGCCTGCGAGCCGGAGTAGTCAAACTCACCTGCCTGCCCTATTTGAAGCGCACCGGAGCCGAGGATTAATACTTTTTTTGGTTTTCGTTTTTTGATCATCAGTATTTATGCTGAATTTATTTCAGCATCTTAAATTTTACTCTGAGATTCCGAAACAAGTTCAGGATTTCACTCTGGTTTACGTTTTTTTATCATCATTTTTTCTCAGTGTAACTCTGTGCCATCTCCGTGTTACTCTGTGATATAATTACTAAAAAGTTCTGACACTGAGAACCACAGAGAAATCCACAAAGAGCCACAGAGATTATAAGGCTCTAACAAACATATCAAATATAAACTCGCAGTCATCCGGACCGGGAGAAGCTTCCGGATGAAACTGTGCTGCGAAAAATGGTTTTGATATATGAATAATTCCTTCGTTTGTTCCGTCGTTATCATTTACAAACCACTCACGCCAATCCTGCGGCAGAGTATCTGATTTAACAGCATACCCATGATTCTGCGAAGTTATGTAACATCTTTTTGTTCCCATTTCATTGCAGGGCTGATTGTGTCCGCGATGTCCGTATTTTAATTTGTAGGTATCAGCACCTGCAGCGAGTGCAAGTATCTGTGAGCCGAGACAAATTCCGAGAATAGGAAGGTTTGACTCCATTGCTTTCTTTACATTCTCAATCGTTGTCTTATTTGTCTTAGGATCGCCGGGACCATTTGAAAGCATAATTCCGTTTGCTTTGATTGCTGTAAAATCATAATCATACGGAACGCGGATAACTGAAATGTTTCTGCCAAGAAAAGCACGAATGATATTATTCTTCGTTCCGCAATCAACCAGAATTATTTTTTTAATTCCTGCTGAATATTCTATTGGTTCCTTAACTGAGACTTCATTAACAAGGTCGGTTTTATTCGGATCATCAAATTTGATTTCAATCTTTTCACTGATTATAATTTTTCCAAGCATTGTTCCTTTATCACGAAGTTTTCTTGTCAGCATACGTGTATCAATACTAGTGATGGCAGGAATTTTTTCCTCCTTCAGCCACTCGCCTAAGGATTTTTTTGCACTCCAGTGAGAGTATTCATTAGAATAGTTTGAAACAATTAAACCGCGAACATGGATAGAATCGGATTCAAAATTTTTTGAAACGCCGTTTGATCTTTCCCTGTCAGGGACTCCATAATTTCCAATAAGAGGATAAGTACAGACAAGAATTTGTCCCCGATAACTTGGATCAGTTAGAGTTTCAGGATAGCCAACCATTCCGGTATTGAATACAACTTCACCATTGGTGTTGCCTTCATAGCCGAAACTGGTTCCTTCAAATTCGGAACCGTCTTCTAAAATTAATTTGGCAGTTTTACTTTTTAGAGATGACATCTTTTCCCTCCTGAGACGAACAGGCAAGAAGATGTCATCTCTCTCGTTTCAATTTTATTTGACATATCACATTAAGACAAAAAAATAGTCCAGCAGTTGCTGGACTGTAAATTCAGACTCTTGTTCAAGATAATTTTGATGAGAGTTTTATTAATTATTTTCACTAATCCTTAAGAGAATTACTGTAAATATATACTCACTAGTAATCATATTCAAATTGATTGAAATTAATCAAGATCGTTTTAAAACAATAGATTATAATAAAATACTTTTTCAGGAAAGTGAAATTATTTGATGAGGATCATCTTCTTGGTATTAACATAATCTTTTGTTATAAGTTGATAGAAATATATGCCGCTGGAAAGTTTCGAAGCATCAAACTGAATTACATAACTTCCACTAGATTTTTCCTCACCTACTAGTGCCGATACTTCTTTTCCAAGCACATCATAAATTTTTAACGTTACAAATCCAAACTCAGGCACTGAGTAACTGATTCGAGTAGTAGGATTAAAGGGATTAGGGAAATTCTGATATAATATATATGAATAGATTTCCGAGTGAATAGCATCATTTACGTCAACAACGGGCGAAACACTCTTATAAATTCCAAAATTATGAACACTACAATAAGCGTATCCTTGCTGATCAAAGAATACACAATTAATAAAAGTTGAATTTGGTAAACCTGCATTTATTTGCTGCCAACTTTCACCATTATCTTTTGAGATAACAACCCCTTCGATCTCGTCCCCGGCAATTACATAACCTAATGAAGTTGATGCAAGATTCCTGATCCAGCCAGGCTTTACTTGTTCCCAGCTATTACCCAAATTGGATGATCTGTAAATTCCATACCTTCTTATTCCAAGATAAAGATAATCTGTTTCTGAAATAATTAAACTGATAAAGTTAAATGCGAATATACCATTGTTAACTGTATCCCAAGATATACCATTATCTGTTGATCTAAGTACATCATCAAAGTCAGCAGCAAATAATTTTCCATCGTTCGAAATAGCAATATCCCGGATATCAACCATAGAATCGGGTTCAACATTACGTTTTACCCAAGTTTCACCTTCATCGATTGATAGATATACTCCATCGTAAGTTCCTGCAAAGAGGTTGTCGATAGCTTTAATAACTTTAGTTACATCATCTGCTCCTAAGCCAATATTCTTTGAAGTCCAAGTCATACTCCCGTCAGTCGATTTATAAATGCCACCGTTCTCCCCCCAGGCGGATGCAATAATATCATTATTATCCAACACAACCATGCTGCTTATATTTATATATGAACTATCATTTATCTCACCATAAGACCACCAATGTTCACCATTATCATCTGAGAAAAACACAGAATCTCCAGAACCTTGCCATTCGGATGCATATAACTTGCCTGAATTGCTTTGTGTTATATAGCCAATAAAAGTACCTTTTAATCCTTTATACTCCCAAAAATCTTGAGAACTAATTGAGCACGATAAAATTGAAATGATAAATAAAGTCAGACATGTTTTATATACAATCATAATTATGTGTAAACCTTATTATTAAAAAGTGAAATGTTATTTCAGAAGTATAAGTTTTTTTGTACCTACAAAATCACTAGCTCGTATCTGATAGAAATAGATTCCGCTTGGCAATTTTTCAGCATTAAATTTAATTGAATAATTCCCAGCTTCTTTTATCTCATTAACTAATGAAGCCACCTCAGTTCCAAGCATATCGTAAACGATTAATGTTACTAATCCAGTTGATACAATTTTATAATCTATTATCGTAACTGGATTAAACGGATTGGGATAATTATTTGATAGAAAGAATTCTATTTTCTGATCTTTTTTAAAATTGTCCTTATATAATGATCCTCTAATCAGCACTGTATTAGTAGGAGATGTTTCATACACCGATTCAACAAAATCTTCATAGATTGCAGTTATTCTATATTGGAGGTTTAAAGGACCCCCACTTGCAAAATCGTAATCTGTAAAGCTATAAATGTTACTTCCCACTGTAGCGATTGGTGTAAAAATTGGGTTTGGCGGTGGTAGCCCTGATGAAACTGCACGGTAAATTTTATAATTATCGACTTCGATTTCTAGATCATCTTGCGGATGCCTACCCCAGACTATTCTTGGATAACCACTTCCATCATTTACTGGCACCAAACAATTTTCCCAATAATTGGGGAAGTCACTTGTCGATATTATGACAGGATAAGTTTCTTGCATTTCCCAAATTTTTAAATACTCTCTATTTTCAATTTGAGTCCAAGGTCCAATGGTACCATATGTACTATAATAAAAATTATGGTTATTAAAATCATATTTTATCCAATGATCAATATTCTGATTGTAAATTATATTTAAATAGGGAATTCTAGCATCTCTGTAATCGATATAAAAGTAAGAATTACTTGCATTTGTGGATATTTTGTATAAACCATATCCAAAAACTGGTACAAGTGTATCCAGAATCGTAATATGATCCTGAGAGAAGACCATGTTCCAACCTCTCCAATCATTACCTACAGTATTACGCACATGCCAGGGGTAGTACGAATCATTAATAGTTGGATCCTCATTAATGAAAAAACCTGGAGGAATAAAATCATCGTGGGTCGCCCACACTGTTCCTTGATTTTCTAAATAAAAAGTATAAGAATTTGGCTGTGGGCAATTTTGGAATCCAAGCATTAGTTCAACGAACCAAACAGGGGGATCTTCTTGGCCTTGCGAGAATAAGCGGATTGAACAAAATGTAACAAAAACCAAAATGTTTATGAGTTTCATAATTCCTCCTAATTATATTAGATTAATTATTATAATTAAGTAAACTTATTATGCTATTGGCCGTACCCATTCTACTTTTTAAATATAACAAAATTTGATTTGAGATAATAACACATCATATCATTTTTATTTGCTGATCACCAAGTAATTTCAAACGTAATCTGCATAAGCATTTTTTTAGATGCACTTTTCACCTTGGAAAACCATTTTTAGTTTAACTTATCTTTTATTCTGTAATTCCTTCAATCATTTGAGCCAAAAAAGTATTCTTCTTAAATGACTAGCTTAATGCTACATATGGTCTTTATTTCTTTCAATAAGTTTTGTTATAATTGCAGTGAAAATTAATCTGTTCTTAATAAAGGGCTTCGTTCCGAAAGGTTGGAACTTCGCCCGTTCGAGAAGGATATTTTGAAAAATAAATTAACTATTTTTTTACCTAATCAATCCACTCAAAAACCACTCTTTTTTTCATTAATATTTCACAATTATTCAAATTAATAAATGAGTAAAAAACCAAAGATTTTTATTCTCGACACCAATGTTATTCTCCACGACTCATCCTGCATTGATCAGTTTCAGGAAAATGATGTTGTAATCCCCCTCACTGTTCTTGAAGAGCTGGATCAGTTCAAAAGAGGAAGCCAGGTAATCAATCTTAACGCACGAGAATTTTCACGCACTCTCGATTCGCTAACAGGGCAGGATATTTTTAACGGCGGCGTTTCAATGGGCGATGGTCGCGGGCAATTACGAATTGCTATTTCGCGTGGACTATCACCTGAAATCCGTGAAGTATTTAAAGAAGATACTCCCGATCACCGCATTTTGGGAACTGCACTCGAATGGCAGAAGAAGTACAAAGATTCGAATACAGTTATTCTTGTTACAAAAGATGTGAACCTGCGGATGAAAGCCAAAGCGCTTGGTATTCTGGCAGAAGATTATACCACAGATCGCATTGGAAGTATCGAAGAACTTTACAGCGGGAAACAGGTGATTGAAGATTTTGATGATGAGAAAATAATTAAATTGTTTCAGCCTCCGTTTGAGGTTCCTGCTGAACCTTTGCTCGAAAGATTAAACGGAGAGGCTTTTCCAAATAAATATTTCATTCTTCGAAACGGCAACCGTTCTGTGCTTGCAAATCTCGATCAGAACAAGGAGTACTTAAGAAAAGTAGATAAGAATGTTATTTATGGAATCACTCCAAGAAATGCTGAACAGACTTTTGCTGTTGACGCACTCTCGAATCACGACATTCAATTAGTGTCATTAACAGGAAAAGCCGGAACGGGCAAAACGCTTCTTGCGCTTGCGAGTGCACTCCACGTTCGAAAGCAATACAGACAAATTTTTGTTGCACGACCAATTGTTCCATTGAGCAACAAGGATATAGGTTATTTGCCCGGAGATGTTGAAAGCAAGCTTGCACCTTATATGACTCCACTCTGGGATAATCTGAAAGTAATTCAGGATCAATTTCCTGAGACGGATAAAAACCATCAGCTAATTGATTCATTGACTAAAGAAGAAAAGCTTGTAATCGAGCCGCTGTCATATATTCGTGGTAGAAGTCTGCAGAGAATTTTCTTTATAGTGGATGAAGCACAAAACCTGACTCCGCACGAAATTAAAACTATTATCACAAGAGCTGGTGAAGGATCAAAGCTTGTGTTTACAGGAGACATTTATCAGATAGATCATCCATATCTTGATGGCCAATCAAACGGATTATCATATCTTATTGACCGTTTCAAAGGACAAAGATTATATGCACATATAAATTTAGAGAAAGGTGAACGCAGCGAACTGGCAGAGTTAGCGAGTAATTTATTATAGTTTTCATTCTTGTCCCCTCCTCAGGCAGGAGGGGAGAAAGCATTTTTATTTCAACAGCAACATTTTCTTCGTCTCCGAAAATTCACCAGCCTTAAGCTGATAAAAATATATCCCACTTGGAAGCGTACTGCCATTGAACTCAACTTCATACTCACCGGCTGGTTTTTCTTCGTTAACGAGTGTTGCAATTTCTCTTCCTAACAAATCATACACTTTAAGCGTTACGAATTGCCGACCTGCCTTGCCGTCAGGCAGGCTGCCAATTGCATACTGTATACTGGTTATCGGGTTAAACGGATTGGGGTAGTTTTGTTCAAGTTTAAATCCTATGAGATTTATATCAAAATCATTTTCATCTACTGCCACTATTCCACCATGGCCACCATTTGTTGTTCTATAAATATGTGAGAGCACTCCAGCACCTTCACTTGTATAAATCCAACCTGAATTCTCATCAGTAAAATCCATATCATAAAGACGCCCAGCCTCCTGCGGAAAATCAAATTCCTTTATCCAGGTTCTCCCTGTATCGCTGCTAAAATTTACTGATATGACACCACACCATACATTGGAAGGATTTCCAGGAATAAACTCAATGTCAGATCCCCACTCAAGCATATCGTTACTTTCCCATATTTGACCCCCATCGAAAGTTCGATACATATTTGTGCCGTGGTCTTGTTTTACTAGAAGTATATTGTCATCATAAGCTTTTAATACAGCAGTATCTATCGTGTCATTAATTACATCCCAGTTTTTACCGCCATTTGTTGTTCTATATATTGTCCATGGGAAATTCTGGAATACATAACCAATATCTATATTTACAAAGTGGACTGATCTCCATTCATAACGTAGTTGTACATCAATTAATTCAGAATCATTTTGTGATATCCAATTCATCCCACCATCTATGGTACTAAGAATTATTAATGGTTTACCAAATGTCGGTGGAGCTCCCACAGCCACACCAAGTATTTCATCAAACATTTCGATATAGAGCATATATTCTGTCATTAATGTATTATAGAATTGAAGTTGCCAATTAAGTCCCCCATCTGTTGTTCTATAAATTTTTCCACGACTAGTACAAAACCAAATCTTATCCGATCCTTTTACAGAGATATCTATAGGGACTTCGCCTGGTTCGCAACCGCTGGGGAATGAAATACCAAACCAATAGTCGCCACCATTTGTAGTCATATAAAGAGAATCTAGAACATAAGATGAGTTGCGTGTAAATGGTCCAGCCGCTATTAGACTGTCAAATGCATCAAATGCACGGCATTCGCTATATTGGAGATTATTTGATTTGTCGTACCACTGTGCAGATATAGCAATCTGAAGAATAAAAACCAGGAGAGATATTTTAAGGGTTCGCATTTTACGCTCCATTATAATTAAACTCAATTCAAACAAAAGAAATTAAATTGAGAAAGTCAATAGCGTAGGAAATGATAATGTTAAATAATAAAAAAGTGGAAATTACTCCACTTTTTCATTGTCATTGTCTTTTGATGATAAGCTCATCATTTATAATGAATTGATTTAACTCTTACAAAATAAACTTACTCAGGTCCCTGTCTTTTACGATCTTATCAAGCTTATCTTTAACAAACTCTGAGTTGATGTTTATTGTTTCGGTTGGAATTTTATCAGGAACGTCAAATAAAATTTCATCAAGTAGTGTAGTTAGAATAGTATGAAGCCTTCTGGCACCGATGTTCTCAACTGCTTCATTAACCTCTGTTGCTATGCGTGCAATCTCTCTAATCCCATCATCGGTAAAATGTAATTTGACTCCTTCGGTCCCCAGCAAAGCGGAATACTGCTTTAACAATGCGTTCTGCGGAGTTGTAAGAATTTGAACAAAATCTTCTTCAGTTAAACTTCTCAGCTCAACGCGGATTGGAAATCTTCCCTGCAATTCGGGAATGAGATCGGAAGGTTTCGCAACGTGAAATGCACCCGAAGCAATAAAGAGAACGTGGTCTGTTCTTACTACTCCGTACTTTGTGTTAACATTTGTACCTTCAACTATTGGAAGAAGATCTCTTTGCACACCTTCGCGCGAAACATCCGGTCCGTGACCTTTACCGCCGCTGCTTGCGACTTTATCAATCTCGTCAATAAAAATTATTCCGGATTCTTCCACTCTTTCTATTGCTTCCCGCTGAACTGCTTCCATATCAATAAGCTTTTGCGCTTCTTCCTGGGCGAGTACTTGTCTCGCTTCAGCAATTGTGGTTTTTCTTTTCTTCTTTTTCTTTGGCATCAGATTGCCGACAATTTCCTGGATATTAATTCCCATATCATCCATACCAAAAGGACCCATAACCTGCATACCAACTGTCGGTGGAGCCTGAGAATCAAACTCAATCAGTTTATCATCCATTTCGCCGCTTTTCACTTTTACCTTCATCCATTCACGGGTTTTCTTATTCTGGTATTCTTCGGAATTAATTTCTTCAGCATTTTGCACAACATCAGTTTGTGTCTGAACTTGTACAGGCTGAACAGTTTGATGAGGTTTACGAACAGGTGGAATAAGTATATCAAGTATTCTTTCGTCTGCCAGATGTTCGGCTTTGGATTGAACTTCTTTTGTCTTTTCTGCTTTGACCATATTCACAGCAAAGTCAGTAAGATCACGAACCATTGACTCAACGTCTCTTCCAACATATCCGACTTCAGTAAACTTTGATGCTTCAACTTTTACAAACGGAGCTGCAGCAAGCTTTGCAAGCCGACGGGAAATTTCTGTTTTACCAACTCCCGTTGGACCAATTAATATTATATTGTTTGGAAGTATTTCTTCGCGAAGAACATCTTCAATCTGTTGTCTTCTCCATCTGTTACGTAAAGCAATAGCAACAGCACGCTTTGCATCAGTCTGACCTATAATATATTTATCTAGCTCTTCAACTATTTTACTCGGTGTTAACTCTTGCATTGATCTTTCATTCATAAAAATTTTTTCCTTTCAAAATTTCTTCATTTTCAACTTCCCCCCTCTTGAGCGGGCGTAGTTACGATTTTTCGTAACGAAGCCTTTTAGTCAATTACTTCAACATTAATTTTATCATTAGTGTAAATACAAATTTCTGAAGCGGTTTTCAGTGATTCTTCAGCGATTTCTTTAGCAGAAAGTTTGCTGTACTTTTTCAGCATTCTTGCTGCGGATAGCGCATACATTCCACCTGAACCAATTGCAACTATTTTATCATCAGGTTCAATTACATCTCCATTGCCGGAGACAACAAGTGCAGTATCTTTTGAAACAACAGCGAGCATAGCTTCAAGCCGGCGAAGTATTTTATCTGTCCGCCATTCTTTTGCAAGCTCAACTGCTGCACGACTTACATTTCCCCGGTACTGCTGGAGCTTATCTTCAAATCTTTCCATCAAAGAAAAAGCATCTGCTGCACCGCCGGCAAAACCGCAAATAACTTTTCCCTCTGAAAGTTTTCTGATTTTCATAGCATTGTGCTTCATAATTGTATTGCCGATGGATACCTGTCCATCACCGCCGAGAGCAGCGACTCCATTGTGTACAATTCCAAGTATCGTTGTTGATCTTATTTTTTCACTCATTATATCTCCTTATTCAGCTTTCAGCAAAAACTTTTTGATTGTATGGTTTAAATAATTTAATCGGAAAAATTCTCGGCACTTCTTTTTTATAATTCTCATAAACTTCACCAAACTGCCTCACTAATTTCCTCTCTTCATAATAGGAACCAATGTAAAAATAAGCCACTATGCAGAGGAAGAATGTGAGGTAAAACAAATCCATTACTGGTCTAAAGAGCAAAAAGGTTATCGAAAAGAAATAAATAGGATGTCTTGAATATCTGTATGGTCCTTCTATGCGAAGTGTGAAATCTTCATCAAGCTTGGTAGTGTATCTTTTCTCAATAAATCTTTTTAACTGATCCAGACCTAAAAATTCTTTGAGGCAAATATACTTAAACACCCAGAATACCCCGGCCAGTGACAGAAGCTGTGGAATAAGAATAATCAAATCGTAAGGATTAGATAAATCATAAATTATGATGTGAGGCTTCGGTGAAAATTCATAGATTAAATAAAGTGAGACGAGACCAACGAGATTGTAAAGAAGCCGGTAAAAAGCTATCAGTTCTCCAAAGATTTTTTTGAATTGAATCTTTACTTTTTCAGAAGCCAGTAAAGAGTGAGTGTAACCAAAGACTGCAAAAAGTAGGACGATGATACTTACATCAAGAACCAGGTTCATTAAAGTTCTTTTCTGAGCCTCGCAACAGGAAGTCTTAATTGCTCTCTGTATTTTGCAACGGTTCGCCTTGCAATATGTATTCCTTCATCATTAAGAAGCTCTGCAAGCTTATCATCGCTGAATGGTTTTCGTTTATCCTCTTTATCCATAATTTCTTTAAGTCTCTCTTTGATGTGCTTGTTTGAAACTTCTTCTCCATTATCTGTTGCGAGACCTTCGCTGAAAAAATATTTCAACTCGTGAATTCCCTGCGGACTTTGAACATACTTGCCATTAACTACTCTGCTTATTGTGGAAATATCCATATTTATTTCCTGGGCAATATCCTTATAGATCATCGGTCGAAGAGCTTTGGGACCTTTTTCAAAAAACTCATATTGTCTTGTGAAGATCGCCTGCATAATTTTCATCAGTGTATCTCTTCGCTGCTGGATACAAGCAATAAACCATTTTGCAGATTCAAATTTTTCACGAAGGAATTTATACGTTTCTTTTTCCCTGGAAGATTTTTTGCCACGTCTCCGGTTGCTCTCAAACATTTCGAGATACTGTCTGCTGATAGTAACCGATGGCATACTTCTGTCATTCAGCGTAATCACATAATCATTTTCAACTTTTTCTATTATGAAATCAGGAGAGATCTGGTTCATCTTTTCAGAATCAATATTTCCTTCTCCCGGTTTTGGATTCATACTTTGAATCAGGTTAACAGTTTCGCGGAGAGTTTCATCAGAAAGGTTCATCTTCAGCTTCAACATATCAAATCTTCGCTTGGTGAAATCATCATAAAACTCCACAAGCATTTTCTCAGCGATGTACTTATAATACTCATCAATATCTTTACCGTTACGTATCTGAACCAGAAGACATTCCTGAAGATTTCTGCATGCAATTCCCAAAGGATCGAATAGCTGAATTCTTTTGAGAAGATTCTCAGCTTCTACTGCATCAATTTTGATATGGTCAAATAGTTCAAGCTCGTTCAATATTTCTTCAAGGCTTCTTTTGAGATATCCTCCGTCATCAAGGTTCCCGATTATCTCCTCACCAAGTCTGAATATATTGTCATCAAGGTTAAGCATATTCAACTGTTCGACAAGGTGATCAGATAATGTTTCTCTTACCGGAGCGAGTGGATGATACTGTTCTTCATCACTTCCACGATAAATTTTTTCGTGATCGTAATCATCATCGTTCATATAATCTTCTAAGCTAAACTCTTCATTATCGGGATCTTTTATTTCGTCAGAAACGCTATCTTCATCTTTATCCTTTTCTTTATCATCAGTTTCCTGAGATAATTCCATTTCCTCTTCGAGTATAGGATTGAGCTCAAGCTCAGTTTTAATTCTCTGCTCAAGTGCAAGAGTATTAAGCTGCAGCAGCTTCTGATATTGAATCTGCTGTGGCGAAAGTTTTTGCTGTTGCGATAATCGTTGACTTAGTGAGAGCATGTTACTTTCCGATTAGTTCCTTAAATTGTGAATACCATTCTTTACCATACAGTCTGCTGAGCGATTCTTCGCAGAATTCTGCAACAGTTGTATTTTCTTTTTTTCCAAGTTCAATTGCCGGTTGACATTCATCGAGATGTTCAAACCTCAGCACATCTCCTCCGAAATCAGAAATTCTTATCGGGAACAGATGACAGGATATTGGTTTCCTGAATTCAGTTTTTCCATCAAAATAAGCTTTCTCAATTGCACACTTGGCAACTTCATTATCATAATAAACAAAAACGCAGGCACGGTTGTCAATACTCTTGAGCAGCGGCTCATCACTCTTTACTTCAAAAAATCCATTTTCTTCAATTTCACTTTTATGTTCCTTTGGGAGATACTTAATAACTGTTATAAGAACCTGATTAATCTGATTAACCTCGTCCCAGGTTATTGGTGCACCATAATGACTTTCAAACGTGCAGCAGGCTCCCTTACACTTCAATAAGTCGCATTTGAAGGGGATTTCCGCAATTTCCTTTCTGACTAATATATTTCCAACCGGTAAAATTTGCTTATCCATTAACTTGGAATAATTTTTGAGAAAAGATAAACAATTGATTCTTTTTTACAAAGTTTAAATACTCTTTCCAATTGTTTAAATTCCTTCCTGAATTTCGATAAAATGCCCCTGCACAAATGGATTTCAATAACAAAACAGTTCTCTTAACCGGAGCCTCCTCCGGAATCGGGTATTCCCTTGCAAAATTACTGCCAAAGGAAAATTGCTCGATTGCTCTTCTCTCAAGAAGGGAAAATATACTTAATGATCTGGCAAATGAAATAAAAATTGTTGGAGGTCAGGTTAGAGCTTACAAATGTGATGTTGGAAATGTTGAAGAAGTACGGAACTCTTTCGAACAGGTAAGAAAAGATTTTGGAAAGATCGACGTTGCAATTCTTAATGCCGGTGCTTCTTCACGAACTGATGTCAGTAAGTATTCCTCGTCAACTGCAATAGAAATTTTTAAAGCTAATACTTTTGGAATTATAAATTGTGTTGAACAGCTATTGCCCGATTTTATGCAACGAAGAGAAGGAGTGATTGTTGGAGTGTCGAGTCTTGCAGAATCAAGGGGATTTCCCAAAAGTGGTTTTTACAATGCAAGCAAAGCAGCAGCCACTTTACTTTTAGAAAGTTTGAGAGTCGAGCTTAAACCATACAACATAAAAGTTATGATTGTTAAACCCGGTTTTGTTAAAACACCAATGACTGATAAGAATGAATTCCATATGCCTTTCCTGATGAATGTTGATAAAGCAGCAAAGATTATTTTAGATGGGATTAAAAAAGAAAAAAGAATTATTCAGTTTCCACTTACAACAGTTATCGGTTCAAAATTAGTTAAGTTTATGCCCGATTGGTTGTTTGATTTCTTAATGAGCAAAGAACTGCCAGCCAGGAAAAATTGACTATTTTAATACAATGTTAAAAAAATTTATATCAATACTTTTTCTGCTCTCTCCTCTGGTAATTCCTCAATCAGATTCTTCTCTGATTCTCAGTGAAATCATGTTTTACCCACAGACTGGTCCAAATGAATTTATTGAGCTATACAATTACAGCGAAACTGAAAGCATTAACATCAATGGATATAAAATAAAATATTCTACTTCTAACCCGGATGTAATAACAGACGCCGGAGAAGGAACCATTCTTCCTCCAAAATCTTTTGCTGTAATTCTTGAAGGCGACTATCCATTCGGATCGGGAATTTATGATGGACTGATTCCAACCGAAGCACTTGTCGTAAAAATATCCGATAACTCATTTGGTACATCAGGGATGTCAAATACAGAGAACAGACCAATCTGGCTTCTCAATGCAGCCAACGATACTCTTGAAGCATATTTTTATTCTGCGAATAATGTACAGACGCGTTCGGATGAAAAGAAAGTAACGATTAAAGACAGTTCTCAAACTAATTGGGCAAACGCACTGGTAGCTAACGGCACCCCCGGATTCGCAAACTCAGTTACTCCTGTTCAATTTGATTTACAGTTGGCTTCATTAAACTTCCAACCATCAAATCCTACGGAAGGGGATGATGTAACCATTACTTCAAAAGTTAAAAACATTGGTACAAGCTCTGCCGACAATTATTCAATCGAGATTTATAATGATGCAAATTTTGATTCGACTGCAGATCCCAGCGAAATAATTTTTACTCAACAATACAACAACCTTTCTCCTGGTGATTCAATTACCGCAAGCACAATTATGAATTCATTACCTTCGGGCAATTATCAAATCATCAGCAAAGTAGTTTATGCCCTGGATGAGAAACCTGAGAATAACGAACTGATTAAATCATTTAATGTCTTTCCACCCGGAAACAATTACAACGATGTTGTTATTAACGAAATTATGTATGCACCATCCAGCGGAGAACCTGAGTGGGTAGAACTTTATAATAGAACTTCTGCTGCCATCAACTTAAAAAAATGGAAATTTTCCGATGCTGCTTCATCGGTTACAATTACCAATGCGGATAAGTTCATCCCTGCAAATGGGTTTATTGTCCTGACAGCCGATTCATCCATAATTAATTTCTACAATGTCCCTTCCGAGATCATAAGATTCAGTTTACCTGCTTTGAACAACACTGGCGATGCAATTGTGATTAAAGATTCATTGGGAGTTTTGATTGATTCACTTTCTTATCTACCTTCGTGGGGAGGCAATACAGGTGGCAAATCTTTGGAGAGAATTTCAACAGAAGATTCAAGTCTTTTCTCATCAAACTGGGGAACTTCAAATAGTATTTCTAAAGCAACACCCGGACTTATTAATTCTTTAACTAAAAAAGATTTTGATATTGCTGTTGACGATATTTTATTCAATCCTGAATTTCCTCTTCAAGGAGATACCGTTTCAATTTCCGTAAAAGTGAAAAATCCCGGTAAGAATGATGCGAATTTTTCTTTGCAGCTTTTTGAAGATACTAATCTTGATTCCATTCCTGATTTATTTATCATCGAAATTCAAAATCTTTTTATTTCATCAGATGATTCTTCTGTTTTTGATTTTAGCTACCTGGTAGAGGACCTACAAAATAAAAGAGCTTTTTATGTCAATGCTTTATTTACTTTAGATCAGGATACAACAAACAATAATATTTATAAATCAATTGAGCCCGGATTACCAGCGCAATCGGTTGTTATCAATGAAATTATGTACGCACCTGTCGGAGGTGAACCCGAATGGATAGAGTTATACAACCGAACCAATCTTGTAATTAATCTTAATAGCTGGAAAATAAACGATGTATTTACAACTCCAACAACTGTTACGATAAATCAGGATGTTTTTATCGAACCGAATTCGTTTCTGGTTTTAAGCAGAAGTGCTGAGATTTTCAATTTTCATCGATTCATTCCATCACCGGTTTTTGTTCTTTCTCTTCCGACCTTGAATAATGATGTTGATGGTGTGGTACTAAAAGATAGTCGAGGACTTCAAATGGATTCAGTTCTTTATTCAAATCAATGGGGAGGAACAAACGGCTACTCGCTTGAAAGATTATCAGTTAATGCAAGTTCAAATTTACCAGCCAACTGGGGAACATCATTCGACATAGAGCAAAGTACTCCCGGAAGAATAAACAGCCTCACGCCAAAACAGTTTGATCTCTCAGTTGCCGGAATGAATTTCAATCCGCGCTTTCCTGTTGAGGGAGATGATGTTTTTGTTTCAGCTTTTATAAGAAATAACGGAAGCAGCGATGCAAATAATTTTAATGTTGAGTTTTATATTGACACAGATACTAACAATGTAGTTGATCTGCTTCTAAGCTTTGAAACAGGATTAAACCTTGCTGCAGGTGATTCCGTAAATGTTACTTCAACATCACCAATTCAGAATATCACTTCAAAAATATTAGCAGCAGTTAGAATAGTTTATTCGGCTGACGAAGACACACTTAATAATTATTTTGAAAAATCTGTTGAACCCGGCTTTCCCGCTGGCATAGTATTGATCAACGAAGTAATGTATAACACTGAAACCGGCAAGCCCGAATGGGTAGAACTTGTGAATGTTTCGGGAGATAGTATCAACATAAAAAACTGGTCAATAAGTGATGTGCTTACAACTCCCACAAAAAGTTTTATAACAAATGATGATGTTTTTTTGCAGCCGGAAGAATACATCGTAATTGCAAAAGATACTTCATTCAATTCAGCTCATCCCGGAGTTACGGCGAAAGTCTTCTTTGCAAACTTTGGATCACTTGGCAATACTTCAGATGGAGTAGTTATTTACGATTTCAGAAATGGAATAATTGACAGCTTATTCTATCTTTCTTCGTGGGGTGGTGGAAGAGGTTTATCGCTTGAAAGAATTTCACTTGAAGCGGCGACAAACGAAAGCACAAACTGGACAACATCGCTTAGTCCAAAAGGAAGCACTCCCGGAGAGCCGAACTCAATTCTCAATGTTCCTGATTACGAAAGAAATGATCTTGTTATTAACGAAATTATGTTTGACCCGGAAACAGATAACAGTGAGTTTATTGAATTCCTGAATTTGAGCAATGATTCCGTTAACATCGGAGGCTGGGAAATAGTGGATGAGAACGGGAACAATTACAGACTTTCACAAATTCCATTAATGATTCCGAACAATTCTTTCTTTCTCTTAGCTGCTGATTCCTTAGTTGTCCTGAAATATGGTTTAGATGAATCGGTCTTCAAAAATATTGTTGGAGTCTCAAGTCTTGGTTTGGTGAATACGGGAGAATTAATTCTCTTGAGAGATGTTAAAGGAAATGTTATTGATTCGATTTGGTATTCCGATAAATGGCATAACGATAATTTCGGTTCGACAAAAAATATTTCTCTTGAAAGAATAAATCCGAATCTCGGCGCCAATGACCCAAGCAACTGGAGCAGTTCTGTTAATTCGATTGGTGCAACACCCGGAAACCAGAACAGCATTTACACAGTTAATCCGAATATTGAATCAAATATTTCTGTTTCACCAAATCCATTCTCACCGGATAACGATGGCTTTGAAGATTTCACGATCATCAACTACAAATTAACTCAGGCAACTTCGCAGGTTCGCATAAAAATATTCGATAACAAAGGAAGACTTGTCCGGACACTTGCGAATAACCAGGCAAGCGGTTCTTCCGGCTCGATTATTTTTGATGGGCTTGATGAAGATGGACAGACTTTACGCATTGGTATCTACATCATTTTCCTCGAAGCAATAAACGAAGGCTCCGGTGTTGTTGAATCAATGAAGACCGTAGTGGTGGTTGCGAGGAAGTTGTAATTTTAACAGGAAAAGAATTATATGACAGAAGAACTAAAAAATGTTATCAATCGCTTACAGCAGCATATCAATCTCGCTCCATCAGAATTTCTAAGATATCCCGAAGCGGAATTGAGAAGAAAACCTGCACCGAATAAGTGGTCTAAAAAAGAATTGCTGGGTCATTTGATTGACTCAGCAGCGAACAATCATCACCGGTTTGTAAAAATTCAGTTTCTGCCATCACCATTTTTTGTGGAAGGTTATGCACAGAACGATTGGGTGAGCATTCAGAATTATAATGAAAAGGATACTGAACAGCTTGTAAATTTGTGGAAGGTTTACAACGAACATATTTTATTTATAATGCAGAATACTCCCGAAGAGAATCTTAAAATAAAAATAAAAGTAGAAGATCCATTCGAAAATGCTGACACATTATTTTTCCTGATGAAAGATTATGTTGATCATATGGATCATCATCTGAAACAAATTTTCGTCTAAATCTCTCAGCAAAATTCAGCACTTCGCGATATAAACCGCTTTTTTTAGCTTCTATAGCCTCAATAGGCGAATCCGCCTTTTTAATCCATTTAAAAAAATCTTTTCTGAAATGGAACCTCAGGAGAGGACAATCTGTTTTAAAGTTCGTTAACTAAGTAATAAATATTTCATCTATTAAAAAGGAATTCAAAATGAAATTCAAAAATCTTGTTTTAGCTCTCGCAGTGTCAATAACTGCATTTACATTCATCGGTTGCGATGATGAAGAAGATCCAGTACAGCCAGTTCCATCTAACTCGTCGACAATGGTAATTCATACTTCACCAGATGCACCGGGAGCTGATATTCTCGTTGATAATGCAATTGCAGCTACAAATCTTACTTACTTGCAGAATACACCTTATGTAACTTTGCCAAGTGGTACAAGAAATATTAAAGTTAATGTTACAGGAACGTCAACCACAGTGATTCAGGCTGATTTAGACTTTGTTAAGGACAAAGCTTACTCAATATTTGCTGTTAACTCAGTTGCTAATATTGAACCACTCGTTCTTGAAGATAATTTAGCTGCACCAGCTTCAGGAAAAGTGCACGTAAGATTTATTCACTTATCACCCGATGCCCCTGCTGTAGATATAACGCTGGCTGACGGAACAGTAGTATTCGGAAATGTTTCGTTCAAAGGAAATACCCCATTCACTCCATTGGATGGTGGAAGTTATAATTTGCAGGTCAGGTTAGCAGGCACATCTACTGTTGTTCTGGACTTAGGTAGTGTAACTCTTCCAACCGGAAAAATTCTGACAGTATATGCCAGAGGTTTTGTAGCAGGTGCAGGTGCCCAGGAACTTGGTGCATCAGTGATAGAAAATAACTAAAACCCTTAAGTTGCTTTTATTAACCAGACTGAAATAATTATCAGTCTGGTTTTTTATTTTAAATTCAGATTTATAATCCTCCGCTCTTTTATCTATTTTAAACAATAATAATTAAAGAATAAAATGATAGAAATTAAAAACCTTCATAAATCTTTTGGCGATAACAAAGTCCTTCAGGGAGTTAATCTTGAAATTGAAACCGGGGAAACAATAGTTATTATCGGCAGAAGCGGATGCGGCAAAAGTGTTTTAATAAAACATATCGTTGGGCTGCTTTATCCAGATGAAGGATATGTGAAAGTTGAAGGGCAAAAAGTTGATGAGATGACCATGCAGGAACTTTATACACTCAGGAGAAAATTCGGGTTTTTATTTCAGGGTTCTGCGTTGTTTGATTCAATGACGGTTGAGGAAAATATTGCGCTTCCGTTAGTTGAATCAGGGAATGATTTCGCAAGAGTAGAATTAGATAAACGAGTTGCTGAGAAATTAGAATTAGTTGGTATGAGAGGTGTTCAAAAACTTAAACCCGCAGAACTTTCAGGCGGAATGAAAAAAAGAGTTGGTCTTGCTAGAGCTCTAATCACCGACCCGGATTATATTATTTATGATGAGCCTACCACAGGTCTTGATCCTATTATGTCAGACTCAATAGATGGTTTAATAAAAGATCTTACCGATAAACTAAATGTTACTTCGATTGTAGTTACTCACGATATGTACAGCGTTAAAAATGTTGCAAACCAGGTGGCAATGATGCACGAAGGAAAAATTCATTTTATGGGAACACCCACAGAACTTATCTCTTCAAACGATAAAATCATAAAAGAGTTTATTCAAAGAACTGAGTAGCAGCCACTCTAGTCTCCACACAGACAACTAATTTTTTTAGATAGAATTAACCTATTGGATATTGATTCCTTTAACAAAAATCATATTTTACTCTTTGCATCTGACAGGATAATTTTTATATTAGAACAAAAATAAAGGAGTAACAATGGAAAATGTAAAAGAAATATTAGCTAATCGGGAAATCTTCACTGTTAAAAAGGGAATGTCAATAAAAGATGTTGTATTGTATATGGCGGAAAAGAGCGTGGGACTTGTTCCTGTTATGGATGAAGGTAAGCTTGTTGGGGTTTTTTCTGAAAGAGATCTTGTTAAAAGAGTAATTGCACAAAATAAGAATCTTGACGAAACCAGTGTTGATGATGTGATGAGTACAAAGTTAATCATCGCAGATATAAATGAACCAAATGAATCCGTCCTTGCTAAAATGAAGGAAGCCAATACACGACATATTTTGGTTATCGAGAATGAACAACTTGTTGGTGTACTTGCTATGAGGGATTTATTAGAGCTGGATTTGTCTGCCTGCAAATTGACAGTTGAAGTTTTGAACAACTACATTTACTCTAAATAAAAATTGCTAAGTTAAGTTGCGCGGGCAGAGAGATGACATCTTTCGTAATGTAAAAGAATGCTTTTATTTTTTAGTTGAAATCTCGTTTACATTTAATTTTTAATTAGATAAAAAGATGTCATCTCTTTACTCCTCAACTTTTAGCGTAAGTTTTGTTACTAAATATTCTCTGCCACAATCCGGGTTCCGCAATCAGGATTGCTGAGTTGAGTTGATTCAGTAATTATTGTTTCTTTACCTCCATTTTTCACAAACTGAATTGCAGATAAAATTTTGGGGCCCATACTACCGTCCGCAAACTCTCCTGCCTCCAAATATTTCTCAGCTTCCTGCACAGTAATCTTTTCCAGTTTTTGTTGATTCGGTTTATGAAAATTCAGATAAACGTTTGGCACATCTGTCAGAATGAAAAATGCATCAGCTTCAATTTCTGTGGCAAGTAATGATGATGCAAGATCTTTATCAATAACAGCTTCAACGCCAACAAGATTTTT